>OCMG01000004.1:987500-1287500 GCA_900215285.1 Ensifer adhaerens
CTCGACGATCCGGAACTTGCGGATGCCGGTCTTGTCATTTTCGACGAGTTTCACGAGCGGTCGCTCGACGCGGATTTCGGGTTGGCGCTGGCGCTCGATGCGCAGGCGGGCTTGCGGGAAGACCTGCGGATCCTCGTGATGTCGGCAACGCTGGATGTCGAGAAGGTCGGTGCGCTTCTGGAGGGCCCGCCAGTCATTATCAGTGAAGGCCGAGCCTATCCGGTCGAGATACGCCACGAAGACCGGCCGACAGGCGAGGCCGTCGAGCAGGCCGTCATCCGCGCGGTTCGAAAGGCCATTGCCGAGGAGTCGGGCTCGATCCTCGCCTTCCTGCCGGGCCAGGGCGAGATCACGCGCGCGACAGAGGCATTGGGCGGGACGCTCGGCGCGGATGTGCTGGTGGTTCCACTTTACGGCAACCTGACGCAGAAGGAGCAGGATCAGGCGATCCGGCCGGCTGAGCCCGGATCGCGCAAGGTCGTGCTGGCAACCTCGATTGCGGAAACCTCGATTACCATTGATGGCGTCCGAATTGTCATCGATAGCGGCCTGCAGCGTATCCCGGCCTATGAGCCGGCAACGGGCATGACGCGGCTGGAAACCGTGCGCGTCTCTCGCGCCTCCGCCGACCAGCGCGCCGGGCGCGCCGGGCGAACGGAGCCGGGTATTGCGATTCGTCTCTGGCATCAGGGCCAGACGGCGGCGCTCGCAGCGCATAGCGCGCCGCAGATTCTGGCATCCGATCTCTCCGGCCTCGTTCTCGACATGGCAGCCTGGGGCGTGACCGAGCCGTCGGCGTTGCGATTTGCCGATCCGCCGCCGAATGCTGCCTTCCAGGAGGCACGTAATCTGCTGGTGAGTCTCGAGGCACTTGATCGTCAGGGCCGGCTGACGGAGACCGGCAAGCTGATGCGCAAGCTCGGCCTGCCACCGAGACTGTCGGCGATGGTAGCGAGAACGGCGCTGCATGAACCGGCGTCGACGCTGGCAGCGGCGGAACTCGCCGTCCTCATCACAGAGCAGGGACTTGGCGGCAACTCCATCGATCTTGAGGACCGGCTGCGCAATTTCCGCACCGACCGGGGGCCGCGGGCGCAGGCGGCAAAGAGGCTTGCCTCGCGGATTACGGCGCAGGTTGGTGGCGAGGCGACCTCTCGAAGCAAGGCGATGACGCGGCAGCCGGGGCCGCTTTTGATCCATGCCTTTCCGGACCGCATCGCCCTGCAACGCGGCGGGCGCGGCCGGTTCGTGATGGCGAATGGACGCGGCGGCGAACTGGATGCGGAGACGCGCCTTGCGGGCGCAACCATGTTGGTGGTGGCGGACGCGACCGGGCGCGCGGGCAGGACACGCATATTGTCGGCGGCGGAGGTGACACGCAGCGAGATCGAGGAAGGGCTTCCGGGCGCTATCGTTTCCGGTACGCAGATCTATTTCGACGAGGCAAGCCGGGAGGTGCGCGCGCGCCGCTCGACACGGCTGGGCGCCATTGTCTTTGAAGAAACACCCATGCCGCGCCCATCCGGACCAGATGCGGCGGCCGTGCTGGCAGAGGGCTTGAGAAAGCTCGGGCCTCAGGTGCTGAATTTCGGCAAGGAAGCCGCCCAGCTCCGCGACCGCATCGGTTTTCTGCATCGGTCGCTTGGCGAGCCATGGCCGGATGTGAGCGATGCAGGGCTGCTGGAGACGCTGGAGGATTGGTTCGTCCCCTTCCAGAACGACACACGCGGGCTGAACGACGTTTCCCAAGCCAGCCTGCGCGACGGGTTGACGGCGCTTCTCCCGCATGGCGCGGGACGCGATCTCGAGCGGCTCGCACCGACGCATTTTGAAACGCCGGCGGGGCAGCGCCATCCGATCCAGTATGACGGGGAAGAACCGGTTCTCACCGTGCGTGTGCAGGAACTGTTCGGCCTGAAGACACATCCGGTCATTGGCGGTGGCAAACTGCCTCTCCTGCTTGAATTGACATCGCCGGCACACAGGCCCATTCAAACTACGCGTGATTTGCCCGGTTTCTGGGCCGGATCCTGGAAAGATGTGCGGGCCGACATGCGAGGGCGCTATCCCAAGCACCCCTGGCCGGAAGACCCGGCAGCGGCCGCGCCCACCCACAGGGCCAAGCCGCGCGGAACCTGAGAGGAAGACAAGATGTCCGAGCCCAGCCAGAGCGAAATCAGCGACTATCGGGAAAGCCGTCGCATCCGCCTGCAAACGCTGGTCCGGCTCCGCTGGCTGGCCGTGGTCGGACAAGCTCTGACTGTCTATCTCGTTCACGTCTGGATCGCCTTCCCGCTGCCTTACATGGTTTGCGGTGCGATGATCGGCCTGCTGGCCTTCTTCAACTTCTATCTCTCCGTCCGATATCCGCCGACGCTGCGCCTTGCTCCGCAGGCTACACTGGCGTTGCTGACGATCGATCTTCTGGAGCTCGCCGGCGTGCTCTTCATGACTGGCGGCCTGAGCAATCCGTTCGCGCCGCTGCTTTGCGTGCCGGTCATCATCTCCTCCTCCACGCAGCCGATCCGCTACACGCTGGCGCTTGGCCTGCTCCTCATCCTGTTCGTCTCGATCCTCACCTTCTCGCCCTTCCCACTGCCCTGGTATCCGGGCGCGTCCTATACGATGCCGACCGAACTGATCATCGGCATCTGGCTGGCCATCCTGACGACGACCGCCTTTGCCGCGGTCTATTCCTATCGCGTCTCGCTGGAGGCGATGCAGCTTTCGGAGGCGCTCGCGGCAACGGAACTGGTGCTGCAACGGGAAAATCATCTGACCCAGCTGGACGGACTGGCGGCAGCGGCAGCGCATGAACTTGGCACCCCGCTCGCCACGATCAGTCTGGTCGCCAGGGAGATGGAGCGCGAGCTTGGTCAAGACGAGCGTTACGGGGAGGATGTGCATCTGCTGCGCAGCCAGGCGGAACGCTGCCGCGATATCTTGAGGCGCCTTACGACACTGTCGTCCGAGGAAGCAGAAGCGATGAAGCTGCTCCCGCTCTCGTCCCTGATCGAAGAGGTGACGGCCCCGCATCGGGAATTTGGCATTCGCATCATCGTCATCGAAAAGACGCCGCGCGAGACGGAACCGGTCGGCCTGCGCAATGCCGGCATCATCTACGGGCTTGGAAATCTCGTAGAGAATGCCGTGGACTACGCGCGAAACCATGTGGTGGTGGTGACAGAAGCCAGGGCCGACAAGATCATCGTTACGATAGAAGATGATGGCGAGGGCTACTCGCCCGATATCCTGCAACGGATCGGCGAACCCTATGTGACGTCGCGAAGCCGGGACGACAACGCCGGCGGTCTTGGCCTTGGCCTCTTCATCGCCAAGACGCTGCTGGAACGGTCCGGCGCGCGCCTGAGTTTCGGAAACAGTTCCGGAGAAACGGGCGGCGCACGGGTCACTGTCGAATGGCCGCGACACCGGATGGATGTTTCTCGCGCGAAATGACTTTACGTAAATGGCTGACGGGGCCTATAGAACTTGATGAATGCAATCCTGACAGCAAATCTCAAGAACAACACGGCTGTTTCTCCCATGACAGATGACGCAATCGGCCCTGACAACTCGCTTCTGATCGTTGATGACGACGCTCCCTTCATTCGCCGCTTGGCGAAAGCGATGGAGAGCCGCGGATTTGCGGTCGAAAGTGCGGAATCGGTCAGCGAAGGCATCAGCCGCGCCCGCGCGCGGCCGCCGCATTATGCTGTCGTGGATCTGCGGCTTGGCGACGGCAACGGGCTCGATGTCATTGCTGCGATCCGCCAGAACAAGGCCGACGCCCGCGTCATCGTGCTGACCGGCTATGGCAATATCGCCACCGCCGTGAATGCAGTGAAGCTGGGTGCAGAAGATTATCTCGCCAAGCCAGCCGATGCGGATGAAATCTATGCGGCTCTGGTTAGAAGCCCCGGTGACAAGGTCGAGCCACCGGAGAACCCGATGTCGGCAGACCGGGTCCGCTGGGAACATATTCAGCGCGTCTACGAAATGTGCGAGCGCAATGTGTCAGAGACGGCACGGCGGCTGAACATGCATCGCCGCACGCTGCAGCGCATTCTCGCCAAGCGCGCGCCGAAGTGAACGACTTCAGCCTTCGTCCCACGACGGAGGCAACGGCCGGCCGGTGTCCAACGACAGTTCCGCCATCAAAAGCCTTTGCGCCGCCATGCGGGAGAAGTTCAGCGTGACCGATTTGCGCGCGGCAGGCGGCAGCTTGTGCTCCGGTGCGTCGCGGATGATGTGGGCCTCGTAACCGTCTGAGAGAAACAGTCCACAGTCTTGCGGGAAAATCTCCAGCGGCACGTCCTTGTGAGTCGCGAAGAAGAGACGGTCGCAGTGCTGGCGATAGTCCGGCCATTTACGATCGACGCGGAAATCCTCGATCGAAGATTTGATCTCCACGATCCAGATTTCGCCCTTGGGCGTCAGCGCAATCAGATCGGCGCGGCGGCCACTGGAAAGCGAGAGTTCGGGAAGAACAGCAAGCCGCATGGCATGAAGCAGGCGCTGCACGCCCCGACGCACCAGCATGGCGCGTTCCGACTGCCGCCCGTCGATCAGCGGGTGAGAATCATGCAAGTTGAGAATTGGCATGAAGAGACCTTGGCACGAATCGGGTTCTGTTGCAAAAAAACCCGCAGCGGGCATTTTTGGGCGATTCGGCCCATGCGAGTCCCACGCTCGCCTTGCAATCGAGTAGCCTCTGTAAAATAACGAATGAACCGGTTCTGCACGGACATGAAAGTCCGGCCGGCAACCCTCCGACTTCAAGAGATTACCCATGCGGCCGCGCAACACGACTAAAATTCTCGGCATTTTCGCCGCCCTCGCCATTTCCGGTTTTGCTTCCGCCTCGCTGGCGGCGCCGACCGAACCCGGCAGCCCGGTTCCCGACGTCTATGGCAAGATTATAGACAACGGCTTCCAGCTTCCCGCGATCCCGATACAGAAGCTCGACAAGAAGTTCCATCGCCAGATCGTCGATTTCCAGACGAAGGAGAGCCCCGGCACGATCATCGTGAACACGCGTGAGCGCTTCCTTTATTACGTGCTGTCCGGCGGCAAGGCCGTTCGCTACGGTATCGGCGTCGGCAAGCAGGGCTTCGCATGGTCCGGCACGGCCTATGTTGCCTGGAAGCAGGAATGGCCGACCTGGCATCCGCCAAAGGAAATGGCGTCCCGCAAGCCTGAAGTCGCCAAGTATGTTGAAGATGGCATGAACCCGGGCGTCACCAACCCGCTCGGCGCACGCGCCATGTATCTCTTCAATGAAAAGGGCCAGGATACGCTGTTCCGCCTGCACGGCACGCCGGAATGGTCTTCCATCGGCACCGCCGCCTCCTCGGGCTGCATCCGACTGATCAACCAGGATGTCATCGACCTCTATAGCCGCGTCCGTCCGGGCCGCAACACCAAGGTCGTCGTCATTCAGTAAGGCAATTTCGCCTCACGCTCTTGAAACGGAAAAGCCCGCGATCCTGATTGGATCGCGGGCTTTATCATGTCCGACGTTCTTCGGGCTCAGAGCGTTTCACCTTCTAATGGAAACGCTGAAACGCTCTATCTCTTTGTTTTCACGCATTTCCGGACGGAAAACCGCTACGCACTTTTCCTGGAAGTGCTCTAGCCGGCGCGCTTGGCCTTCAGTTCCAGACGGCGGCGATGAAGGACCGGCTCGGTATAGCCGTTCGGCTGCTCGAGGCCCTTGAGCACGAGCTCGAGCGCGGCCTGGAACGCGACGGAGCCGTCATAGTTTGCCGCCATCGGCGTATAGAGCGGGTCATCCGAGTTCTGCTTGTCGACGACAACGGCCATGCGCTTCATCGTTTCGAGGATCTGCGCCTCGGTGACGACGCCGTGGCGCAGCCAGTTGGCCATGTGCTGCGAGGAGATGCGCAGCGTCGCACGGTCTTCCATCAGGCCGATATTGTTGATGTCCGGAACCTTGGAGCAGCCGACGCCCTGGTCGATCCAGCGCACGACATAGCCCAGAATCCCTTGCGCGTTGTTATCCAGTTCCTTCTGGATATCCTCCGGGCTCCAGTTCGGACGCGATGCGACCGGGACGGAGAGGATATCGGAGAGCTTGGCGCGGTCGCGCTTGCGCAATCCGTCCTGCACATGAGCGACGTTGACGCTGTGGTAATGCGTGGCATGGAGCGTCGCTGCGGTCGGAGACGGAACCCAGGCCGTGTTGGCGCCGGCCTTCGGATGCGCGATCTTCTGTTCGAGCATCGCCGCCATCAGGTCCGGCATGGCCCACATGCCCTTGCCGATCTGTGCGCGGCCGGAGAGGCCGCATTCCAGGCCGATATCGACGTTCCAGTTCTCATAAGCCGCAATCCAGGCGGCCTGCTTCATATCGCCCTTGCGGATCATCGGGCCCGCTTCCATCGACGTGTGCATCTCGTCGCCGGTGCGGTCGAGGAAGCCGGTGTTGATGAAGACGACGCGCTCGCGGGCGGCGCGAATGCATTCCTTGAGGTTGACCGTGGTACGGCGCTCCTCGTCCATGATGCCCATCTTCATCGTGTTCGGGGCCATGCCGAGCGCCTGTTCGACGCGAGAGAAGATCTCGCATGCAAAGGCGACCTCTTCCGGGCCATGCATCTTCGGCTTGACGACATACATGGAGCCCGCGCGAGAATTCATGCGGCGGCCGTTGGACCCAAGATCATGCAGCGCGATGAGGCCCGTGACGAGCGCATCCAGGATGCCTTCCGGAACCTCGCGGCCGCCGTCGAAGGTGATGGCCGGGTTCGTCATCAGGTGGCCGACATTGCGGACCAGCATCAGCGAGCGGCCGGGAAGCGACGCGGGCGCGCCCTTGGTGTCGAGGAAGTCGACATCAGAGTTGAGCTTGCGGGTGAAGGTTTTGCCGCCCTTGGTGACCTCTTCAGTGAGGTCACCCTTCATCAGGCCGAGCCAGTTGCGATAGACGCCGACCTTGTCTTCGGCATCGACGGCGGCGACCGAATCCTCGCAGTCCATGATCGTGGTGATGGCCGATTCAACGATGACGTCGGAAATATGCGCCGGATCGGTCTTGCCGATGGCGGACGTCGCGTCGATTTCGACGATCAGATAGAGATTGTTGCGGGTGAGAACCAGCGCGGTCGGTGCTTCCGGCGTGCCGCGATAGCCGGCGAACTGGTACGGATCGGCGGGGCCGGTCGTGCCGTTCGGCGTGGCAATCAGAAGCGCGCCGTCCTTGATCGAGAAGCCCTGCGCCACGCTCCAGCTTTCGCCGGCGAGCGGAACCGAGCGGTCGAGGAAATCGCGTGCCCAGGCAATGACCTTGCCGCCGCGAACCGGATTGTAGCCTTTGCCCTTTTCAGCGCCATCAGTTTCCGGAATGGCGTCCGTGCCGTAAAGTGCATCATAGAGCGAACCCCAGCGGGCATTGGCGGCGTTCAGCGCATAGCGCGCGTTGGAAACGGGAACGACGAGCTGCGGGCCGGCAATTTCAGCGATTTCCGGATCGACATTGTCGGTCGCGACCTGAAAATCCGGACCTTCCGGCTGGATATAGCCGATCTCGCGGAGATAGGCCTCATAGGCCGCCATGTCCGAAGGCGCGCCGTGCTTGCGATACCAGTCGTCGAGCTTCGCCTGGAAGGCATCGCGCTTTTCGAGAAGCGCGCGGTTCTTCGGTGCCAATTCCGTGATTATCGCGGCCATCGACTTGAAGAAAGCGTCCGCATCGACCCCGGTGCCCGGGATCGCCTCGTTGACGATGAAGTCGTGAAGCTCGCTGTCGATCTTCAGCCCGTTCTTGTCGATCATGCCCATGATAACGCTCCCGTCAGATACAATTGCAGCATTTATAGCGCACTCTCTGCCAAGCGCCATTGCCGGTCAATGGGGCAATAATGCCAAAGATTTTCGCCAGATTGGCGAAGATCAATCGGCAACCCGCGGGCGACCGGAGGCAACTGCCCTCACCCGCGCCTCGACCAGCTTGCGCTTGCCCTCGATCTCGGCGGCATCCGCCTCTTCGGTCAGCTCGACATGCGGCTCGACAAGGCCGCTACGGGCGGCGAGCGAACGGGCGTGTTCAACGGCGCGGGCCCGGGCAGCGTCCAGAGCGTCGAACTCCGAAACGAATCGTAAGGTTTCGCCCGAACCGTTGAGCAGGAATATGCCCTCTTCAGGGCTGGTCACGAAAACCGTCACCGTCTCGCGGATCTGGCCGGCCACCGCACCGATCGCATTGGCGACATCGGCATGATCCGGAATCACGGCGGGCGCGGAAAGTTCCTGCGCAATGGCAGGATAATAGACGGGGGCCGAGGCGCCGAGCCCGATCAGCGGACGATCCAGCGCCAGCGAAAAGCGGACGACACCCGGCTGACGGTCAAGGGCGCGCGCAACGGCACGCGATTTCGCCGGTTCCATGCCGGTTTCGCCGTCGTCGGTGAGACAGGCTTCGAGAATGGCATGAGAGGATTGCCGCGTCAGGCGCTGCACGATTCGGTTTGCGAGATCCTCGGCATCTGCCGCAATCGGCTTGCCGTTGCCACCCTTTTGACGGGCGGCGAGTTCTAGACCGAGTTGGGCGGCGGCGGCATTCCACTGCCCTTGCCGGCCAAGGGCATGCAGGGCATCGGACGGGGTAATTCCGCAAACATGGGCAAGTCCGCGGGCAGCGAGCCGGTCAAGCGCGGATTTCTGCGGCGCCGTGGTCAGAAGCTGTGTGAGCGGCTGGGGCTGATCGGTGATACGGGCATAGAGCGCTGCCTCCTGCGCCGAGAGCCCTGCGGCCATCGAATCGGGCAGGCCGGTGCGGATCGCAAACAGGCCTTCATGGCGCTGGGCATGGACGGCGCCGATTTGCTTCTCCAGCGCTGGAATCACGACGTCCGGGAAGCGATGGCCGATCAGGCTGAGCGGCAGGACACGGCGAGGGCCGAGCTCGATTCGTGCGACGAGGCCGGCGAGATCGATTCGCACCTCCGAATCGCCGCCGAGGCCATAGGTTCGCATGGCGACCGCCTCGACCATTGTCCTGTGACCTCCGACCATAGCCCCATCGGGATCGAGTTTCGGCCGGCCGTTTTCGAGAATCGCGACATCGGTCGTCGTGCCGCCGATATCGCTGACGACGGCGCTGTCGAGGCCGGTCAGGAATTGTGCGCCGGCAAGGCTCGCCGCCGGGCCTGAGAGGATCGTTTCGATGGGGCGAAGGCGGGCCTCGGATGCGGAGATGAGTGCGCCGTCTCCCCTCACGACCATAAGCGGGGCCGCGATGTTGCGGCTTCCGAGATAGCTCTCACAGGCTCCGACCAGCCGGCCGATCATGCCGACAAGGCGGGCGTTCAGCAGCGTGGTCAGCGCGCGGCGCGGGCCGCCCAGCTTGGAGGAAAGTTCGTGGCTGCAGGTGACGGGCAGGCCGGTCCGGCTCACGATGAGGTCGCGGACGCGCTGCTCATGCGATGGATTGCGGACGGCGAAATAACCGGCGACGGCAAAGGCGGAGACTTCGGTCGCCAGTTGCGGCAGCGCCTTTTCCAGCGCCTCCATCTGAAGCGGCGTTTCGCGACCATGCACATCATGGCCGCCGGGCAGGAAAATCACCGGCCCAGCCTTCGCCGCTTCACCGAGACCGTCGCGCGCAAGATCGTCTTCACCAAAGCCGATCATGACGAGGGCGGCGCGCTGGCCCTGCCCCTCGACCAGCGCATTGGTGGCGAGCGTCGTGGAAAGAGAGACCAGACGTATTTCACGTGAATCAATCTGGGCGGCCGCGAGTGCTGCGTCGGCCGCGCCGGCTATGCCTTCCGCCAGGTCATGACGCGTCGTGAGTGCCTTGGCCTTGGCGATGACGCCGCGCGTGTCGGAAAAGAGAACAGCGTCCGTATAGGTGCCGCCGGTGTCGATACCGAGAGAAATGATGTCTGCCACGTTCCGCCCGAATGAAAAGATAACCCTCGACGGAGCGATGGCATTATTAGCGTTGCGCCGCAAGCTTGCGCGCGACAGAAGGCGTCCCAGTCTTGACCTGCGTTGAAGCTCATGCTTTGAAATAGTTGCGCTTCAGATTTGCAAGAGCGCCGTAAGCGTCCGACGTCAGGCAACGCATTCAACCGGGTTTCGACCCTGCCGAATGCCATGCAGAATGACTATGCGACGCCAGGCCGGACCCGCAAATCGAAAGCGCAATCTCATGAAAGCTGAAAATATCTCGCGCGGCGCCAAGCTACCGGCGCGCTATGCCGCATTCGTCATGCCGCTCTTTCTCTCCATCGTCATGACTTTCGTGGTCTCGGCGATCTCGACGCTGAAGAGCCTTGGCCTGAACGCTGCCTTCCTGGCGACGTGGCCCACTGCCTGGGGTCTCTCTTGGCTCGTCGCCTTTCCGACCCTGTTGCTGGTCCTGCCCGTCGTGCGCTGGTTGGTCGGCCTCGTGGTCGAGCCCCAGGTCCGGCGCTGAGTTCAAGCGCTCCGATCCTGCCGCTCGCGCACGCGCAACGGCAGGCCTGCCAGCGGCTGCACTGTCAGCCGCTGGACCGGCCAGGGCTTGGTGTTGCTGGTCGTTTCGAAGCGGAAACGATTGAGAAGGACGGCCAGCGCGATGACAGCTTCCTGAAGCGCGAAGGTCGCGCCAATGCAGATGCGGGGGCCGGCACCGAAGGGAAGATACTGAAAGCGGCCGATCTTCTCGCGGTTTCCGGGCAGGAAGCGCTCCGGCATGAACTGCCTGGGCTTGTCCCAATAGAGCTTATGGCGATGCAGAACCCAGGGCATGACCAGCACCGCCTCGCCTGCCGGCATTTCATAACGCCGGCCGTTCTCATCCGTCCAGACATCATCCTTCAGCGGCGCACGGCCGAGATTGGGCGCCGGCGGATAAAGCCGCATGGCTTCCTCGAAAGCTGCTCTCGTATGTGGCAATAGTTCCAGCCATTCGACCGGATCGGTACCGCTCGCGACAACGCGATCCACTTCCGCCTCGACCTGAGCGCGGAAATGCGGGGCTTCGGCCAGAAGATAGAGCGTCCAGGCGAGCGAGCGGGCGGTGGTCTCATGACCGGCGCCAATGAAGGTCAGGATATTGTCCTCGATCTCTTCACGGGTCAGGCCGTCGGGGCCTTCCAACTCCATGAGCAATGTGAGGAAGTCGCGGGGGGCAGTCCCGTCAGCAATTCGGGGCCGGCGCTGCTCCATGGTTTCGGCCACGATGCGGCGGAAATGATTGAGCGGCCGCTGGCCTGCCCAGCGCGTGACCCGCGGCACGAAGGATGGGGCCTGCAGCAGGTCCATGGGGTCAATGCGGCCCATCGTGTGCAGGAGCTTGTCGACATGTTCTGCGAAATTGCCAGCGGTGCGGACGATCTCGCCGGAAAACAGCGTCTCAGCGAGAATGGCAAAGGTCAGTTCCGTCATCTCCTGCGAAACATTGACCTCGGCGCTTGCCGTCGCGGAGGCCTGCATGCCGTCCGCGAACTTCATCGACTGCGCCAGCATCTGGTCGGCAAAGCCGCGGGCATGGCGGGGCGTGAAGACGGGGGCCATGGCCTTGCGCGAGCGTTTCCATGTGTCGCCCTCGGCCGTCAGCAGGCCGTCGCGCAGGATCGGCCTCAGCACGAGCTGGCGCACCGGCTGCATGCCGTAATTGGCTGCATTGTCCACCAGGACATGGCGAATGAGGCCGGGATGATTGACGATCGTCGTGAGCTGACCGAAGAACTTCGCCTGAATGACCGGCTCGGAATAGCTCGGCTCGCCCCAGAGTTCCAAGGGGTTCCGGAACAATGTCCTGATCACCTCAAGGCGCGAGGGCGGGGTGTTCCTCGGCACGGGCGCGGGCGGTTCGAATGTGACAACGGCAGCGGTCATAGGTCGGCTCCATGGAGCCCCTGATCAGGCTCCGGTCTCCATTATGCACAGTGGCCGTCCCCGGATCATCGCAAGCAAGGTTGCGACGACGGCGCGAGATGTCAAAGCAGCGACTTCAGGTCTGCCAGCTTTTCGTTGACCAGCCATCCATAGTAATTTTCCTCGGGCCATTCCGGCGTCGCGCGACCACGATTCTTGGCGGCCAGTGCCGCAGCCCGCGCGGGCGAATTGCCCAGATTGTAAAGCGTGGCCGTGATTCCGGGATTTCCGGAAATGTCCATGTCGGCGATCGACCGATATTCATCGATCGACTTGCGGACAGCCGCGGCGATATAGGCCAGAGACTGGTCCGGGTCCATGATGGCCTTGTAGACATCGGCGGCCTTGTTCTCATCAAGCCGCTCGAAACCCGACTTCTGGTGCACCAGATCGGTGAGTTTGAGCGCCGTCAGCGGATTGATCTGTCCCAGGCCGAACGTCTGGCCGGCAAAAAACGGCTGGAAGAAGACGGCGCTGAAGCGATTGTTCGGATAGGTCTTGCCATTCACGGTCTTGCCGCGGAAGTCCTTGTCCCATACCTGCTCGCGGCATGTCCAAAGGCTATAGCTGTCATTCATGCCAGTGCATTCGGAAAATTGCGGCTTGGTAACGAATTCGTCGACCTTTTCGCCGTCATAGGCGAAGCGGAAGCTGTCTCCGGCGTAAGAGGCCGCCTTGACGTAGTAGCTCTGCAGCCTGTCATAAGCGTCGACATTATACGTATGTTCGCCGACGATCGCGCCGATGATATGAATCGGGTCAATGCCGTAGCGCGAGGCCGTCGATTCGATCTTCGACATCAACGTGCGATCGTTTTTCAGGAGGTCGAATACCTTGTCGTATTTATCATCGAAAGTGGTGCGTCCCTCCTTGGTGCGCTTGTAGGACGCCCCCGGGATCGACGGCTGCTCGGCATTGCGATTGCCCGGCGGCACCTTCAGGACATCTGCCGACCATGCAGCAGCAGCCGGCACAACCATTGCCACTGCCAGAAGAAACGCCCCGATCCGCACACCGATTTTCACGATTTCAACACCCGTCTAAAATTTCAATCTTGGCCTTCAGCGGCGCAAGTGCCTGCAAAATTTGTCGGAAAAATGCCCGTAAATGACCACAAGGGCAACAGGCGTTCGGACGCAACCCGGCATTCTTCAGGCGTATCCGAAAATGCCTTTTAAAAACAAGCCAGCCCGACGGATCGTTCCGCCGGGCTGGATCCTGAGAGAATTATCAAGTTGGCTCTCGTCAGAGAATGTAGCGCGACAGATCGGTGTTGGCGGCGAGATCGCCGACATGTTTGCTGACGTAGTCGGAATCGATCAACACCGTTTCTCCCGATTTGTCGGGCGCAACATAGGAAATCTCATCCAGCACGCGCTCCATCACGGTCTGAAGACGGCGGGCACCGATATTTTCCACCGTCGCGTTCAGATGCACGGCCACATCGGCAAGCGCGTCGATCGCGTCCTCGGTAAAGTCGAGACTGATTTCCTCCGTGGCCATCAGCGCCTTGTACTGGCGGATGAGGCTCGCCTCCGTTTCGGTGAGGATACGGCGGAAGTCTTCCTTCGTCAGCGCCTTCAGCTCGACGCGGATCGGCAGGCGGCCCTGAAGTTCCGGCAGAAGATCGGACGGCTTGGAAACGTGGAAGGCGCCGGACGCGATGAAGAGGATGTGATCCGTCTTCACCGGTCCGTACTTGGTCGCAACCGTCGTGCCTTCGACCAGCGGCAGCAGGTCACGCTGCACGCCTTCACGCGAGACGCCCGCGCCGAAACGGCCTTCGCCTCCGGCGATCTTGTCGATCTCGTCGAGGAAGACGATGCCGTCGTTCTCGGCAGAACGGATCGCCTCGCGGGTGATCTGCTCGTTGTCGATCAGCTTGTCGGATTCGTCATTGATCAGATCGGCATAGGAGTTCTTGACTGTCGTGCGGATCTTCTTCGTCCGGCCGCCCATGGCCTTGCCGAGAAGGTCCGAGATGTTCAGCACGCCGATATTGGCGCCCGGCATGCCGGGGATTTCGAAACCGCCGCTCTGGCCGCCGGTGTCGGCAACTTCGACTTCAATTTCCTTGTCGTCCAACTGGCCGTCGCGGAGCTTCTTGCGGAAGCTGTCGCGGGTGGCGGGCGAGGCGGTCGCGCCCACCAGAGCATCGAGAACCCGTTCTTCGGCGTTCAGATGTGCCTTGGCCTTCACCTCGGCGCGCTTCTTTTCCTTGACCAGCACAATGCCGGCCTCGACCAGATCGCGCACGATCTGTTCGACGTCACGGCCAACATAGCCGACTTCGGTGAACTTGGTGGCTTCGACCTTGATGAAAGGCGCACCGGCCAAACGGGCGAGACGGCGGGAAATCTCCGTCTTGCCGACGCCGGTCGGGCCGATCATCAGGATGTTCTTGGGCATGACTTCGTCGCGCAGGTCGTCGGGCAATTGCTGACGACGCCAGCGGTTGCGCAGCGCAATCGCCACCGCGCGCTTGGCCTCATGCTGGCCAATGATATAGCGATCGAGCTCGGAGACGATCTCGCGGGGAGAGAAATTGGTCATTGAGAGAGGTCCAATTCAAACTGAGACTTAGTTGGCCGCGTCGAGTGTTTCGACGATGACATTGCCATTGGTGTAGACACAGATATCCGCGGCGATGCTCATGGCGCGCCGCGCCACGTCCTCGGCGGAGAGATCCGTATCCATCAACGCGCGGGCGGCGGCGAAGGCGTAGTTGCCGCCCGATCCGATCGCCATGGCGCCATGTTCCGGCTCCAGCACGTCGCCATTGCCGGTGACGGCCAGCGTAATGTCCTTGTCTGCCACCAGCATCATCGCTTCGAGATTGCGCAGATATTTGTCAGTGCGCCAATCCTTGGCGAGTTCGACGGCCGCGCGCATCAGCTGGCCGGGATATTGCTCGAGCTTCTTTTCAAGCCGGTCGAGCAGCGTGAAAGCGTCGGCCGTCGCGCCTGCGAAACCGGCGACGACCTCGCCGCCCTTGCCGATGCGGCGCACCTTGCGCGCATTGCCCTTCATGACCGTCTGGCCGAGGCTCACCTGCCCATCGCCGGCCATCACGACCTTGCCGCCTTTGCGGACCGTAATAATCGTTGTCATCAAACACCCGTTTTGCCGGCGTCTCCGGCTCTCTTGTCCTGATGCAATCCTGTTGTCGGAACCGGTTTAAGGTCTTTGGCTCGGACTTGCATCTGTCGCCCCCGTTGGGCGGCGTATCGAGACCTATGTAAGCCGTACCGTGACGATTGCAATGCGTTGAAACGCAGGGCGGGAGCGCCCATCTCTTAAGCGCGCGCGGACATCCTTCGTGCTGGATTCTTCACCGCGCGCCTGATATGCAGCGGGCCAAGCTTATACGACTGGAGAACGCGATGGCCGATAGCAACGAGAGCCGCAGCGCTAGCATTTCCCGAAAGACCAACGAGACGTCGATCTCCGTTTCGGTCAAGATCGACGGCACGGGGGCTTCGCGCATTTCCACCGGAGTCGGCTTCTTCGATCATATGCTGGAACAATTGTCGCGCCATTCGCTGATCGACATGGAAATCGAGGCGAAGGGCGACCTGCATATCGACGACCACCACACTGTCGAAGATACCGGCATTGCCATCGGTCAGGCCATTTCCAGAGCGCTGGGCGATCGTCGGGGCATCACGCGCTACGCTTCGCTCGACCTTGCCATGGACGAAACGATGACGAAGGCAGCCGTCGATATTTCCGGCCGGCCCTTCCTCGTCTGGAACGTCAACTTCTCGGCTCCGAAGATCGGCACGTTCGACACAGAACTGGTGCGCGAGTTCTTCCAGGCGCTCTCGCAGCATGGCGGCATCACGCTGCATGTGATGAACCATTACGGCGCCAACAACCATCATATTGCAGAAACCTGCTTCAAGGCGGTTGCGCGGGTTCTGCGCACGGCCTGCGAGATCGACCCGCGCCAGCAAAGCCGGGTTCCTTCCACCAAGGGCATGCTGGTCTGACAGGACCTCAGCAGCCCGCTCCATCGGGATTGACGGAGATGGCAGCCTATATCGTTCTTTCGCCCAACGGCCGGTTCCACGATCCGGAATGCCGGTTCGTGCGCGACGGCTTTTCGTGGCTCGCCGCAATCTTTCCCGTCATCCATGCGTTCTTCCATGGGTTGATCGTGGATGCGCTCGTTCTTCTTGTGGTGCGAGCATTCGGCTTTGCCTTCCTCGCCGCGCAGATGACATTCGGCGTGGGCTTCATCCTCCTTGCCGCCTCCAGCCTGATCTATGGTTTCGAAGCCAAGCGGCGGCTGGCCGATAGCCTCACCCGCCGCGGCTGGAAAACGGAGCGCGTCATCACCGCCCGCAGCCTTGCGGATGCCGAGGCAATCCACTACGGCGAAGACGATACGGATGACGCCGAAGATCCAATGTTCAAGTTCGGTCCGGACGCGAGTGTCAGACCGGTTCAAGGGCCGAAACACCAGTTCGGCATGATTGATTTTCAGAAGGGACGCTGATGCTGACCGCCATTGTCGATTACGGTTCGGGAAACCTGCGCTCCGCCACCAAGGCGTTCGAGCGTGCCGCCCGCGAGTCCGGCCTTGACCATCAGATCGTGCTGACGGCCGATCCACATGTCGTTGCGTCGGCAAGCCATATCGTCCTGCCGGGCGTTGGCGCCTATGCCGATTGCCGCGCCGGGCTCAATGCCGTTGACGGCATGGTCGAGGCACTGCGGGAAGCGGTCGAAGTGAAGGGCAATCCCTTCCTCGGCATCTGCGTCGGAATGCAGCTCATGTCCTCGCGCGGTCTTGAAAAGACGGTTACGCAAGGCCTCGGCTGGATCAAGGGCGATGTCGTCCTGATCGAGCCGGAAGACGCCTCGCTGAAGGTGCCGCAGATCGGCTGGAACACGCTGACCCTCAACCGTCCGCATCCGCTGTTCGACGGCATCCCGACCGGGCCGGACGGTTTGCATGCCTATTTCGTCCACTCCTATCATCTGAAGGCCGAGCGCGCCGACGATGTGGTCGCCGTGACCGACTATGGCGGGCCGGTCACGGCCTTTGTCGCGCATGAGAACAAGGCCGGCACGCAATTCCACCCCGAGAAGAGCCAGAAGCTCGGCCTTGCCCTCATTTCCAACTTCCTCAAATGGAAGCCATAAAGACACGAACCTTCGAGAGACGATCATGATCCTTTTTCCGGCCATCGACCTCAAGGACGGCCAGTGCGTTCGCCTGAAGCTCGGCGATATGGACCAGGCGACCATCTACAATCCCGATCCGGCAGCGCAGGCGCTGGCCTTCGAGAAACAGGGTTTCGAATGGCTGCACGTGGTTGACCTCAACGGCGCATTCGCCGGCGAATCGGTCAACGGTGCCGCTGTCGAGGCGATCCTGAAGGCAACAAAGAACCCGGTTCAGCTCGGCGGCGGCATTCGCACGCTGGAGCATATCGAAGCCTGGCTTTCCAAAGGGCTGACGCGCGTCATCCTCGGCACGGTTGCGGTGCGCAATCCGGAGCTCGTCAAGGAAGCCTGCCGGACGTTTCCGGGCCACATCGCCGTCGGCATCGACGCCAAGGGCGGGCGCGTGGCAGTGGAAGGCTGGGCGGAGGCTTCCGAGCTCGGTGTCATCGAACTGGCGAAGAAATTCGAGGGCGCCGGTGTGTCGGCCATCGTTTACACCGATATCGACCGCGACGGCATTCTGACCGGTATAAACTGGGATTCGACCATCGAGCTTGCGGATGCCGTAAGCATTCCTGTCATTGCCTCGGGCGGTCTCGCCTCGATTGCCGATATCGTGCGGATGACCATGCCCGATGCGAAGAAGCTGGAAGGTGCGATTTCGGGACGTGCGCTTTATGACGGCCGCGTCGATCCGGCAGAAGCCCTTGCCATCCTGCGTGAGGCCAATGCCGGATGACGGAGCCGAAGCCGACAGGACGCAAGAGCGGAAGAGTGCTTGTGGCCGCTTTTTCTCTGTCTGCTCTTGTTATTCTGGTCTTCGCCTTCGCGCCACTGATCTCCGCCATGCTGGCCAGCATGATCGCCAATGCACATGGATGTGCGCTGGATGAGGGCAGCGTTCATCCCTGCCTGATCGGTGGGACAGATTACGGCGAGACGCTCTCCTTCATGTTCGTTCTCGGCTGGTTCGGATTGGTGACCGTGCCGATCGGAGCGCTGGCAGGCATCGTGTGGGCCGTCGTTCTCGTCGTGGTCCTGCTCGTGAATTTCAGAGGCAAGAAATCGTGACCTTCAAACGATTTGCGATCGGGCACTCCCTTGACAAGCGTGCGCCAGCGCCCTTTCTACCGGTAAGCAGATTTCCATACTCGCGGGAGCGGTATTCATGACCCTGAAAGCACGCGTAATTCCCTGCCTCGACGTCAAGGACGGGCGCGTCGTCAAGGGCGTGAGCTTCGTCAATCTGGTCGATGCCGGCGACCCGGTCGACGCCGCCAAGGCCTATGATGCGGCCGGCGCAGACGAGCTTTGCTTCCTCGACATCACAGCGTCTTCCGACAATCGCGACACGATTTTCGACGTCGTCGCGCGCACGGCAGACCATTGCTTCATGCCGGTGACGGTTGGCGGCGGCGTGCGCAGCGTTGGCGATATCCGTAAGCTGCTGCTGGCCGGAGCCGACAAGGTCTCGATCAATTCGGCCGCGGTGCAGAACCCGGATTTCGTCTCGGAAGCCGCCGACAAGTTCGGCGACCAGTGCATCGTCGTCTCCATCGATTCGAAGAAGGTGTCGAAGCCCGGCGAGGCTGACCGCTGGGAAATCTTTACCCATGGCGGCCGCAATGCGACCGGCATCGACGCCGTGGAATTCGCCATCAAGATGGTTGAACGCGGGGCCGGCGAACTGCTTTTGACCTCGATGGACCGCGACGGGCAGAAGTCGGGCTATGATATCGGACTGACACGCACCATTGCGGACGCCGTCCATGTCCCGGTGATCGCATCCGGCGGCGTCGGCAATCTCGATCACATGGTCGAGGGCATCCGGGACGGTCATGCGACGGCGGTGCTGGCCGCCTCGATCTTCCATTTCGGCACCTATTCGATCGGTGAGGCCAAGCGCTACATGGCCGATCACGGCATTGCGATGCGGCTCGATCCGCCGGGAGAGGCAGCATGAGCGGCTTTTCCCTTTCCGATCTCGAGGCCATCGTTGCCGCGCGCGCCAAGGCGTCGCCTGATGAATCCTGGACTGCCAAGCTCTATGCGGGCGGGCAGCCGAAGGCCGCCAAGAAGCTGGGCGAAGAGGCTATCGAAGCCGTGATTGCAGCGATTGCCAATGACCGCGAAAACCTCACTTACGAGGCGGCCGACCTTATCTATCATCTGCTCGTGGTTCTCGGCATTGCCGGCATCCCGATCAGCGACGTCATGGCAGAGCTCGAGCGCCGCACGGCGCAATCGGGTCTCAAGGAAAAGGCGAGCCGGAAGCCATCATGAACAGCATTGTCGGCGACATCGAAGCGGTAGAAGCCTTGGATCATTTCCAGCCCAACGACTATTCCCCCTATCGTTTCTTCACAGCCGACCAATGGTCGCAGTTTCGCGCCGATACGCCGCTGACGCTGACGGCGGAAGAGGTTCGCCAACTCCGGTCACTCAACGACCCGATCGATATCTCGGAAGTGCGGCGCATCTATCTGTCGCTTTCGCGGCTGCTGTCGGCGCATGTCGAATCCTCGCAGCTCCTCTTTCGGCAGCGTCAGCAATTCCTTTCGACCGGCGACGATATCAAGACGCCCTTCGTCATCGGCATTGCAGGCTCCGTGGCCGTGGGCAAATCGACGACGGCGCGTATCCTGAAACAGCTGCTCGCCCGCTGGCCTTCGAGCCCGAAGGTCGATCTGGTCACGACGGACGGTTTTCTCTATCCGAACGCCGTTCTGAACGCTCATAAGATCATGGACCGCAAGGGCTTTCCGGAAAGCTACGATATCGGCCAGCTTCTGCGCTTCCTTTCCGCCATCAAGGCCGGACAGCCGAATGTGAAGGCGCCGAAATATTCGCACCTGACCTATGACGTTCTCGACAACGAGTTCGACATCGTCGACCGGCCCGACATTCTGATCTTCGAGGGCATCAACGTTCTGCAATCGCGCAATCTGCCTGCGGACGGGAAGATCGTGCCAATCGTCTCGGATTTCTTCGACTTCTCGATCTATATCGATGCCGAAGAGAGCCAGATCCACACCTGGTATATCGACCGCTTCATGCGGCTCCGGGAAACAGCGTTTAAAAAGCCGGAATCCTATTTCCATCGTTATGCGGAAGTCAGCGAAGCGGATGCGCTGAAAATCGCGGAAGGTCTGTGGTCCAATACAAACCTGAAGAACCTGCGCGAAAATATACTGCCGACGCGCCCGCGCGCCGACCTCATCCTGCGCAAGGGCAAGAACCACCTCATCGAGGAAGTGGCGCTGCGCAAGCTTTGAGTTTCAAGGGTTGACCCGGCGCAAGGTCAGGTTCAAGCGCCCCTCGCCTTTCAGAAGCGTCGAGGTGCCGGGATAGATGCGCGTCACGCCGTGAAACGCCAGCCGACTTTTGCCGGCGAGCAGCACGACGTCGCCGCTTGCCAGTTTCAGCGAAGCTGCCGGGCCGGTTCTTTCCTCGCCGCCGATCCGAAACAGGCAGGTATCACCCAGCGAAATCGACAGGACGGGTGCCGCAAATTCCCTTTCGTCTCTATCCTGATGCAGACCCATCTTGGCCTCGGGGCCATAGAAGTTCACGAGGCAGGCTTCCGGCTCCTTCGGATAATTTGACAACGCGTTCCACATGTCGAGGAGAGCTTGCGGGATGGCAGGCCAGGGCTTGCCCGTCACCGGATGGACCGGTTGGTAGCGATATCCCCTATCCTTGTCCGTCACCCAGCCGAGCGCGCCGAAATTCGTCATGCGCACGGACATCGGCTTGCCGGTCTTGGGCATGGAGGGTCTAAAAAGCGGTGCCTCGGCAACCCCAGCCCGAACGGTCGCCAGCAGGGAGGCTTGGGCCTCGCGATCCAGATAGCCGGGCAAGTAGACGAAATCTTCCGGAAGCTCTTTCATCGCGCCAACTCCTCCTCCTTGCCGCTTACGTCTTCAATCGCCGCCCGGTTTGCCGCGCATCTTCTTGATTTCGGAGCGGCCGGACTTGGCTTTCAACCGACGCTCGATGGAGCCCTTTGTCGGCTTCGTCTTCCGCCGCGGCGGCGGTGGCGGCTGCATCGCCTCGACGATCAGCTCTTTCAGGCGTTCGCGCGCGTCTTCGCGATTGCGGTCCTGGCTGCGGAAGCGGCTCGCCTCGATCAGAAGCACGCCGTCCTTCGACAGTCGCCGGCCGGCGATCTTGGCGGCGCGTTCCTTGACGGCGTCAGACAGCGAGGGCGACGCCATCAGCGGGTAGAAGAGCTGCACGGCGCTCGCGACCTTGTTGACATTCTGGCCGCCGGGGCCGCCGGCGAGGATGAACTGCTCGGTCAGTTCCCAGCCGTTGATCGTGACGCGGCTCGAGATGATGAGGTCTTCGCTGGCCATTCTTCCTATTCCTGCGGCGTTGCGGACGCTGACCTCTATTTCACATGTTCCGCCGGCGTCAAACAACCTTGAAACGGGAAAACCCGGCGCGCGTTCCAGCGCACCGGGTTTCACGTGAATCCGTCTGTGGTCCTCTGGCTTATTCAGCCGCCAGACGGGTGCCGGGGGCGGCGTCACGGACGCTGCCATCGACGTGATTTTCGAACTTGGCAAAGTTGGCGACGAACATGTCGACCAGTTTGCGGGCCTGGGCATCATAGGCTGCGCCATCGGCCCAGGTCGAACGCGGATCCAGGATCGTCGTGTCGACACCTTCAACGGCAACCGGCACGCGGAAGCCGAAATTCGGATCGACGCGGAACTCGACATTGTTCAGCGATCCATCGAGAGCGGACGTCAGAAGCGCCCGGGTCGCCTTGATCGGCATGCGCTTGCCGGTGCCGTATGCGCCGCCGGTCCAGCCGGTGGAAACGAGCCAGCAGTTGACGCCGTGCTTGGCGATCAGGTCCTTGAGCAGGTTGCCGTATTCCGACGGGTGACGCGGCATGAACGGTGCGCCGAAGCAGGTCGAGAAGGTGGCTTCCGGCTCGGTCACGCCCTTTTCCGTCCCGGCGACCTTGGCGGTGTAGCCGGAGAGGAAGTGGTACATGGCCTGTTCAGGTGTCAGCTTGGCGATCGGCGGCAGCACGCCGAAGGCGTCAGCCGTCAGCATGATGATGTTCTTCGGCTGGCCCGCACGACCCGTTTCCGATGCGTTCGGGATGAAGTGCAGCGGATAGGCGCTGCGGGTGTTTTCCGTGGCCGAGGCATCGTCGAAGTTCGGAACGCGGGCGTCATCGAGAGCCACGTTTTCCAGAACCGTGCCGAAGCGGCGCGATGCGGCGTAGATTTCCGGCTCGGCTTCAGCGGAGAGACGAATGGTCTTGGCGTAGCAGCCGCCTTCGAAGTTGAAGACGCCATCTTCGCCCCAACCATGCTCGTCGTCACCGATGAGCGTGCGGCTCGGATCGGCCGAGAGCGTGGTCTTGCCGGTACCCGAGAGGCCGAAGAAGACCGCCGTGTCGCCAGCGGGGCCGACATTGGCCGAGCAGTGCATCGGCATGACCTTCCTGGCCGGCAGGAGGTAGTTCAGCGCCGTGAAGACCGACTTCTTGATTTCGCCGGCGTAGGAGGTGCCACCGATGAGAACGACGCCGTTTTCGAGATCGCAGGCGATCACGGTTTCGGTGCGGCAGCCATGACGCTCCGGATTGGCGCGGAAGGACGGCAGATCGATGATCGTGAACTTCGGCACAAAGCTTGCGAGCGTCGACGGGTCCGGACGGATCAGCAGATTGCGGATGAACAGCGAATGCCAGGCATATTCGGTGACGACGCGGGTCGGCAGGGCGTTGGCGGCATCAGCGCCACCGATCAGGTCCTGTACGTAGAGCGACTTGCCTTCGGCGAAGTGCAGCATGTCGTTGTAGAGGGTTTCGAAATGCAGCGGCGACATGGGCTTGTTGTTGTCCCACCAGATCTGGCCATCAGTCTTGCCATCGCGGACGACAAACTTGTCCTTGGCGGAGCGGCCGGTGTGCTGGCCGGTCATGGCGCGCAGCGCACCATCAGCCGTCAGGGTGGCTTCGCCATTGCGGATGGCTTCTTCGTAAAGGGACGCTTCCAGGAAGTTATAGCGAACCGTCGCCAGATTCCTGAAGCCGATCTTTGCCAGACCGTTAGCCTGGTTGCGAACGCCGAGCTCCTCCATCGTGCAAATTCCTTTTCTTACTGGTTGCACCGTCGATGTGGGGGAACATAGGCAGAGTTTTTTAAAAAGACAATTGGCAAAAAGTAGATTTTTACAATGATATCAATATATTAATCGATTTAATTTTTCCTTCGATTTTTTAAATCGTTTGAATGCCGATGGGCTGAGGCGATTTTGACCGGGGAGTAAAATTTGCCATGGTTCATCCGCTCTTTGCGCTTGCCACAATTTGTTCCACCTTTATCCTCATGAAGCGATCCGACTCAACGGGTGCGGCCGAAGTACAGGCTGGCTGCGCCACGCGATTCCAAAGGAGATGAATGCCCATGTTGACAATTGCACTCGTGGACGATGACCGGAACATCTTGACGTCTGTTTCGATCGCCCTCGAAGCGGAAGGTTATAAAGTCGAGACCTACACGGACGGGGCTTCCGCACTTGAAGGTCTGCTGGCTCGTCCTCCGCAGCTCGCAATTTTCGACATCAAGATGCCGCGCATGGATGGGATGGAACTGCTGCGCCGCCTGCGACAGAAGTCGGATCTGCCGGTGATCTTCCTGACCTCCAAGGATGAAGAGATCGACGAACTGTTCGGCCTGAAGATGGGCGCCGACGATTTCATCACCAAGCCCTTCTCCCAACGTCTGCTGGTCGAGCGCGTCAAGGCGGTCCTGCGCCGCGCCGCAAGCCGCGAAGCTGCCGCCGTTGCCGGAGCAACTGCCAAGCCCGGCGCCCAGGCGACCGCCCCGTCGCGCTCGCTGGAGCGCGGCCAGCTGATCATGGACCAGGAACGCCATACCTGCACCTGGAAGGGCGAACCTGTGACATTGACCGTCACCGAATTCCTCATCCTGCATTCTCTGGCGCAGCGTCCGGGTGTGGTGAAAAGCCGCGATTCGCTTATGGACGCGGCCTATGACGAACAGGTATATGTCGATGACCGGACGATCGACAGCCACATCAAGCGGCTGCGCAAGAAGTTCAAGATGGTCGATACGGAATTTGACATGATCGAGACGCTCTATGGCGTCGGATACAGGTTCCGCGAAGCCGCCTGAGCCACCGATCTGAGATATACATGATTTGAACGCGGGGCCGGTACCCTTCCGGAGTGCGCCCCGCGTGTCGCAACAGGGCGACACGGACAGCGGAATTGGCGGACAACACTCTCGACAACAGCTTCGAAGACACGGTGGATGCCGGAGACAAACGTCCCGGCGGTCGCGTGCGCTTCTGGCCGTTCCCGCGCATCCGCCGAATCCTGCGGCATGCGGTCTTCTCGAGCCTGACGCGCCGCATCCTGTTCTTCAACTTCACCGCCCTCATCGTCCTCGTCGGCGGCATTCTTTATCTCAACCAGTTTCGCGAAGGACTGATCGACGCGCGCGTCGAGAGCCTGCTGACACAGGGCGAGATCATTTCCGGCGCGATCGCCGCCTCCGCCTCGGTGGATACCAATTCGATCACCATCGATCCGCAGAAGCTGCTGGAGTTGCAGGCCGGCCAGAGCATCACGCCGGTTCCGAACGATGAGGATCTGGAATTCCCCATCGTTCCCCAGCGCGTGGCGCCGGTTCTTCGCCGGCTCATCTCACCGACGCGGACGCGCGCACGCATCTATGATGCCGATGCCAATCTGATCCTCGATTCCAAGCATCTGTACACGGGTGCGCAGGTGCTGCGCTTCGATCTGCCGCCACTTCAGGGTGAACCTCTGAGCTGGTCCGACCGGATCGCCAATTTCTTCAACCGTCTCCTGCAGCAGAGCGATCTTCCGGTCTACAAGGAATCTCCCGGCGGCGACGGCTCGATCTATCCGGAAGTGATGAACGCGCTGACCGGCGTGCGCGGTGCAGTGGTTCGCATCACGGAAGACGGCGATCTCATTGTCTCCGTCGCGGTTCCGATCCAGCGTTTTCGCGCCGTTCTGGGCGTGCTGCTGCTTTCGACCCAGGCCGGCGATATCGACAAGATCGTTCATGCGGAGCGTTTTGCGATCCTGCGCGTGTTCGGGGTCGCCACGCTCGTCAACGTCATTGTCTCGCTGCTTCTGTCTTCGACCATCGCAACGCCGCTTCGGCGGCTGTCCGCCGCAGCGATTCGCGTCCGGCGCGGCAAGGAACGCGCGGAGATTCCGGATTTTTCGGATCGCCAGGACGAAATCGGCAACCTGTCGATCGCGCTGCGCGGCATGACCAACGCGCTTTACGACCGTATCGACGCGATCGAGCAATTTGCCGCGGATGTGAGCCACGAGTTGAAGAACCCCTTGACCTCACTGCGCAGCGCGGTCGAAACTCTACCGCTCGCCAAGACCGACAATTCGAAACAGCGGCTGATGGACATCATCCAGCACGACGTGCGTCGCCTCGATCGCCTCATCAGCGACATCTCCGATGCTTCGCGCCTTGATGCGGAACTGGCGCGCGTCGATCAGCGCGAAGTCGATCTCGAGAAGCTGCTAGGCGACCTGGTCAACATTTCGCGCGAAATCCGCAGTGCCAAGAAACCAGTCACGATCGATTTGCAGATCGATCGCAACGCCAAGGGCGCGAAGGACGGATTCCGCGTGCCGGGGCACGATCTGCGCATCGGGCAGATCATTACGAACCTCATCGAAAACGCCCGCTCCTTCGTCCCCTTGGAAAATGGGCGCATCCTGGTGAAGCTGACGCGCAACCGGCACCAGTGCGTCGTCATCGTCGAGGACAACGGGCCGGGCATCCAGGCGGAAGACATAGAGCGGATTTTCGAGCGGTTCTACACGGACCGTCCCGAAGGCGAGGACTTCGGGCAGAATTCCGGCCTAGGTCTCTCCATCAGCCGGCAGATCGCCGAAGCGCATCAGGGCACCTTGCGCGCCGAGAACATTGCGCCCGGGGACAAGGAAAAGCGGGGCGGCGCACGCTTCATTCTCACCCTGCCCGCCTTTACCGAAGCATGAGTGCCGCGCGAAACCTGCATGCGACAGCCATCGTCATCGGCACGCAAGGCTTTCTGTTTGTGGGATCGTCTGGGAGCGGAAAGACGGACAGGGCGCTGGCCTGCCTCGCGCAGGCGCAGGCAAGGGGACTTCATGCAGCCCTGGTGGGTGATGATCAGGTGATCGTCTGCGCAAGACATGGCCGGATCATCGCAGAGGCCATTGATACGATTGCCGGTCAGGCGGAAATTCGCGGCGCCGGCATTGTCGGTGTGTCCGTCGTCGCAGCGGCCGTCATGGATTTCGCGGTAGAACCGGTCGATACTGCTACTTCAGCGCGCATGCCGCCGGAGGACGAACAGTTTCATCTCTGTGAAATGGGAACGTTGCCCCTCTTGCGACTGCCTTTGCAGTCCAGCGAGACTTTGGACAATCTTCTCCTGATCGCGGCTGCAAGAGCATGATTCGCGGTATTTTCGGCCTTCGTGGGGCTTTATTTTGCTCTTGCACTTCGAAATTTCCTCGCCATGATGGCCACCTTGCCGGTGGACGTTATTATTGCAATGCGATAAAGCGCGTGCCTCTGGACTGTGCAATGGAGCAAACTGCGACATGATCGGACTTGTGCTTGTCACCCATGGCAAGCTGGCTGAAGAATTTCGTCACGCCCTCGAACATGTGGTCGGGCCGCAAAAGCTGCTTGAGACCGTTTCGATCGGGCCGGAAGACGATATGGATCAGCGCCGGCAGGATATCCTTGACTCCGTCATGCGCGCGGATGAGGGACATGGTGTCATCATCCTGACGGACATGTTTGGCGGTACCCCTTCCAACCTTGCAATTTCGGTGATGTCCGCAGGCCGGATCGAGGTGATCGCCGGCGTCAATCTTCCCATGCTGATCAAGCTCGCCGGCATTCGCGGCGAGAACAACATGCAGAAGGCGCTGACGGATTCGTCCGAAGCCGGTCGCAAATATATCAACGTTGCGAGCAGCGTGCTTGCCAGCAAATAACCTCAAGATCGGGAGCAAGACCTAAAGGTGTCCGTTTCACGCGAGCTTCTGATCATCAACAAGCGCGGGCTGCATGCGCGCGCGTCTGCCAAATTCGTTCAGACCGTCGAAGGCTTTGATGCCAAGATCAGCGTTTCCAAGGACGGGATGACCGTTGGCGGAACATCGATCATGGGCCTGATGATGCTTGCCGCAAGCCCGGGATGTACAGTGATGGTTGAGGCAGATGGCGCCGAAGCCGATGCTGCCCTCGAGGCCATTGCCGCCCTGATCGCCGACAAGTTTGGCGAAGAGGCCTGAATTCCTTTCATTGGCGTTGGCAGGTTACCCGGCCTTCGAGGCTGGTTCATAACGCTTGATTCATCCTGCGATATAAAGACATAAAGACTTCTTTATATCCTCATTGCCAAAAGACCGCATCGCTGATACATAGCGCCTATCCATTCTCGGACGCCAATGACCGGCATTGCGTCCGATGGGCCTTCTTGTTTTGAGCCCCGTTACCGCCGGATCTGGAGAATTCGATGAGCAAAGCCAACGATTACATCGTGACCGATATCAACCTTGCCGATTTCGGCCGCAAGGAAATCCAAATTGCCGAAACCGAAATGCCGGGCCTGATGGCTGCGCGCGAGGAATTCGGCACCAGCAAGCCGCTGAAGGGCGCTCGGATTACCGGATCGCTGCACATGACGATCCAGACCGCGGTTCTCATCGAAACGCTGGTTGCCCTGGGCGCAGAGGTTCGCTGGGCTTCGTGCAACATCTTCTCGACGCAGGACCATGCCGCTGCGGCCATCGCGGCTGCAGGCATCCCGGTTTTCGCCAAGAAGGGCGAGTCGCTCTATGAATACTGGACCTACACAGACATGATCTTCCAGTGGACCGACGGCGGCGTGTCCAACATGATCCTCGACGACGGCGGCGACGCCACGATGTATATCTTGCTTGGCGCGCGTGCCGAAGCCGGCGAGAACGTGCTGTCGAACCCCGGTTCGGAAGAAGAGGAAATCCTCTTCGCTCAGATCAAGAAGCGTCTCGAAGCATCGCCGGGCTGGTTCACCAAACAGCGCGAAGCCATCAAGGGCGTGACGGAAGAAACCACCACGGGCGTCAACCGTCTCTACCAGCTTTCCAAGAAGGGCCTGTTGCCCTTCCCCGCGATCAACGTCAATGACTCGGTCACCAAGTCGAAGTTCGACAACAAGTATGGCTGCAAGGAATCGCTCGTTGACGGCATCCGCCGCGGCACCGACGTGATGATGGCCGGCAAGGTCGCCGTTGTGTGCGGTTACGGCGACGTGGGCAAGGGCTCTGCCGCTTCGCTTCAGGGCGCTGGCGCCCGCGTCAAGGTCACGGAAGTCGACCCGATCTGCGCGCTGCAGGCCGCCATGGACGGTTTCGAAGTCGTTCAGCTCGAAGACGTTGTGTCCTCCGCCGACATCTTCATCACGACGACCGGCAACAAGGACGTCATCCGCATCGAGCATATGCGACAGATGAAGGACATGGCGATCGTTGGCAATATCGGTCACTTCGACAATGAAATTCAGGTCGCCGCGCTGCGAAACCTGAAATGGACCAACGTCAAGCCGCAGGTCGATATCATCGAGTTCCCGGCCGGCAACCGCATGATCCTTCTCTCGGAAGGCCGCCTGCTGAACCTCGGCAACGCGACGGGCCATCCGTCCTTCGTCATGTCGGCTTCGTTCACGAATCAGGTTCTCGCCCAGATCGAGCTTTTCACGCGCGGCGACAACTACAAGAACGACGTTTATGTCCTGCCGAAGCATCTCGATGAAAAGGTTGCCCGTCTTCACCTTGCCAAGCTCGGTGCCAAGCTGACGGTCCTTTCGGAAGAACAGGCCGACTATATCGGCGTCAGCCAGACCGGCCCGTTCAAGGCTGAACACTACCGCTACTGATTTCATCAGACACAGCTACAAGATATTGACGCCGCCGGCAGATCACACTGCCGGCGGCTCTTTTTTGGCCATTTCGCTTTATGGCGATTCTGGAAGGCAGTAATGTCACCGGCACTGATTCGACAGTTTTGACTGTTTGCCGGGGCCGCTTTTCTGGGCGTTCCACGCAGCCTTCGCACAAGTTCTTCGTGGCAGGCTGTGCCTGGAATGGCCGCTTTGGCCTTTGCATGACCTGCATGGAGAAAAACCGGACATGATTTCGGGACAGACATCCGGTTCGCCCAAGAAGAACAGATCCTTGAAAACAATTCGTGTGTTTATGACGGCAACGACCGCGCTGACGGCCACTGATGTGTTTGCCGGTTCGCCCTCTGTCGGATCGCTTTACACGACGGGCGGGATCGCCGGCGCAGCGGTTCTGGCCGGTATCCTCTCCGCAGCCTTCATTTCTTCCTTCTGGAACGCGCGCCGCCGCAATAGCGTCGAGGCTGAAAGCCGCGAAATCCGCAGCGCGCTTTCCGAAGCCAGCCAGAAGATTTCCAGCTATCAGGCCCTCATCGCCGACAAGAATCGCCGCATCGTCATCTGGGACGGCCTTTCCGGCCAAACGGAAGTGATCGGCCAGCTGCCGATCGAAACCGGCGCGCCAATGCAGGATCGCGATTTCGTTGCCTTTGGCAAATGGCTGAGCCCGCGCTCCGCATCGGAAATCGAAAATGCCATCGACAGACTGCGCAGCCAGGGCGCCGCATTCGATCTCGTCGTCGAAAGTCAGCGCGGCGAAGCTATCGAGGCGCAGGGCCGTGTGAGCGGTGGGCGCTCCTTTGTCCGTTTTATTGCGCTCAACAGCCTGCGCGCCGAACTTGCCGAACTGCAGATCGAGCGCGACCGGCTGGCGGCCACGATCGCCTCCTTCCAGGCCCTTCTCGACACCATCGACATGCCGGTCTGGCAGCGCAACGCCGACGGCAAGCTCAACTGGGTCAACGAGGCCTATAGCGGCGCTGTCGAGGCGAAGACCCGGGACGAGGCCGTGCGCGAGGGCCGCGAGCTGCTGCCGACTGTGGCGCGCGAAAAGATCCGCGCAACGCTGACGCCGGATTCGCCTTTCCATGACAAAGTGTCGACCGTCGTGCGCGGCGAACGTGCCTTCTACGAGGTCTTCGATGTGAAGAGCCGCGGCGGATCCGCCGGCATGGCCATCGACACGACCGCGCAGGAGGCGCTGCGGGAAGAGCTGAAGCGCACGCTGAAGAGCCACGCCGAAATCCTCGATCATCTCGGCACGCCGGTGGCAATCTTCGACAAGGACCAGCGCCTGCAATTCTACAATCAGGCCTTCCAGCAGCTCTGGGAGCTCGACCTGGTTTTCCTCGAATCGCGGCCCGACAACGGCGCCCTCCTCGACCGGCTGCGCGCCAAGGGCCGCCTGCCCGAACAGCTCAACTGGAAATCGTGGCGCGAGCATGCGCTGGGCGTCTATCGCGCCGTCGAGACGCAGACCGATATCTGGTATCTGCCGAACGGCCAGACGCTGCGCGTCTTCGCCAATGCGCTGCCGCAGGGCGGTGCGACCTGGGTATTCGAGAACCTCACCGAGAAGGTCAATCTCGAAACGCTCTACAATTCGCTGGTCAAGGTGCAGGAAGAGACGATCAACCACCTGGCCGAGGGGGTCGCGGTATTCGGCCCCGATGGCAAGATCCGGATTTCCAACCCGGCCTTCCGCAAGCTCTGGGGCCTTGGCGAGGACGAGGCGAAGCCGGGCACGCATATCCGGGCGGTCGAGACCGCTTGCACCGCAGCCTACGGCCAGGCTGACGGGTGGCGCCGTTTCGGACAGCTCATCACGAGTTTCGAAGACGAGCGCATGAACCTGAGCGGAACGCTCGAACTCAACACGGGCCTGGTTCTGGACTATGCCGTCACTCCGCTGCCCAATGCGCAGACCATGCTGACCTTCGTGGACATGACAGACAGCGCTCTTGCCGAACGGGCTCTGACCGAAAAGAATGCCGCCCTGCAGAAGGCTGACGAGATCAAGAACGATTTCGTCCAGCATGTTTCCTACGAACTGCGCTCGCCGCTCACCAATATCATCGGCTTCACGGATCTCCTGAAGACGCCGGCGCTCGGCACGCTCAACGAGCGGCAGGCGGAATATGTCGAGCATATCTCGGCCTCCTCCTCGATCCTGCTCACCATCGTCAATGACATTCTGGATCTCGCGACTGTCGATGCCGGTATCATGCAGCTCGACTTCGCGCCGATCGCACTCGACGGTTTCCTCGATGACGTCGCGCAGCAGATTGCCGAACGGCTCCAGGAGATGAACATCACCCTGCAGATCACCGCACCGACCGGACTGGGATCCATCAATGCCGACCGGCAGCGGCTGAAGCAGATTCTCCTCAAGCTGCTGACCAATGCCGCGAATTTCGCGCCGGAACACAGCACGATCCGGCTGAAATGCTGGCGCGACGGCGACGATTTCGTCTTCAAGGTTTCCGATGACGGGCCGGGAATTCCGAAGGATGTTCTCGACACCGTCTTCAACCGGTTCGAATCGCATGGCAAGGGAAGCGGCGCAGGACTTGGACTCGCCATCGTCGACTGCTTCGTCACCTTGCATGGCGGCCAGGTCACCATCGATTCCGTCGAAGGCCGCGGAACGGAAGTCACCTGCCGCATCCCATCCAGGATCCTGCCCGACATCGGCTCGATCGCCGCCGCAGGGTAACACACCATGGGGTCGCTTTCGCTTCATCTCGCAGACGAGGCCGCTACACTCCGTTTCGGCGAGGATCTTGCGCTGGCGCTGGGACCGGGGCTCTGCGTGGCGCTTGAGGGCGATCTTGGCGCGGGGAAATCGACGCTCGCGCGCGCGACGCTGCGGGCTCTGGCAAATGATCCGTCGCTGGAAGTCCCAAGCCCGACCTTCACGCTCGTGCAGGTCTATGATCTGCGCTTTCAGGTCGGCCATTTCGATCTCTACCGGATTGCCGATTCGAGCGAGCTGGACGAGCTCGGCTTCGACGAAATCCTGGAAACAGGCGTCTGTCTGGTCGAATGGCCCGAACGCGCAGGCGACCGTCTGCCGCAAGACCTGCTTCGCATCGAGTTGAAAAACGAGGGCACCGGGCGACGCCTCACGATCTCGGGACCGGAAAGGCGGCTTGCACGGATCAAGCGCGTCCTCGACATCCGCGCCTTTCTCGATACACGCGGCTACGAAGGCGCCAGGCGCACCTTCCTGACTGGAGACTCCTCCTTCCGCGCCTACGAGCGAATCCAGACAAAGGACGGTCGCGGTCTCGTGCTGATGGATTCGCCTGCGCGGTCCAACGGCCCGGTCATTCGCAACGGCAAGACCTATTCGCAGCTCGTGCATTTGGCGGAAGACGTGCGACCCTTCATTGCCGTAGACCGCTATCTGCGCGGCATCGGCCTGTCCGCGCCGGACATCTACGAGGCCGACCAGGAACAGGGCATTCTGCTGGTCGAGGATCTCGGCAATGATGGCGTGATCGATGCAGAGCGCAAGCCGATCGCCGAGCGGTACCACGAGGCCGTGCTATGCCTTGCCGAATATCATCAGCTTCCGATTGCCCGCGATCTGCCCATCGACGATCATTCGATCCACCAGGTTCCTGCCTTCGACAAGGCCGCCCTGCTCTATGAAGTCGAATTGCTGCTCGACTGGCACATTCCCTGGAAACGGAATGGCGAGCAAGCGACTGACGCAGAGCGCGAGGAATACCTTTCGATCTGGAGTGGGCTGATCGACGAGGCACTTTCCGGCGAAACGCATCTCGTCATGCGCGACTACCATTCGCCGAACCTGCTCTGGCTGCCGGAGCGGGACGGTTTCCGCAAGATCGGCATGATCGACTTCCAGGACGCCATCATCGGCCCCTCGGCCTACGACGTGGTCTCGCTGGTGCAGGATGCACGCGTCACCGTCGAGCGTCCGCTGATGGACGATCTGATGGAGACCTATATGCGGGCACGCGAAGCCGCCGGCCCCTTTGATCGCCACGCGTTTCTGAAGAACTGGTCGATCATGTCTGCGCAGCGCGCCTGCCGGCTCAATGGCTTGTGGGTCCGGCTTCTGAATCGCGACAATCTGCCAAACTACATGCAGCATATGCCGCGCACGCTCTGGCATCTCGAGGTCGCCTTCGAACATCAGACGCTTGCCCCCTTGCGCAATTGGTGCCTGAAGGCTGGAATCCTCACGCGCGAATCAGTTCCTGCATAAGCAGGTCACGCAAGCAGGGCATTCCCAGATGAAGATCGACAGTGCGATGGTGCTTGCCGCCGGCCTCGGAACAAGGCTCCGCCCCATCACCGACACGATGCCGAAGCCGCTGGTACCCATCGCCGGCAAGCCGATGATCGACTATGTGCTCGATGCGCTGGCGGAAGCAGGCGTTGTGAACGCTGTCGTCAACGTGCATCATCTTGCAGAGCAGATGGAGGCACATCTGGCGCGGCGCAGCCGTCCAACCGTGCAGATCTCCGACGAACGCGCACAGCTCATGGACTCGGGCGGCGGCCTGGTGAAGGGCATGAAATTCCTGCCGCGCGCACCGCTTTTCGTGATGAATGCCGACCTCTTCTGGGTCGGCGAGGCAGACGGCGAACCCAGCAATCTTTCGCGGTTAGCCGGATTCTTCGATCCTGAGCGAATGGATATAGCCATGCTCGTCGTCCGAAACGAGGATACGACAGGCCACAACGGCAAGCTCGACTTTTCGCTCGGCGAGGACGGGCGGCTGACCCGTTACGGGGACGGCCTGCCGCACCCCGTCGTCTATGCCGGCGCCTTCGTCCTTGCGCCGGAGCTTCTGGACGGCGCGCCGGAGGGCCCTTTCGGGTTGAATGCCAGCTTCGACACGGCGATTGCGGCGGGGCGGCTCTTTGGTCTGGAGCTTTCCGGACACTGGATCACGGTCGGCAGCCCGGATGCGATTGCGCCTGCGGAAGCGGCGGTCGCGCGTTTCTCCGTTGCAGGACGCTAGGAAGATGACGCGGCGGAACAAGAGAGTCCTGACGATCCCGCCCGGTCCTGCCTTCTTGCGCGCACTGGCCGAGGGAATTCTGAAAGGCGAGATCGTCGAGGGCTTTGCCTTCCATCCCGCCCGGCCGGAAATGCTCGCCGACGTGACCGTCTTCGTGCCGACGCGGCGTGCCGCACGCGTGCTGCGCTCGGAATTTGCCTCGCTCCTGCCGCATGGATCGGTGATCCTCCCGACGATCCGGCCACTGGGCGAAACCGATGACGACAGCGGCTTTTTCGAAGCGGGCATGCCCGAAACGCTGGACCTCCTGTCGCCCATCGGTCCGGTAGCGGCGGCGCTGGAACTCGCGAGGTTGATCACCGTCTGGCGAAACAGCCTGCCTCAAGCTGTTGTCAATTTTCATGGTGGCGCACCGGTGATCGCTCCGGCGAGCCCAGCTGATGCGGTCTGGCTTGCCAAGGAGCTGATCGCTCTGATCGGCGAGGTCGAAACGGCCGAAATCGAATGGAGCAATCTCGAAAAGCTCGATACGCAGGATTATGCGTCCTGGTGGCAACTGACGCTGGAATTCCTGAAGATCGCACATGTATACTGGCCTGCACGCCTGGAGGAGTTGAATGCCTCCTCCGCCTCACGTCACCGCAATGCTGTCCTGAAGGCGGAAGTGGAGCGCTTGGCGACGGCGGTTCATAAGGGGCCGGTGATCGTGGCGGGTTCGACCGGCTCGCTGCCGGCGACTGCGCGGTTGATCGATGCGGTGAGCCAGCTGGATGAAGGCGCGGTCGTGCTTCCCGGCCTAGATACGGATATGCCGGCTGAACAATGGAACCACCTCGCTCTGAACCTTTCGGTAGACGGAGCCGGCGTTGATCCTACCATTTTCGCTCATCCGCAGTTCGGTCTCGCCCGGCTTCTCGATGTGCTCCATCTGAAGCGCGATGATGTGATCGCCTACGGGAGAGCTGAGCCGGCTATAGAAACCAGGTCGCATGCGATTTCACTGGCTCTCGCACCCTCTGCCTCGACCCATCTCTGGCCCGAAATGAAGGCCGCGATCGGCGAGCCTGCCATGTCGGAAGCCTTTGCCGAGGTGTCACTGATTGAAGCGGCGAATGAGAGGCTGGAAGCCACCGCGATTGCCGTAGCCCTGAAGCTGGCGCTCGACACATCCGCTTCGGACGGAAGTCAGGTTGCGCTGATCACGCCGGACCGGGGGCTTGCGCGCCGCGTCGTCGCCGAGCTGGAGCGGTTTGGCATCGAGGCCGACGACAGCGCCGGCACACCTCTCAATGCCACGCCGCAGGGCACGCTGCTAAAGCTCCTGATCGAGGCGTCGCTTTTTCCCGGCGACCCGGTGCCGATCGTTTCCCTTCTGAAGCACCCGCTGACACGGCTCGGCCTGCCAGCCGAGACGGTTTCAAAGGCTGCGCGGCTGCTAGAGGTCCATGCCTTGCGCGGCGGAACAGGTGCCGCCGACATCTCTGCGCTGGCGCCGCTGATGGAGGCGCAGGTCGCGCATGCGGCCGAGGCGCGTCACGAGCCGGCCTGGCGCACTCCCTTATCCGCCAGTGACCTTTCGCTCGCTCTGGATGCCGCTGCGCGAATTGCCGCAGCCGCCGAACCGCTGGTCGAAGCCCTGATCCGGAGGGCGTCGCATCGGGGTCTTTCCATCACCCGCAGCACCGCCGAATGGGCCGAGCGGACGGGCCGCGCACTGGAAGCCTTTGCGGCAGACGATACCGGCGATCCATCGGCGCTTTGGGCGGGGGAAGCCGGCGAAGCTCTGGCCGATCTGCTCTCTGGCGTCATCGAGGCGCCGGGGGGGCTTGCGTTGACAGGGGCGGACTGGGCGGGCGTGCTCGATGCTCTCGTGGCGGGCGTCGCCGTGAAGCCGCGCGCCATGACCCATCCGCGTGTCTTCATCTGGGGAACGCAGGAGGCGCGCCTGCAGCATGTCGATACCATCATCCTCGGCGGCATGAACGAGGGCATCTGGCCTCAGCAGGCAGGCACCAACCCCTTTCTCTCCCGAATCATGAAAATCCGCATGGGACTTGAGCCGCCAGAGCGGCGCGCCGGACAAATCGCCCATGATTTCCAGATGGCAAGCGGCATGCCGCATGTGATCTATTCACGCGCCCTGCGAGCCGGAAGCGCGCCCTCCGTCGCTTCCCGCTTCCTGCAACGACTGACGGCGATTGCGGGGCCCGAGTTGACCACGACGATGCGGGAACGCGGCGAATTTTATCTCCGCTGCGCTGGCCTGCTTGACGAGGGCGAGCGCCAGGCACTGGCGCTGAGGCCCGAACCAAAGCCGGATCCTGAACTGATCCCGGTTCGCTATTCATTTTCGGAGGCCGGCAAACTTCGGCGCGACCCCTATGCCGTCTATGCACGCCGGATTCTGCGTCTGGACCCCGTCGATCCATTCAACGCCGATCCGGGGCCGGCGGAGCGCGGCACTCTCTATCACGCGATCATCGAATCCTTTGTTGGCGAAAGGATCGATCCGACATGGGAAGGGGCCGAAACGGCGATGGCGGGACTGGCCGATCGCGCCTTTGCCGAGGCCGATCTGCCCGCCCATATCGAGGCAACATGGCGGCCTCGCTTTGACGAGACAGCGCGGGCCTTTCTCGACTGGGAAAGAAAACGGCAGGCAGATATCAGGCAGTCCTTCACGGAGACTCGCGCGGCCATGCCGCTTCACGGCGGATTCGAACTCACCGGCTATGCCGACCGGATCGACATCACGCGCAGTGGAGTGGCGGATATCATCGACTACAAGACCGGTGCTTCGCCGTCGCTGAAGCAGGCGCGCACATTGATCGATCCACAACTGGCGCTGGAGGCGGCTGCGCTGCAGGCGGGCGGATTTGAGGACGCCGGCGCGCGGGAACCGGGAGATCTCATCTATGTCCGTCTGAGGCCGGGCGATCGCTTCAAGTGCGAGACGGTAAACGGCGATCCGGCCAGTTCTCGCTCGAAGACGCCGCCAAAGACCTCTGCACAACTTGCCGAAGATGCGGCTCGCGAACTCATCAAGCTCCTGACGTTGCTGAAGACCGGCAAACGCGGCTTCCTGTCCCGGGTTCTTCCAGAAAGCGCCGCGATCATGGGTGACTATGATCATCTGGCGCGCGTGGCAGAATGGGCGTCAGGCGAAGACAATGACGAAGGGGATGCCGATGGCTGAGCCATATTCGGCCCAAGCGGGGGAGCTGCCTCTCGAAGCCATGCCCGCAGATCCCCTTGCCTCCATAGGCTGGACGACGCGGCAGCAGGGGCTTGCCTCCGATCCGAAGAGCCTTGCCTGGGTGTCGGCCAATGCCGGATCCGGCAAGACGCATGTGCTGACGCAGCGCGTGATCCGGCTGCTGCTGGCCGGCGCGCGGCCCTCTGCCATCCTGTGCCTCACCTATACCAAGGCCGCCGCGTCCGAAATGTCGAATCGCGTCTTTCGCACGCTGTCGAAATGGGCGCTTCTGGACGATGCGGCACTTGCGCGCGAGATAGAGGCCATGGAAGGCGAGGCGCCCTCGCGCGCCATCCTGGCCGAAGCGCGCCGTCTTTTCGCGCGCGCCCTCGAAACGCCGGGCGGGCTGAAAATCCAGACCATTCACGCCTTCTGCGAGGCATTGCTGCATCAGTTTCCGCTTGAAGCCAATGTTGCGGGTCATTTTACGGTGCTCGATGAGCGTGCCGCAACAGACCTGATCGCCGACGTGCGGCGGAACCTTCTGGTTGCGGCAACGGCGGAAGACGACGCCCCGCTCGCTGCCGCCTTCGCGGCGGTCATGGACTATGGTTCCGACAGCGGACTGGAAACACTGATCGGCGAAATCGTTTCGCAGCGCAGTGCACTGACCGAGAGCCTGCACGCCCTTCGCGGCGGCAATTATGAAAGGCTTTTGCGCGGCAAGCTCGGACTGGATCGGGATACGACCCGAGAGGCGTGTCACGAGGCGCTTCGACACCTACCCGGATTCACCGGCGCGCAAGGTTTGGCTTACATTTCATTCGCGAGCCAGGCAGGCGGCGCGAAAGTGCAGGAAAGCGTCCAGAAACTCTCTGCCATCTTGATCGAAGAGGATGCTGATCGACGCCTGATGGCGATCAAGGCCTTCGCCTTTACGCAGACGGGAAGTCCGCGCGGCAGCCAGGCATTTTACAATGCCGCGATGCTGAAGCAGGAGCCGGGGCTCGAGCAGCGCGTGGCAGAGATGCTTGCTCACGTGGGCGCAAACGTGGAGGCCTTGCGCAAGCTCGATCTGATGGAAGCAAGCATCGCTGCCCTGACGATCGCCGAACGGCTGGTTCGTGATTATGAGGACCTGAAGCGGCGGCTCGGCTACATGGATTTCGAGGATCTGATCGAGCACGCGGCAAGCCTGCTGACCCGCAGCGATGCGGGACCATGGATTCATTACAAGCTGGATCAGGGTATCGATCACATTCTGGTCGACGAGGCGCAGGATACCAGTCCCGTGCAGTGGCGTATCATACGAGCCCTTTCAGAGGAATTTTTCGCCGGAAAATCGGCGCGCAACACCGCCCGCACGCTCTTTGCAGTGGGAGACGAGAAACAGTCGATCTACTCCTTCCAAGGCGCGAGACCCGAAAAACTGGCCAGTGAAGGCCGCCACGCGAAAGCTTTGGCAGAGGCTGCCGAACTGGAGTTCCGATCAATCCGGCTGCCGCTTTCCTTCCGCTCCACCGACCACGTGTTAAGCGCGGTCGACCAGGTCTTCTCCGTCGCGGAGAACCGGCGCGGACTGGGAGAAGGCGGCGGGGACGTCACCCACCAATCCAGCCGGATCGGTCACCCTGGACTGACGGAAGTGTGGGAAATGATCGCGCCGGCAGAGAGCGTCGAAGAGGACGACTGGACCCTGCCGTTTGACGCGACGCCGGAAACCACGCCGCCGGCGATCCTGGCCCGCCGCATCGCCGATACCATTGCCGGCTGGATCGGGCACGAGATGATCGTGGAGGACAAGAAGGCGCGCACTGTTCGGCCGGGCGATGTTCTGGTCCTGGTGCGCAAGCGCGACGGGTTCGTCAATGCGCTGACGCGCGCGCTCAAATCGCGTAATGCCATTCCGGTCGGCGGCGCGGACCGGCTCGTTCTGACACGCCATATCGCCATTCAAGATCTGATGGCCCTTGGTCGCTTCATGCTGCTGCTGGATGACGATCTTTCACTCGCAGCAGTGAGCAAGTCGCCGCTGCTGGGACTTTCGGAGGAAGACCTGATGCTGGCGGCGGCCAGGCGCGGAAAGCGCGAGAGCCTCTGGCAGCGCTTCCGGATCCTGGCGGCGGACGGCAATGCGGTCTTCACCCAGGCGGTCGATCTTCTCGAGGCGTGGCGGCGGCTGGCCGTCACACAGAATCCGTTTGATTTCTTTTCCCGGATTCTCGGACCCATGGGCGGCCGCCGAAAATTCTTTGGCCGACTGGGTACAGAGGTGACTGACGTGCTGGACGAATTTCTGGCCCTTGCACTCGACCACGGCGCCAAGGGCCTGCCCGGCCTGCAATCCTTCATTTCCGCACTGGAACTCGATCCGCCGACGGTCAAGCGCGAGCAGGACAAGGGACGCGACGAGGTCAGGATCATGACCGTTCATGCCTCGAAGGGGCTTGAAGCGCCGATCGTCTTCCTGGTCGATGACGGCAGTGCGCCGTTCAACGCAAACCATATGCCGAAACTTCGATTGATCGAAGGAGGAGAGGATGAGCTCCCCCTGCCGATCTGGCTGCCGGACTCCTCGCTTGCCGTTGCGCTAACCGACGAGGATGCCGCGCGGCGCAGGGGACTGGCAGAAGAAGAATATCGCCGGTTGCTCTATGTCGGCATGACTCGCGCGGCAGACCGCCTGATCATTTGCGGGCATCGCAAGAAGCGCGAGATCGACGATTGCTGGCACAAGCTCGTCTGGTCCTCCCTGGCCCTCGATACGGCGCGATGCCGCGAAACCCTGTTCAAGACCAAAACGGAGGAGTGGCCCGGCCTGGCGTGGACCTCCGGTAACCCCGAACGCGCGCTTGAGAGACATGGTGAACTGGTCCGATCGACGGTCGATTTCTCTCTTCCGGCATCGCTGACCCAACCTCTTCCGCCGCACATGCGTTTGCCTCGGCCGCTCAGCCCATCTGGCGCGGCGGCAGAGCTGGAAGGAATCGGGCCTCGCCCATCGCCGGGCTCAAGATTGTTTGCAGATGCGGAACAGACGAATTTCGCCGTCAAACGTGGAAAGACAATCCACCGGCTCTTTCAGGTGCTCCCGGACTTTCCGGAGACCGAGAGGCGCGCGGCGGCGGAACGCTATCTCGCGCGCGCGGCTGCAGACTGGTCCGGCAACGAGCGAAATGCGGCGCTTGAGCAGGTTTTCGCCATCCTTGAAAATCCGGACTTCGCCAGCCTCTTTTCCTCTTCGGCGCGGGCCGAAGCCAATCTGCTCGGCGTGCTTGCCACCGCCGATCGGCAATTTTCCGTGGCCGGGCGGATCGACCGTCTTTCGGTCGAGGCGAAGCGGGTCACCATTGCCGATTTCAAGACGGATCGGGCGCCGCCACGGCAGCTTGAGGATATCTCGAAGCCCTATGTGGCGCAGTTGGCGATCTATCGCGAAATCCTCCGACCGCTCTATCCGGACCGGCAAATCGAATGTCGCCTGATCTTCACAACGTCCGGCGCCGGCTTTTCGCTTCCGGCCTCCATGCTGGACGCCACCCTTGCCGAACTCGGACTTTCCGGTGCGCGCGCTGTTTAAGCGGGCACTGTGCAGGAAAAGGGATTGAATTCTCATCCTGCAGGCATACATGATGGACTAACTAGATTCGTTCAGGAGTTTCCCCATGAGCACCGTCAAGGTCGATAATGCCAATTTCCAGACCGAAGTTCTGCAGTCTGCCGAACCGGTCGTCGTAGATTTCTGGGCCGAATGGTGCGGCCCCTGCCGCATGATTGCGCCTGCGCTCGAAGAGCTGTCGACGGAGCTTGCCGGCAAGGTCAAGATTGCCAAGATCAATGTGGATGAAAATCCGGAAATTGCAGCCCGCTTCGGCGTTCGCGGCATTCCGATGCTCGCCATGTTCAAGGGTGGCGAGATGGCCGACCAGCTGACCGGCGCGCGTCCGAAGTCGCAGCTGTCGGCTTGGATCAACGGCGCAGCCTGATTTCAGGAACGTATGAGATGCGAAAAGGCCCGGCATAGACCGGGCCTTTTTCATGTCGGCGGTGTGCCGTTGTCGCGAAGCACAGAGCCAGCGAGATAGAGCGAACCGCCGATGAAGATGCGCGGTGGTTCCTCGCCTGCCTCGGTGATGCCGGCGATTTCCCTCAGTGCCTCCTCGACCGAAGAGCGCGGGCGGGCGGCCAGGCCTGCATTCTGGGCGTCGGTCGCCAGTGCTACGGGATCGACGCTCGCCTCCGACTGATCGACCGGAACCGTGAAGACGGTTTCGACGAGGTCCGTAAAGGCGCGGAAGAAGCCGGTCGCGTCTTTGGTATTGATCATGCCAGCGATCATGAAGAGCGGCCGTGGCTGTTTTTCTTCAAGCTCCGCAAGCGCCTCGGCGATGACCACGCCGGCGCCGGGATTGTGCCCGCCATCCAGCCAGATTTCTGCGCCGGCAGGCGCAAACCCTGAAAGCCTGCCTTCAGGCAAGCGTTGCATCCGTGCTGGCCATTCGACTGATTTCAGAGCCTTGGCAATCGTCGCCTCATCCAGATCGAAGCCGGCGGCCTTCACGCCCCGAATGGCGGCGGCGGCATTGCCATATTGGTGGCGGCCCGGCAGTCGCGGCAGCGGCAGATCCGAAAGGCCGAATTCGTCCTGATAAACGAGCCGCCCAAACTCCTCATAGGCAATATAGTCCTGGCCGAAAACGGAGTGCGGGCAGCCGAGACGCTCTGCGGTCTCGGCAAGCACATCGAGCGCCGCACCCTCGGCCTGATAACTGATGACCACAGGGCGGCCGCGTTTCATGATACCAGCCTTTTCAGCCGCAATCAGTTCCACCCGGTCACCGAGATAGGCCACGTGATCCAGCGAGATGGAGGTGATGATGCAGGCCGCCGGGTTGTCGATGACATTGGTTGCATCGAACCGGCCACCCAGGCCGACTTCGACAATCGCGGCATCGGCCGGATGTTCGGAAAAAAGCACGAACATAACCGCCGTCAGGATTTCGAATACGGTGATGTACTCGCCGGCATTGGCATCGCCGACGCGGCGAATGGCATGCGCCAGCGTCTCGTCATCGACCAGTTCTCCACGCCCGCCCTTGCGGCCAAGTCTGTAGCGTTCATGCCAGTTGACGAGATGCGGCGATGTATGGACGTGAACCGACAGCCCCTTGGCTTCCAAGAGCGCCCGACAAAAGGCAGAGGTCGACCCCTTGCCGTTCGTGCCGGCAATGTGGATCACCGGCGGCAGTCGTTTCTCCGGATTGCGGAGCCTGTCGAGAAGCCGGCGAATTCGATCCAGCGAAAGATCAAAGCCCTTCGGATGAAGGGCCATCAACTTGTCGATTTCCAGTGCGGCGTTGCTCACGGGGGTGATTTTCTCAGGCCGCCTTGGACTTTGCGCCGGTCGTCAGCATGGAGAGGATGCGGCCGATCGTTTCCGGGATCTTGTGGCGATGCAGAACCATATCGACCATGCCGTGCTGGTAGAGATATTCCGCCGTCTGGAAGCCCTCGGGCAGCTTTTCGCGTATGGTCTGCTCGATGACGCGGCGCCCGGCAAAGCCGATGAGCGCGCCCGGTTCGGCGATGTGGATGTCTCCCAGCATGGCATACGACGCGGTGACCCCGCCCGTGGTGGGGTTGGTGAGAACCACGATATAGGGCAGGCCCGCTTCCTTAAGCATCTCGACCGCGACGGTCGTGCGCGGCAGCTGCATCAGCGAGAGGATGCCTTCCTGCATGCGCGCGCCGCCAGAAGCGGGGAACATGACAAGCGGGCATTTCTCGGCAATCGCCTTTTCAAACGCGGCGATGATTGCTTCGCCGGCAGCGGTGCCGAGCGAGCCGCCCATGAATTCGAACTCGTGGACGACGCCGACAGCCTTGACGCCGCTGATCGTTCCGACGCCGGCAAGAATCGTGTCCTCAAGCTCGGTCTTGGCGCGGCTGTCCTTCAGGCGGTCGCTGTATTTCTTGGAATCGCGGAACTTCAGCGGGTCCTGCGCCACCTTCGGCTGGGTCATCAGCTCATACTGGCCGTTGTCGAACAGCCAGGCGAGACGCGCCTTGCCCGGCATCTTCATGTGATGGCCGGAGGCGGGGATCACCCACTGGTTTTCTTCCAGGTCCTTGTGAAAGACCATTTCGCCCGTTTCCGGGCACTTGATCCAGAGGTTTTCCGGAACTTCGCGGCGGCCCAGCATCGAGTTGATGCGCGGGCGAACGTAATTGGTCAGCCAGTTCATGGGTGAAACTCCTTGTTCTGGATCTTTTAAGCGCGCTTATTCGGCCGCTTTGAGGCGGGCTGCGCGAACGCCGGTGGACAGTCCGCGCACCAAGGTCTCAACGCTGGGCACGGTGTCCTGAGTGGCCTTGCCATCCTTCGTCAGGCTGAGCGCAATCTGGTTCACGATCGCCGTCCCGACAACCACGCCATCGGCGGATGCGCCGATCAGGCGGGCATGTTCGGCCGTCTTGACGCCGAAGCCCACGCAGATCGGAAGCTCGGTATGGCCCTTGATGCGGGCAACCGCACCAGCAATCAGCGACGGGTCCGGCAGGGCCGAACCGGTAATGCCGTTCATCGAGACATAATAGACGAAGCCGGACGAGTTCTGGAGAACGCGCGGCAGACGCTTGTTGTCCGTTGTCGGCGTGGTCAGGCGAATGAAGTTGAGCCCGCGCGCAACTGCGGGGATGCAAAGCTCGTCGTCCATTTCAGCCGGAAGGTCCACGACGATGAGTCCGTCAATGCCGGCCTTGAGTGCGTCCTCGATGAAACGCTCGACGCCGTAGATATAGATCGGATTGTAATAGCCCATCAGCACGATCGGCGTATCCTGATCCGTCTCGCGGAAGCGGCGGGCCATGTCGATGGTCTTGGCGAGGTTCTGCCCTGCTTTCAACGCGCGCTGACCAGCCATCTGGATCGCCGGGCCATCCGCCATCGGATCGGAAAAGGGCATGCCGAGCTCGATCACGTCAGCGCCTGCCTTCGGCAGCGCCTGCATGATCTTCATCGAGGTTTCAAAATCGGGGTCGCCGCCCATGAAATAGGTCACGAGGGCCGGTCGGCCTCCGGCTTTCAGATCGGCAAAGCGTTTGTCCATACGTGCGGTCATGACGATCAGAGCCCCATTCCGAGAATCTTGCCAACGGTGAAGATGTCCTTGTCGCCGCGGCCACAGAGGTTCATCAGGATGATCTGGTCCTTGTCCATCTTCGGCGCGCGCTTGATGACTTCGGCGAGCGCATGGCTGGGCTCCAGCGCCGGGATGATGCCTTCGGTGCGGGTCAGCATCTGGAAGGCGTCGAGCGCTTCATTGTCCATGATCGGCACGTATTCGACGCGGCCGGTATCCTTCAGCCACGAATGTTCCGGGCCGATGCCGGGATAGTCGAGACCGGCAGAGATCGAATGGCCTTCCTTGATCTGGCCGTCGCTGTCCTGCAGAAGATAGGTGCGGTTGCCGTGCAGAACGCCGGGAGAACCGGCGGTGAGCGAAGCGCAATGCTCTTCGCCATCAAGACCCTTGCCGCCGGCTTCGACGCCGACGATCTTGACCGACTCGTCGTCGAGGAAGGGATGGAATAGGCCGATGGCGTTCGAGCCGCCGCCGACGGCAGCGACCAGCATATCCGGCAGGCGGCCTTCGGCCTCCATCATCTGCTCCTTGGCTTCCTTGCCAATCACCGACTGGAATTCGCGGACGATTTCCGGATAGGGATGCGGGCCGGCAGCCGTGCCGATGATGTAATAGGTGTCGTCGACATTGGTGACCCAGTCGCGCAGGGCCTCGTTCATCGCATCCTTCAGTGTGCCGTGACCAGCCGTCACCGGCTTCACTTCAGCGCCCAGAAGCTTCATTCGGAAGACGTTCGGCGCCTGACGCTCAACGTCCGTTGCGCCCATGTAGACGACGCAAGGAAAGCCAAAGCGGGCGGCGACAGTTGCCGAGGCCACGCCATGCTGGCCGGCGCCGGTTTCAGCGATGATGCGCTTCTTTCCCATGCGCTTGGCAAGCAGGATCTGGCCGATGCAGTTGTTGATCTTGTGCGAACCGGTGTGGTTCAGCTCGTCGCGCTTGAAATAGATTTTCGCGCCGCCAAGTTCGGCCGTCAGGCGCTCGGCGAAATAGAGCGGGCTGGGACGGCCGATATAATGCTTGCCGAGATTGGCGAGTTCCGCCTGGAATTCAGGATCGGTCTTGGCCTTGTTGAACTCGGCCTCGAGATCGAGGATCAGTGGCATCAGCGTTTCGGCCACGAAGCGGCCGCCGTAGATGCCGAAACGACCGTCCTCATCGGGACCGGCGCGGAAGGAATTCAGCTTTGGCGTCTCGTTCACATTACTCTCCCAGGGCCCTTGCGCATCACGATTGCGCGTTCGGCCGCATCGAAAAACTCATTCATCTTGTCCAGGCTCTTCACGCCCGGTTCGCTCTCGACCCCTGACGACACGTCAATGCCGGAGCATCGGGTTTTCAGGATGGCATCCGCCACGTTGTCCTTGTTGAGGCCACCGGAAAGCATGTAATCGACATCGTCGTCAAGCACATCGAGCAGCGACCAGTCGAACGAAACCCCGTTGCCGCCGGGCAGTTCCGAGCCTTTCGGGGCCTTCGCGTCCAGAAGGAAACGATCGGCCACCCCGATATAGGGATCGATCCGGGCCAAATCATCAGCGTCTCGGATCGAAAAGACCTTCATCACCTGCCGGGCGTAAAACGCTTTCAGGCGCAGGATCTCATCGACGCTCTCATGCCCATGAAGCTGCAGGATATCCGGCTTCAACTGGTCTACAATCTCATCAAGGAAATCAGTGTCGGCATCGACCGTCACGGAAACGATCTTGGCCTTACCGCGGGCAGCTTCTGCGAGACGCGCCGCATCCGTCGGCTCGACATAGCGCGGGCTCTTGGCGAAGAAGATGAAACCGATATGGGTCGCGCCGCGGCGGACAGCGAGTTCCACCGCCTCGGGCGTCTTGAGACCACAGATCTTGATCGAGAATGTCATGGCTGTTGGAACTCGCATGAAACGGCAAAAGAGTCGAGCCAAATTGCGTTATGGACTGATCGCGTAGCGGCAATGGATGGTCACAGGAGCCGATCTTCTTCAGCTGAAATCGATCGCGTGAAGCGCCGACCCGTTGCGCTTGAGCCAGGCCTTGGCTTCCTTCGTTCCGGGGCAGAGCTTTTCGCAGAGCGCCCAGAAGCGCGGACCGTGGTTCATCTCGGTCAGATGCGCCACTTCATGGGCGGCAAGATAGTCGATAACCGAAGGCGGGGCCATGACGATGCGCCAGGAGAAGCTGAGGTTGCCATCATGGGTGCAGGAGCCCCAGCGGCTTTTCGTGTCCTTCATGCTAATCGATGAAATGCGCTTGCCGCTGACGCGGGCATGATAGCGGGCCAGCTCTTCCAGATCACGGCGCGCTTCCTTCTTGAGAAAGTCGGAGAGCCGGCGGCCGAGATGCTGCGGCTCGCCGCTGACGAGAAGCACAGGCTCGCCGTCGATCTGCGACTTTTCCGTCAGACCCCGCAGCTTGCCGGTCATGACGATGCGGTGGCCGACGCCGCGCAGCATGATCTGCCCGCCTTCGCGCAAACCGCTTTCGCTCGGAAGCTTGGAGAGCCGTGTGCTCAGCCATCCGTGATGGCGCTCCAGAAAATCCTCGACATCACGGATCGGCACGCCGAGCGGCACCGTCATCTTCAGCGCCCGCCCGCCCGGCTCGATGCGCAGCGTCAGCCGTGTCGCGCGCCGATCGCTTCGGATCGTCAGCGGAATGGCGCGGCCGGCCACGCTGACCGTCCTCTGCTGCGGCTCTACGGATTTGGTTCGTCTGAAAAACATCTCAGGTCTTTGGTTTTGGTCGCTCAATCCTTAGCCGATTCGGCCAGGCTTCCGGCACGAAAAAACCGGCCTTCGGGCGAAGGCCGGTCATGACGTTCAATCAGACGGATCAGTTGCCCGTCGTTCCATTCACGTCACCGCCGTTGCGGGCATTGCGTTCGCGCATGAACCTGGAGAATTCCTCCTGGTCCTTGGCACGGCGCAGTTCGCTTACATATTCATCGAACTCGCGGCGCGCCTCGTCAAGCTTGCGGCGCTCGTTCTCGATGCGCTCCAGCTCCTGACGGCGCCAGTCGTCGAAGGCGGCATTGCCGGTTCCGCCGGCATACTGGCCGAAGCCCTTGCCGCCCGTGTAGCGGCGCATCGTCTCGAAGCCGCGATCGACGGTGGCGTTCGCCTCGCGCTTGAACTCATGCAAACGGTCGCCGAACAGGATGTAGGCGAGCATCGCCAGGCCGAGCGGCCAGAAGATCACGAAACCCAATACCATGAGCGCGATGGTCGCCGGATTCCATTCCGGACGGATCCAGGCAGACTGGTTCATTGAAGAAACCTCGTTTTTCAAGGAGACCGCCCCATGCGATCTCACTGATAACGAAGTGGGAAAGGCCCGGATCGCTTTCAAGACGATCCGGGCCAAAACCGGATAAGCGCTGCGAAACGCTGGAAGATTTCGGTCTATTCGCGACCCGGGTTCAGGCCTTGCGTGTGAAGCGGCCCTTGACGACGCGGGGTGCTTCCGCCGAGGCGGCACGATTTTCGAGCGCGTTCGTCTTCATGAAGCTGAGGATGCGTGGCGCGATCTCGCGGCGGAAGCGGGAGCCGTTGAAGACGCCATAATGGCCCACATCCGGCTGCAGATAGTGCATCCGCATGCCGTCCGGGATGGAAGAGCACAGCGTCTGCGCCGCCGCGGTCTGGCCGACGCCGGAAATGTCGTCATTCTCACCTTCGACCGTCATCAGCGCGGTCTTCGTAATGGCCTTCAGGTCAATGAGACGGCCGCGATGGGTCATCTCGCCCTTCGGCAACGCATGGCGGATGAAGACGGTATCGACCGTTTGCAGATAGAATTCGGCGGTCAGGTCCATGACGGCGAGATACTCGTCGTAGAACTCGCGGTGCTTCTCCGCCGGCTCGCCGTCGTTCTTCACCAGATGGAAGAAGAAGTCCTTCTGCGCCGTCATGTGGCGGTCGAGGTTCATGGACATGAAGCCGGTCAATTGCAGGAAGCCCGGATAGACGAGACGCATGGCGCCGGGCTGCGGCCACGGAACCTGCATGACCACATTTTCTGCAAACCATTCGATCGGCTTGTTCTCGGCCAGGCGATTGACGGCCGTGGGGTTGCTGCGGGTATCGATCGGCCCGCCCATGAGCGTCATGGACGCCGGCACGTTCGGATCGTCGTCCATCGCCATGACCGCAGCGGCGGCCAGAACCGGGACAGAGGGCTGGCATACAGCCATCAGATGTGTGTCGGGCCCGAGGAAGCGGATCATCTCGATGACGTAATCAATATAGTCGTCGAGGTCGAATGTTCCGTCCTGCAGCGGCACCATGCGGGCATCGACCCAATCGGTGATGTAGACGTCTGCATGCGGCAGCATGGTCTCGACCGTACCGCGCAGCAGCGTGGCATAGTGGCCCGACATGGGTGCGACCATCAACAATTTCGGGCCGCGCTCGACGCCGGGCGGCAGCACTCGCTCGAAATGCAGGAGATTACAGAAGGGCTTCGACCACACGATCTTCTCGTGGACCGAGACTTCCTCGCCATTGATGACGGTCAATGGAAGGCCGAACTCGGGTTTGCCATAGCGACGCGTGGCGCGCTCGAACACTTCGAAGCCTGCGGCCATCGTCCGACCAAAGGCGGTATGCGAAATGGGATTGAAGGGATTTCGGTAAGCGACGCGCATTGCGTCTGCAGCTGCTCTCCATGGGGCCATGACCGCATGGTTGAACTCATACATCTGATAGAACATCAGCCGTGCCTTTCTTGCCGGACCACAGACGTCGTAACGCTCTGCACCGGACTATTGTTCGAGCCTAGCACTTTTCCCTTTCCGAACAATCAAGATAATAGTCTAGAACTAGGGATGAATTGGCGCCTGTTTTCAATGAATTCAGTTGGCAGCTTACGAAGCCATGCAACTTCGGCAAGGTCGCTTTCGCCGAAGAATGACGAATCAGTCGTCTCTGTTGCGCTGCAAAACGCTCTTCCCACCTCGGTCGAATGGCTCTAAGGTCCGCCTGCCTCCGACGCGGCTCAACGCGTCGTCGTTGTCGGGGCTTCTTTCAACAGCATCTCCACCCCATACAAACCAGGACAAGGCAAATCGATATGTCGCGTCAGACTGAATTCCCGGTCGATCCACTTTTTACAGCCCGCTGGTCTCCCCGCTCGTTCGTTCCCAAAGCAATTCCGGACAAGGATCTGAAGACGATCCTTGAGGCCGCAAGCTTTGCTCCTTCGGCAATGAATGCGCAGCCCTGGCGCTTCGTCTATGCCCATCGCGACACGCCGGAATTTGAAAAGCTGGCGGCAGCGCTGAATGAGTTCAATGCGATGTGGGCGAAGAACGCTTCGGTGCTCGTCCTCATTTTCTCCCAGAAGACCGTGACCTCCGACACCGGCGAGGAAAAGCCTTTCTATAGCCACGCCTTCGACGCAGGTGCAGCCTGGATGTCGCTGGCGCTTCAGGCGCATATGCTGGGCTATCATGCGCATGCCATGGGCGGCGTGTTGCATGAGAAGGCGATGGAACTGTTCAATGTTCCTTCGTCCTTTCGCCTCGAAGTCGGCGTCGCCATCGGCACGCGCGGCGAGAAGGAAGCTCTGCCGGAGCGCCTGCAGGAGCGCGAGGCTCCGAGCCCGCGCAAGCCGCTTTCCGCCATCGCCGGCAACGGCACCTTCGTCGCCTGATCATCTGGCAAACAAGAATGCCCGCCTTCGGCTTGTCGAGGCGGGCTTTTTCTTTGCCGGATTCTGACCCAGATTCTGTCTGTGTCAGATATCGAGGTTCGCGACGCTCAGCGCGTTTTCCTGGATAAAATCGCGGCGGGGCTCCACTTCGTCGCCCATCAGGCGGGCGAAGAGACCGTCGGCGTCCACCGCATCGTTCACGCGGACCTGAAGCAGTGAGCGGACATTCGGATCGAGCGTCGTTTCCCAGAGCTGCTCGGCATTCATTTCGCCAAGACCCTTATAGCGCTGCATCGCGATACCCTTGCGGCCGGCGCCGAAGATGATGTCGAGCAACGCGCGCGGCCCGATGATCTGGGTCTCGCCTTCCTTGCGGCGCAGCGTCGGCGGAATGGCGTAGATGTCTTTCAATCGCCCGCTCATCTGGTCGATATGGCGCGCATCGGCGGAGCCCAGAAGCGCCATGTCGAGAACGGCCGCTTCCTTGACGCCGCGGACCATGCGCTCGAAGACCAGATTGCCCTGGTCGTTGACATGGCCGGTCCAGCCGCGCTCGGTCTCTTCGGAAATGAGATCGAGACGGTGCGCGACTTCGGCCACGGTGCTCTCGGCAGCGGCGCGGTTCTGAACCAGCTCGACATTGAGTGCACCGGCAATCGCCGCCTGTTCGACGACATTGCGGTTATAGCGCGAATGCAGGCCGTCGATCAGGGCGCGCAGGCGCAAGGCGTCGTTGACGACTTCGCGAAGGTCCTGTCCGGCACGCGCCTCGCCGGTGCCAAGCTGGAGAACCGAATCGTCCAGGCCGGCATTGATGAGGTAATCCTCGAAGGCCTTTTCGTCTTTCAGATATTGCGAGGACTTGCCGCGCGTCACCTTATAGAGCGGCGGCTGGGCGATATAGAGATGGCCGCGCTCAATCAGTTCCGGCATCTGGCGGAAGAAGAAGGTGAGCAGCAGGGTGCGGATATGCGCGCCGTCGACGTCAGCATCGGTCATGATGATGATCTTGTGATAGCGCAGCTTCTCGGCGTTGAACTCGTCCTTGCCGATCGATGTGCCAAGCGCGGTGATCAGCGTGCCGATTTCCTGGCTCGACAGCATCTTGTCGAAGCGCGCGCGCTCGACATTGAGGATCTTGCCGCGCAGCGGCAGGATAGCCTGGTTTTCGCGCGAACGGCCCTGCTTGGCCGAACCACCTGCCGAGTCACCCTCGACGAGGAAGAGTTCGGACTTGGCCGGATCGCGTTCGGAACAGTCGGCAAGCTTGCCGGGCAGCGAGGAAATGTCGAGCGCACCCTTGCGGCGGGTCAGTTCTCGCGCCTTGCGGGCGGCTTCGCGTGCGGCGGCGGCCTCGACCACCTTGCCGATCAGGACCTTGGCTTCGCCCGGATGTTCCTCGAACCACCGGTTCAAAGCCTCGTTGACGAGATTTTCGACCACGGGACGGACCTCGGACGAGACAAGTTTGTCCTTGGTCTGCGAGGAGAATTTCGGGTCCGGCACCTTGACTGACAGAACGGCAGTCAGCCCTTCGCGGCAGTCTTCACCGCTGAGCGACACCTTTTCCTTTTTCAAGGTGCCGGACGTTTCGGCATAGGACGTGACTTGACGCGTCAGTGCGCCACGGAAGCCGGCAAGGTGTGTGCCGCCGTCGCGCTGCGGGATGTTGTTGGTGAAGCAGAGCACGTTCTCGTGGTAGCTGTCGTTCCACCACATTGCCACTTCGACCGTGATGCCGTCCCTCTCGCCCTTGATGGCAATCGGCTTCGGCACGAGCGGCTTCTTGGCGCGGTCGAGATAGGCAACGAAGGCTTCGAGACCGCCGTCATAGACCAGTTCCGTTTCGCGGACATCCGAATGACGCCTGTCGGTGAGGATGATGTGAACGCCGGAATTGAGGAAGGCGAGTTCACGCAGGCGGTGTTCCAGCGTGTCGTAATCGAATTCGGTCTTGGTGAAGGTTTCCGTGCTCGGCAGGAAGGTCACTTCCGTGCCGGAGCGGCCTTCATACTCGCCCGTCACGGCCAGCGGCGCGTCCGCGACGCCATGCGTGAAGGACATCTCGTGGACCTTGTTGTCGCGACGAATCTTCAGCTTCAACTTCGTCGAGAGCGCGTTGACCACCGAGACGCCCACGCCATGCAGACCGCCGGAGACCTTGTAGGAGTTCTGGTCGAATTTGCCGCCGGCATGGAGCTGGGTCATGATGACTTCGGCTGCCGAGACGCCTTCTTCGTGGTGAATGCCGGTCGGGATGCCGCGGCCGTTGTCGGTCACGGAGACCGAACCATCGGCATTGAGCGTCACCGTCACGCGGTCGGCATGGCCGGCCAGCGCTTCGTCGATGGCGTTGTCGACCACTTCATAGACCATGTGATGCAGGCCGGAGCCGTCATCCGTATCGCCGATATACATGCCGGGGCGCTTGCGCACGGCATCGAGGCCCTTCAAGACCTTGATGCTGTCTGCGCCATATTCCTCGGCGCCTGAACCCTGTTGAATGTCGGTATTCTCGCTCATTTAAACTTTCCCAGATGAACCGGCGACCGATGCGGCAGGCAAGCCTTGAATAGGCACCCAATCCGCCGGTTTCTGGGCAGGACGCGCGATCTGCCGCGTCTTGCCCGAATCACCATGAATTTATCGTTTCGACTATAGGCACTTTGGCGTTGAAGCCAAACCTGCGGGACCGCTTTTCCCCGGAAAGCGGCGGTTTTCAGGGCTTTTTCAAGCCTTCTGCCGCGCCGCCTCATTCAGCACGGTATCAATGGCGGCGAGCGTCTCGTGATCCAGGTTTCTGATCTCATGCGCGAGCCGATTGGCGAGCGCCGTATAGGCGGCATCCAGCCCTGCCGTATCGATGACGACGCGCGGATGGGAGAGACCGGCAACCCGCATCAGGTCCTCGAGGTCGTCCCAGATGATGTTGAAATAGCCGGCCACGCGCTGGATGAAATCGAAGCTCGGGGCGCTGCGATTGCCATGTTCCAGCGCAGACAGGTAGGCCTGGGACACGCCGAGCGCAGTTGCCATTTCCTTCTGCGTGACGCCCTTCTTGCGCCGAAGCTCGCGCATGGCCTCGCCAAACGGGGTCATGACCTGTCTCCCGGCTTGCGGGCGAGCCTGACATAGAGGGCCCCATCGCCGCCATGGCCGCGGCTCGCGGTCTCGTAGCCGGAGATGAGGAATCGAAACTCGGGTTTCGAAAACCACAGCGGGACGGCGCGCTTCAATGCACCTTCGCTGCCCATGGACGAGCCCTTGCCGGTGATGACGAGGACATGCCGAAGCCCGCGCTCATGGGCATGAACCAGAAAGCCGAGCAGCATGGCATGGGCCTCGCTCTGCACCAGACCGTGAAGATCGATGCGGGCCTCCAGCTGAAGCCTGCCCTTGGCAATCTTCTTCTGTACCGGGCGCTCGATCGGATGGTGACGATGATCGGGCTTGTTGTTGGCGGGCGTAGCCTTGGCACCCTGATCATTCAGCGTGAAGATCGGCACGCCTCCCGCCGGCACGGCCTCGCCCGGGATTTGCGGCTCAAGCTCTTCGAGGAAATCCATGCGACCGGGAAGCGCCCGAACCGAACGCGCGACCTTCCCCCAGAGAATACGGTCTTCGGACGACATGGTCTTCTTCGTCGCCATCTCAATAACGCTCCGCGGCGGCACTGGGCACGAGGATGAAGAAGTTCGCTTCGTTGCGGACCGAACCCGCCAGCTCGCCGGCCTGCGAACCGGAGCCGGTAAAGATGTCGCCGCGCGCCGGCCCGACGATGGCCGAGCCTGTATCAAGCGCCAGCATCAGCCGGCGGAAGGGCCGGCCGTTGTCGAGCCGCGTCAGGCTTTCGCTCTCGATGTAGAAGGGACAGCCGAAGGTGTGGATGTTGCGATCGACGGCGAGCGAACGGCCGGGTGTCATCTGCACCTTGGCAGCCGCCACCGGCCCGAGTGCCGGGTCCCCGATCTCTTCCTCACGGAAGAAGATGTAGGAGCGGTTACGCCAGTACGTCTCATCGGCGCGATCCGGATTGCGGGCGAGCCAGTCGCGGATCGCACCCATGGAGATTTCCGCCGGGTCTATTTCGCCGGTCTCGACCAGATACCGGCCGATGCCGGTGAAGGGATGGCCGGCCTTGGCGGCATAGGTGATGCGCCTGACAGAGCTATCGCGGAAGGTCAGCCGGCCCGCACCCTGAACGTGGGTGAAGAAGACGTCCGCCTTGGAACGCGCCCAGGCGATTTCGAGCCCCCGTCCGTCGAGATAGCCTAGATCGACGGCCTTGCGGTCCGGATATTCGGAAATCTCTCCGTCGCGCAGAAGGCCGAACATGTAGGAAGGGTCCATTGACGCGGGACGGTTCGTATCATTCAGGTCAACCAGATCGTCCGGACGGCGATAGAACGGATAGCGCCAGGTCGCATCGGGCGTATCCGAGACTTCGACATCCGGTTCGTAAAAGGCTGTGACGAAACCGTTGCCGCCATCGTCTCGATGAATGAAGAAAGGCACGAAGTGCTCCTCAAAAAAGGAACGGGCTTCGTCGGCCGAAGCTGCGGCGCCCAGGTCTTCCGCCGCGCTCATGGCGGGCAGAAGCTCTTGCGCTGTCACGCCCAGCGTGCCCGTCCGATAGGGCTTCTTTCCGAGAATATGCGCCCGGCATCGCCGGAGCGCCGCAATAAGCTCCCGAGGGTCGTCCTCGCCCCACCCGGCCAGACTGTCGAAGCCGCGTTTTTCGAGCGAGAACCCGGATGTCATCACTGCTCCGATTCGGTACCGACGAGTTTCCAGTTCGGATCGCGCAAGCGCGTATCGCGGGCAAAGGTCCAGATGTCCTTGACCTCGGCCACTTCTTCCGGGTGACCATCGATCAGAGTGCCCTGCTTGTCATAGGTGGCGGAGATCAGCTGGCTGACGATCCGCACCGTGACGAAAGCTTCGGTCCCCTTGACCGCGGCGTTGAGCATCTCGGCCTTGTTGATGCCGACGAAGGTCGAGTTCATGCGCTCGCCCTTCGTTTCGCGATCCCTGATCGCCGCCTCGAAGCCTTCATAGACTTCGCGCGACAGGAGATTCTTGAGCGCGTTGCGATCACCTTCGGCAAATGCCATCACGATCATCTCGTAAGCCGCACGCGCACCCTTCATGAATTCTGCCGGATTGAAGCTCGCATCAGCGTCGATCACGGAGCGAATGCCGGTGTTCAGATCACTTCCGGCAGCGGTGAACGCGTCAGCCGGCGCGTAGGGATTGACGGGTTCGCCAATATCGCGGCCAGATGCTACAGGCGCGACCTTATCGGCAACCGGACGAACCTCCGTGCTTTCGCGACGCGCATAGGGATCGTGCGGCGGTTTCTCGTTGCCGGTTCTTCTCCCGAGCACGTTGCGCAGCTGAATGAAGATGACAACTGCCGCGACGAGGAAAAAAATCGTGACGATATCGTTTGAACCCATTGGCCTATAAACCAGTTTCTCATTTATGCCTGGAAATCATATAGTCTTCAAACCACAGCTATTCAAACGCTAGATGTCGCTTCGACAGTTCCAGCGGCAATAAAGGCGCCCCACATGCGATTTTCGATCCTTCCTCTGGCTTTGGTCGTACTACCGCTGCTGGAAATTGCTGTCTTCATCATCGTTGGCCGCTATATCGGCGTGCTTCCGGTCATAGGACTGATCTTTCTGTCCTCGGCACTCGGCGGCGTGCTATTGCGGATCCAGGGCATCGGGGTTCTGCGCAAGCTCTCCCGGGAGATGGATGCCGGACGGCTCCCCGCCCGTGAGCTCATCCACGGTGCCATGATCGTCCTCGCCGGTCTTTTTCTCCTGACCCCCGGATTCGTCACCGACGTCCTCGGATTGCTTCTCTTCATTCCGGCCGTGCGGGATGCCGCATGGCTGATGATCAAGGACCGGATTGTGGTCTCAGGCCGGTTCAGCAGCACCGGCAGAGGTCCGGATTCGCCTTTCGAGGGGCCAGGCCGAAACCACGAAGCGGGCGACGTGATCGATCTCGACGAGGAAGACTACCGGCGCGAACCCAATTCGAATTCACCATGGAACCGACGGATCGACTAGATCTTCCACGGCGCCGGGCATTGGCCGCAGGGTTGTAAGGCCCCCTTGGAAATGTTAGATCGCGGCACGACCGATTTTCCCTTGAGGAGCAGACATGTCTAACGATGCAAACCAGAACGGCGCCGGACAGGCTCCTTCGCTGAACATTCTCGCCCAGTATACAAAGGACCTTTCCTTCGAAAACCCTGGTGCGCCGCAATCCCTGCAGGCCCGCGACAAGGCTCCGGAAATCAATATCAATGTGAACGTCAACGCCAACCCGCTGGGTGGCGACGATTTCGACGTTCTGCTGACGCTGACCGCTGAAGCCAAGGCCGGCGACAAGTCGCTGTTCCACGCCGAGCTTGCCTATGGCGGCGTTTTCCGCATTTCCGGCTTCCCGCAGGAACATATGCTGCCTATCCTCTTCATCGAGTGCCCGCGCCTGCTGTTCCCGTTTGCCCGGCAGATCATTGCGGACGTCACGCGTAACGGCGGCTTCCCACCGCTTCTCGTCGACCCGATCGACTTCGCGCAGATGTTCTCGCAGCGCATGGCCGAGGAACAGGCCCGCGCCAAGGTGAGCGCCAACACCAACTGATCGCCTCGTCTTAAGACGCAAGCAAAAAAGCCCGGGCTCTCGTCCCGGGCTTTTCTTTGGCTGAAATCCATTTGGGGCATTTACTGATACCGAGACCAGAGCGCCTTGCCGCCGATCTTGGCGATCATGGCCTCATGCGCCTGCCGCTCGGTTTGCGTGACCCGCGCCGCCAACGGCTTTGGCCGGCCGACCATAAGCGCCGCCGAGGCTTCGTTTTCCTCGACCGTCATCTGGCCCGGACCTGCGAGGCCGAGCGCCGCCTGACGGCCGCCAATCATCTCGATATAGACTTCGGCCAGAAGTTCGGAGTCGAGAAGCGCGCCGTGCTTGGCGCGATGCGAATTGTCGATGCCGTAGCGCTTGCAGAGCGCGTCGAGGGAGTTCGGGCCCATCGGGTGCTTGCGGCGGGCCAGCGACAGGGTATCGATGACTTCGGAGGGCGCAATGGGCGCAAGATTGAGGCGGGCAAGCTCCGCATTGATGAAGCCCATGTCGAAGGTTGCGTTGTGAGCAATCCATTTCGCCCCTTCGAAAAAGGTCAGGATTTGCTCGGCGACATCTGCGAATGCTGGCTTGTCGGCCAGGAATTCATCCGTGATCCCATGAACCGCGAGCGCGTCCGGATGAACCTTGCGTTCCCCTGGGCTGATATAGAGATGCAGAGTTCGTCCCGTGGGAAAGTGATTGTCGAGCTCGATCCCCCCGATTTCAATGATGCGGTCCTCCCGCGAATCGAGGCCGGTCGTTTCCGTGTCGAAGATGATTTCCCGCATTTCTGTTCCTGCCTGATTACGTGAGACGGCGCGACCTGATGTCTGCGAGTATCGTGCGAACCTGCGCGCGTGCCTGTTCCAGTCCGTCACCGGTTTGAACAATATAATCGGCGCGGCGTCTTTTTTCGCTATCGGGCACCTGTCTCGACAGGATCATTTCAAACTTTTCCACTGTCATTCCCGGACGGGCCAGAACACGCGCGCGTTGAATGTCCGGCGCGCAGCTGACCACGACGACCGCATCGACCCGTCCCTCGCCGCCCGTTTCATAGAGAAGAGGTATGTCCAGAACGACAATGTCGTGGCCCTCCTCTTCCGCCCGCTTGCGAAACTCTGTCTCCCTGTCGCGCACCAGCGGATGAACAATGGCTTCGAGGGTCTTGAAGTCCGAGGGATGAGCCGCGAGATGCGCAGCCAGTCTGGTGCGATCGACCTTGCCTGCAACCGTCGTGCCCGGAAAGGCGGCTTCAATCGGCGCCACAGCCTCGGCGCTATAAAGTTCATGCACGACCGCGTCGGAATCGTTGACCGGGACGCCTTCGGCCCGAAACATCTCGGCGGTCGTCGATTTGCCCATGCCGATGGACCCGGTCAGGCCGATCACAAACATCAGCGCACCCCCATTGCGGTTTCCACGACATGACGGAGGGCTTCATCGACGACCGGTCGGATGCCGAACCACTTTTCGAAACCCGGGACCGCCTGGTGCAGGAGCATGCCAAGACCATCGGCAGTCGCAATCCCTTGCGCTTCAGCCTGCAATATAAAGGCCGTCTTGAGCGGGACATACACGATATCCGTCACCAGCGCACCTTCGCGCATGCCGCTGAAATCGATCTGCGGCACGCTCTGATCCTTCAGACCCAGCGACGTCGTGTTGACGAAAAGGCCGGCACCGGTGAGAAGTTCTGGCAGGGCGTCGAGCGGATGGGGTTCTACGTGAGCGCCGAAGCGATCGGCAAGGATCTTCGCCTTTTCCACCGTTCGGTTCAGCACATGAATGTTGCGGAAGCCCCTTTCGAGGAGAGCCACAATCACAGCCCGGCTCGCGCCACCCGCTCCATACACGACAGCAGTTTCCAGATTCTGCCAGCCCGGCCTCTTCTCATCCAAGTTCGCGGCGAAACCGTAGGCATCGGTATTCGTGGCTCGAACCCGCCCGTGTTCACGCCAGAGCGTATTGGCCGCTCCGATATAGTCGGCTGTTTCGTCGACTTCGTCGGCCAGCGCGAATGCACGTTCCTTGTGGGGTATCGTGATATTGCCGCCTGCGTAGTGCGAGTCCCCGTTCTTGAGACTTGCCATGAAATTCTCGAAGTCTTCGGGCGCCACGTCGATTGCGCGATAGGTTCCGTGAAGCCCATGACGTTTGAGCCAGGTTCCGTGGATCAACGGAGATTTCGAATGGTTTATCGGATGGCCGGCGACAAATGCATGCATGGTTAATGTTTCACGTGAATCAGCGGGGAATGACGGAAAGGTTTCTGAGTGCGCCGAGCAACGGCAACATGGGCAGTCCTATGATGGTGAAGAAGTCCCCCTCGACCTTCTCGAACAACTGCTGCCCCAGTCCTTCATAGCTATAGGCCCCGACGGTCAGCAAGACCTTATCGCCAGCCCTCGATATATAGGATTGGAGAAAGCTGTCGCTGAAGTCGCGGAACGTCATATCCGCGACTGCGACGTGGTGCCATACTTCTTCTTCTCCCCGAACAATCGAAACCGCACTCGACAGACGATGGGTTCGCCCTCGCATGGATTTCAGCTGTTCTCTTGCCATGTCGACAGAGGTGCACTTGTGAAACAGCCTTCCCTCCATGGACATGACCTGATCGGAGCCAATGACCAGACAATCGGGGTTGCGTTCTGCAACGTCGCGCGCCTTTGCCGCAGCCAGTGCCGCGGCGATGTCTTCCGGTGAAGCCCCCGCATTCGCGAGAGGCGCTTCGATCTGACGCTCATCAATGCGCGCTGGCTCGACACCGAATTCGAGACCGGCGGCTTCCATCAGTTGCTTTCGGAACGGTGACCCGGAGGCCAGAATCAGATCCGGTTTTTTCGGCATGAAGATCAGTCTCATCTTTAATGGGGCAATGGAAATGCAGCTTTCTCGCATTGGCACGGTCAGATGACAACAGAGACTGTGATGCGGGGCAGAACTTCCGCTCCGTTAATGCTCTGTTAGCAATTGGACGGTAAGTTCGGTGCTGTAGTCCTTCGGAGAGCGATTCTGCGAAGGGCAAGTGCGTGCGATATTTATCCCCGTTATTTCCCTATCGCTGTTGATGACGCGGGATAGGAAGAGATGAGCGCGAGGGCGGCCAGGAGCCCTGTGGGAAACTTGCGGTTTTTCCACATTTGGGATTTTTCGAACCTGGATTCCATTGCCATCTTCGGATTGTGAAGAACTATCCTTTTTGCTGGAATTATGCAGCCTTTATCAACAGGCGGAATTGATCCCCTCTGGCGGACAAGTTCTTCTGAATCCTCATGGAATCGAATTTTCATCCTATCATGAATTTTTGCGCGAGAATTTCTCCACGTCATCGATGTGATGTCGCCCATCGGTGGACAAGTGCTGCGTCAATTTTAATCCTTGATCATCACCGACTCTAAGAAATAGAAGCTCTTTAAGAAAGAATTTATTAGATTGGAGATGAGCTTGGTTTCGGTCTCACGAAGGAAGCTGTTGGACGTCCTTGATGGAAAGACAGTTGCTCCGCCTCCGATCTGGCTCATGCGTCAGGCAGGACGATATCTGCCTGAGTACAGGGAAACGCGCGCCAAGGCCGGAAGTTTCCTCGATTTGTGCTACACCCCCGACTATGCAGTCGAGGTCACGTTGCAGCCGATCCGGCGCTATGCGTTTGATGCGGCCATTCTGTTTTCGGACATACTCGTCATCCCGGATGCGATCGGACGGAATGTGCGCTTTGAAGAGGGAAACGGACCGCAGCTTGATGCCTTGTCTGTCGACGATATCGAGTCTGTGACGAAGACAGAACTCGGTGACCGGCTTGATCCGGTGTATGAGACCGTCCGACGACTGAGGCAGGAATTGCCGGACGAAACAACGCTTCTCGGTTTTTGTGGTGCGCCGTGGACGATTGCCACCTACATGATTGCGGGTCACGGAACACCGGATCAGGCGCCTGCCCGGCTTTTTGCGTATCGTTTCCCGGAGGCCTTCGGGAAGCTGCTCGATCACATTGCGGATATTTCGGCCGAATACCTGATCCGGCAGATCGATAGCGGGGCGGATGCTGTCCAGATTTTCGACTCCTGGGCGGGCGTGCTGGGCGAGGCTGAATTCGAACGCTTTGCCGTCCGCCCTGTGCGGAGGATCGTCGACAAGGTCCGCGCGGCTCGACCATCTGCCAAAATCATCGCCTTCGCGAAGGGTGCGGGCTATCTCCTGAAGAGTTATCGCCAGGGAACGCGCGCCGATGCCATCGGCCTGGATTGGTCAGTTCCGCTTTCCTTCGCGCGGGAGCTTCAGAAGGAGGGTGCCGTGCAGGGCAATCTCGATCCGATGCGCCTGGTTGCCGGTGGCGCAGCGCTGGACGAGGGCGTCGATGCGATCCTGCAGGCGCTGGGTTCTGGCCCGCTGATTTTCAATCTGGGGCACGGCATTACGCCACAGGCTGATCCCGAAAATGTGACGCGTCTCGTCGAGCGAGTTCGGGCAGGCGCGGCTTGATGGACGCAAAGAGACCATCTGGCGGGAAGGTTGCGCTGCGGGCCGGGATCGCGCTCGCAGTCTTTCTGATCCTGGGTCTGGCTCTGTTCCTCGCCGATGAGCAGAACCGCTATCTCTGGATCAAGGCGCTGCATGTCATTGCGGTCATTTCCTGGATGGCGGGGCTTTTGTACATGCCGCGCCTGTTCATCTATCACCTTGATCATGAGATCGGCTCGTCGGCTTCGGAGACGTTCAAGGTGATGGAGCGGCGTCTGATGTCTATCATCATGACGCCGGCCATGGTGCTGAGCTGGGCCTTCGGGCTCTGGATGGCGATCGAGATCTACGGCTTTCATGGCGGTTGGCTTCATCTGAAGCTTCTGGCTGTGGTCGCTCTCTCCGGAGCGCATGTCTACATGGCGCGCGCTGTCCGGCGATTCGGCGTGGATCAGCGTGTGGGTACGGCGCGGGGCTGGCGTTTGATGAACGAGGTGCCGACACTCTTGATGATCGTCATCGTTATTCTCGTGGTGGTGAAGCCTTTTGCGTGATTTCTCGCCAAAAAGCGCCCTGCCCCTTGCGAGCGGGCCGGCGAAGCGCTATTTTCCGCGCATCTCTTCCGAGGTGACGGTTCCACAGTGCCAGGCAGATCTCCCGGCGACCGCTTATTGACCCGTCCAGTTCTCCCCTTTTTATCGTGTGGTTATTCATGGCTGAAATGAAGCTTCAGGAGCTTAAGAACAAGACACCGACCGACCTGCTTGCCTTTGCAGAGTCGCTGGAGGTCGAGAACGCGAGCACGATGCGCAAGCAGGAACTGATGTTTGCGATTCTGAAGGTTTTGGCCACACAGGACGTGGAAATCATCGGTGAAGGCGTGGTGGAGGTTCTGCAGGACGGTTTCGGTTTCCTGCGCTCGGCCAATGCCAATTACCTGCCCGGTCCCGACGACATCTACATTTCGCCGTCCCAGATTCGCCGTTTCTCACTGAAGACCGGTGATACGGTTGAAGGCCCCATTCGTGGACCAAAGGAGGGCGAACGCTATTTCGCGCTTCTGAAGGTGAATACAATCAATTTCGAGGATCCCGAAAAGATCCGTCACAAGGTTCATTTCGATAACCTGACGCCGCTCTATCCGAACGAGCGTTTCAAGATGGAGCTTGAGGTTCCCACATCGAAGGATCTTTCGCCTCGTGTCATCGATCTGGTTGCGCCGCTTGGCAAGGGCCAGCGCGGGCTTATTGTCGCCCCGCCGCGCACCGGTAAGACGGTCCTGCTGCAGAACATTGCTCACTCGATCACGGCCAACCATCCCGAGTGCTACCTCATCGTTCTTCTGATCGATGAACGTCCCGAGGAAGTCACCGACATGCAGCGTTCGGTGCGCGGGGAGGTCGTGTCCTCGACATTCGACGAACCGGCGACACGCCATGTGCAAGTCGCCGAGATGGTCATCGAAAAGGCGAAGCGGCTTGTTGAACACGGTCGCGATGTGGTCATCCTGCTCGATTCCATCACACGCCTCGGCCGCGCCTATAACACTGTGGTGCCGTCCTCCGGCAAGGTGCTGACGGGGGGCGTGGATGCAAACGCGCTCCAGCGGCCGAAGCGCTTCTTCGGCGCCGCCCGCAATATCGAGGAAGGTGGCTCGCTGACGATCATCGCGACCGCGCTGATCGACACGGGAAGCCGCATGGACGAAGTGATCTTCGAAGAATTCAAGGGTACCGGCAACTCGGAAATCGTGCTCGACCGCAAGGTCGCCGACAAGCGCATCTTCCCGGCCATGGACATCCTGAAGTCCGGGACACGCAAGGAAGACCTCCTTGTTCCGCGACAGGATCTTCAGAAGATCTTTGTTCTTCGCCGGATTCTTGCTCCGATGGGAACCACGGATGCCATTGAATTCCTGATCGACAAGCTGAAGCAGACGAAGAATAACGGCGATTTCTTCGAATCGATGAACACCTGATTTCATTAGCTGGCTAGCGAACTGGAGAGAGTTAGTCACGGTTGATTGCCGTGATTGACTCTTTCGTATTTTCGGCCCAAATGCCGGCGGGTCCAGCCAGGCGAATGAGCGCCAGCGCAAAACGTCCCGTTGCGTGGGTAACCGAGCACATGGCAGCAATTGACACCATCTTCTCGCTTTCCAGCGGCGGCCTCCCATCTGGGGTGGCCGTGATTCGTTTGTCTGGTCCTGCGGCAGAAGACGCGTTGCGCGCGCTTTGTGGCAAGGTTCCGAAGGCGCGCACGGCGACGCTGGTGACCGTCAGGAGTGTTGATGGTGAGGAACTCGACCAGGGCATAGGGCTGTTCTTCAAGGCTCCCGCATCGTTCACGGGGGAAGATTGTGCAGAGCTGCAGTTGCATGGCAGCCGTGCCGTCATTGCGGCGGTTCTTCAAGCCCTTGGAGCGCTACCGGGTCTTAGACAGGCGGAAGCCGGAGAGTTCGCTCGACGGGCGTTCGAAAATGGCAAGCTCGACCTTGTCGAGGCAGAGGGCCTCTCAGAACTGTTGCAGGCGGAAACGAGCGCCCAAAGAAGGCTGGCACGGTATCTTGCGGATGGCCATTTGTCGCGCCGTTACACCGCGTGGATGGACCGCCTGTCCCAGGCTCGTGCTCTGATCGAGGCTGAGCTGGATTTCTCGGACGAAGGCGATATCCCGGGCTCCGTTTCGGATCGGGTCTGGAAGGATGTCGCTGCACTTTCGACGGAAATGAACGCGGCTTTGTCCGACCATACGGCGGAGATCGTGCGTGACGGATTCCGCGTCGCGATTGCCGGGAGACCAAACGCCGGCAAATCCAGTCTTCTGAATTACCTCGCGCGCCGGGACGTTGCGATTGTCACGGATATCGCCGGAACGACACGCGACGTCTTGTCCGTGGATCTTGATCTGAACGGCGCGAAGATCGTCGTCTTTGATACGGCCGGTTTACGTGATACAGACGATCCGGTTGAGCGGATCGGAATAGAGCGGGCGCGCCAGACGATTCGGGAAGCCGACTTGGTCCTTTATCTTTCGGAGACAGGCGAAGTCGAGGACAGCGAAGTTCTGTCGGCGCGCGCCACTCCGGACATCATCCTAGTGCATTCAAAGGCTGATAGGATTTCTGGTCGCGGCGCTGCAGGCGGTATTTCGATTTCCACCCGGACGGGAGACGGATTCGATTCGCTCCTGAAACGGATCTCGGACTTGGTAGGTCGAGCAACTGGAGGCGGTCACTTTGCGACGCCGCTTTTGATTCGGCATCGTAACCACATCGCGACGGCGACTGCAGCGCTGGAAGCGGCGGTGTCCGAAGTCAGTCTGCCGCTCGAACTGAGGGCCGAACTTCTGCGCGGGGCAGCGGATGAACTGGCCCACCTGACAGGGCGGGTCACACCGGACGCGCTGCTTGGTCTGATTTTCTCGCAATTCTGCGTTGGGAAATAGCGCCATTGGAGAGATGGCCATTTTGATTCAGGAACGAAACGATGAGTGATCTCGATTTCGATGTTATCGTGATTGGTGGCGGTCATGCCGGTTGTGAAGCGGCTTCTGCGGCTGCGCGAGCGGGCGCGGCGACCGCGCTTCTGACGCATCGTGCTGACACGATTGGGACGATGTCATGCAATCCCGCGATCGGCGGTCTGGGTAAAGGTCATCTAGTGCGGGAGATTGACGCGCTGGATGGCGTTATGGGCCGCGTTGCGGACCTCGCCGGCATTCAATTTCGTCTATTGAACCGCAAGAAGGGCCCTGCAGTGCGGGGGCCACGAACACAGGCGGACCGCGCCCTTTATCGCCAGCATATGCAAGCGGCGCTGGCTGTTACAGCAGGTTTGACGATATTGGAGGGGGACGCCTACGATCTCCTGATGGATGGCCGTCGCGTCAAAGGCGTGGTTACCGCCGATGGCCGGGAGTTCCGGGCGCCTTCGGTCGTGATCACGACCGGAACATTTCTCCGCGGTTTGATTCACATCGGAAACGAAAGGACGCCGGCTGGGAGGGTCGGTGAAGCTCCGAGCATTGGTCTGTCAGCTCGGTTCGAGGCATTGGGACTTCGGTTGGGCCGCCTGAAGACGGGCACGCCGGCGCGTCTGGATGGGACGACCGTGGCCTGGAACGAGGTTGGGGTTCAGGAAGCAGACGAGGATCCTGTCCCATTCTCCTTTCTCACCGACGCCATCGTGAATCCGCAAGTGACCTGCGGCGTGACCCGGACAACAGATGAGACCCACCGGATCATAAGGGACAATATTCACCGCTCTGCCATGTATTCCGGAGAGATCAAGGGTGTTGGACCGCGGTATTGCCCTTCGATAGAGGACAAAATTGTTCGATTTGGAGACAGGGATGGTCACCAGATCTTTCTTGAACCTGAGGGGTTGAACGACGACACTGTCTACCCCAACGGGATCTCGACGTCTCTGCCTGTCGAAGTCCAGGAGTTGTTTATCAGGAGTATTCCGGGTTTGCAGGATGTCCGCATCTTGCAACCGGGCTATGCGATCGAATACGACTTCGTGGACCCGACGCAGTTGGACTACCGGTTGGCTGTGCGCGAGATGGAAGGCCTTTTCCTGGCTGGGCAGATCAATGGCACAACGGGTTACGAAGAGGCAGGCGCCCAAGGGCTGGTGGCTGGATTGAATGCAGCGCGTCACGCCAAACGCAGTGAGCCGGTCCAATTTAGCCGCACGACGTCCTATATTGGCGTTATGATTGATGATCTGATTACGTTTGGCGTAACCGAACCCTATCGCATGTTTACGTCGCGGGCCGAGTACAGGCTCACCTTGCGCGCCGATAATGCGGATCAGCGGCTAACACCACTTGCCGTCGAACTTGGAATCTGCAGCGATGAACGCCGCGGTCGGTTTGAAGCGTATCGGGAAGCGGTTGATGAGGGCCGGGCTACACTGAAGAAGGTGACCGTGACCCCAAACGAAGCGGACGGATTTGGGCTTGCCCTTAACAAGGATGGCCAGAGAAGGAGCGCTTACGATCTTCTCTCCCGAACTGATTTTGAATTTCCAGATGCCGAACGGATTTGGCCGCAATTGGGGCAAATCGATTCTCGGGCCAAGGAAGCGCTGAAAATCGAAGCGAGCTATGCGGTCTATATGGATCGGCAGGCGGCGGCGATTGCGGATATTCGGCGAGATGAACGTCGGGAGATTCCCGCAGGCTTTCCGTTCGAGAGGATTTCCGGTTTATCCAACGAGATTCTCCTAAAGTTGAATAGAATCAGACCTTTAAATCTTGCGCAGGCGGCTTCTATCGAGGGCATGACGCCGGCGGCACTTGCACTGCTTCTCGTTCATCTGCGTAAGGATGGGCAGAACCCGCAGACTGCAGGAGCACAGGTGCAATGATGGAGAGTCACGCGCTTGGACTAATCGGTTTGCGTGTTTCACGTGAAACGAAGGAGAAGCTGGAGCTTTTCGCCAACCTGTTTTTGAAGTGGAACAGATCTATCAATTTGGTCGCCCCGTCAACGGCCGGTGACTTATGGCGGAGGCATATTGCTGACAGCGCTCAGCTTTACGCCCTGCATCAGGATCCCTGCACCTGGGTTGATTTGGGCAGCGGAGGTGGTTTTCCTGGAATTGTGACCGCTCTTTTTCTGGCTGAACGGGGCGATGGGTGGGTTCATCTGGTCGAGAGCAATAACAAGAAGGCGGCGTTCTTGCGGAGTGCCATCCTGGAAACCGGCGCCAGAGCTTCCGTTCATCCCATTCGCATTGAAGACGCCCCCAATGAAATCCCGAATTGCACGGCCATCTCCGCCCGTGCGCTTGCCGATTTAACGGAGCTCTGCCGATACGCCTATCCCTGGGTGCTCCGTTCGCCTGGAACACGGCTTTTTTTGCATAAAGGGCGGGATTACGCACGTGAGGTGACCGCGGCGCATGGCGGATGGGATTTTGATCTGGTAAAACATGAAAGTCAGATCGAGCAGGGTTCGGTAATCCTGGAGATTTCCAATCTGACCCCAAAGCGTTAGCGAGACCCCAAATGGCGATGAGTGGATATCGGAATCGAATCATAACCGTTGCAAATCAAAAAGGCGGGGTTGGAAAGACAACCACAGCTATTAATCTTGCAACCGCACTCGCTGCGATTGGTGAAAAAGTTTTGATCGTCGACCTGGATCCCCAAGGCAATGCCAGTACGGGGCTCGGGATCAGCAGGAAGAACCGGGATGTGTCCTCATATGATTTGCTGATGGGAACCCATTCGGTGGCTGATACGGTCCAGGAAACCGCTGTACCCAATCTCCATATTATTCCGTCGACGATGGATCTCCTGGGAATCGAGATGGAAATCGCCCAGGCCAGCGATCGCGTCTTCCGGCTGCGAAAGGCGCTGATCTCGACTCAGGCTTTTGAGTATTCCTATATTCTGGTCGACTGCCCGCCCAGTTTCAATTTGCTGACCATGAACGCGATGGCTGCCGCGCATTCGGTGCTGGTTCCTCTGCAATGCGAGTTCTTCGCTCTTGAGGGGTTAAGTCAACTGCTTGAAACGGTTTCACAAATTCGCGCGACGGTGAATCCGCAGCTGGATATTCAGGGCATTGTCCTGACCATGTTCGACGCGCGCAACAACCTCGCGCAGCAGGTGGTGAACGATGTGCGGACGCATCTTGGTGAAAAGGTTTATCACACCTTGATCCCAAGGAACGTCCGTGTTTCGGAGGCACCTTCCTATGGCAAGCCGGCAATCCTTTACGATCTGAAATGTGCGGGTAGCCAGGCCTATCTTCAGTTGGCATCCGAGGTCATCCAGAGAGAACGTCAACGCCTGGCAGCGTGATTGTAACGGAGGTGTAATAGTTTGGCGATGGAAGAAGATCATTCGAAGCGCCGTCTTGGCCGCGGCCTCGCCGCACTCATCGGTGAAATGGATCAGCCCATTCCCATGGGGGGCGCTGCAGCGCCAAGCCGAATTAGCGCCGACCGCCAGGTTCCGATCGAACATGTGGTGCGAAACCCTCGTAACCCGCGTCGGAGCTTTGATGAGGCGGAGCTGCAGGAACTGGCATCCTCCATTCGCCAGCATGGCATCGTCCAGCCCGTCGTGGTGCGGACCATCGCGGGAAGCCAATATGAAATAATTGCAGGCGAGCGGCGCTGGCGCGCGGCCCAGCTGGCCGGGTTCGCCGAAATTCCCGTCATCGTGCGAGATGTCGACGATCGCACGGCCCTGGAGCTTGCCATTGTCGAGAATGTGCAGCGCTCGGATCTCAATCCATTGGAAGAAGCGCTGGGCTACGAGCAGTTGATCGCCGAGCACGGGTATACGCAGAACGACCTCGGCGAAATCATCGGCAAGAGCCGCAGTCACGTCGCCAACAGCCTCCGCCTGCTCAAGCTTCCTGACGAAGTGCGCGACATGCTGTCCTCTGGGACCCTCTCGGCCGGGCATGCGCGCGCCCTCATTCCCACGTCGAACCCCGTCATGCTGGCGCGGGCTGTCGTCGCCAAGGGCATGTCCGTGCGTGATACGGAGCGTCTTGCGCAGAACGACATCAAGGCGCAGGAAAATCCGGGTCTTGCCGGACCCAAGGCCCGCGACAACAAGGATGCCGATACGCTGGCGCTCGAAAAATCGCTATCCGATGCCCTGGGGCTCGATGTTTCGGTGAGTCACAAGGCGAGTGGCGGTTTTGTGAAGATTTCCTACAAGACCCTGGACCAACTCGAGGAAATCTGCCGCCTCCTCGAACGGCGTTGATACCGCCCAAGGCGTTTCGCATGTAATCGTAAGAGCGACTTATGCCCGTATCGGCGTGATTAGCGGCGCTGGATCGATTGCTGCGTCAGTGAGAGCAGAAGCTGCGCGGCAACGCTCTCGGCGATCTGGGGGTTCTTCTGGCTTGTCAGTACCATTGTCTGAAGCCGTGAAAGCTCGCGCGACAATTTGGGTGCGGTCCACAGGTTGAGCGCCTGAACGATCACGTTCCGGCGCTTGAAGAAAATGTGCTTGCCGTGCGTCTGCACGACCTGGTTGGCGGATTGCCGCGACCTGTCCATCTCGGCTCTCAGCGAATCCAGCGTCTGGAACTGGCGGATCACCGCGTTCAGAACCTGATAGATCGCCGTTTTTGCAGAGACGAGGGCGTCGAGAGCGGCAATCATCGTCGTGGCGTCGCCACCCAGCAATGCGTCTATCAAATTATCCAGCGACGTTTCGCTTACGTCTCCGATGATATCGAGGACGTGGTGTTCCTCGATCTGGGGATCATGGGCGCAATAGAGCGCCAGCTTCCTGATTTCACCCCTGCTGGCGCGTCGGTCACCCCCCAGATTTTCCAGCAATCTTGCCCTGGCGGCCGGGGCGATGCGCTGCCCGGTTTCCTGGAGAATATCATCGATCAGGGTATTGAGGCTGGCCTGATCGTCTGCATAGCAAGGCACGGATGTGACGGAGCGTGCTGCTTCCGCGGCTTTGCGCAGAGCGGAGCCCTTCTTCAGGTCCCCGGCTTCTACAATAAGATAGGATTGCAGTTCGTTGTCGGCCGAGAGCGCGGTCAATCCGTCGACAAGGGATTTCTCGTTCCCCGCGTTTCGAACCCATACGAGCTTTTCGCCGCCGAAAAGACCGATGCTTTGCATCTCCTCGATCAGGCGCCCAGGCGCCTTCTGCAGGTCCGAGGCCTCAATCCTCGTCACCGCAAAAGGGTCTGTCAGCGAAACGCCGGTTCTCGTTGCCGCCGCCTCGGCACGTTCCGAGACGAGGCCTCGGTCGGGGCCGAAGATCACGATGATGCGCGGCAGCGCGGAACTGGATCGTAAGAGGCGGTCGAACTCCTGCGGCTTCAGTTCCGACATCTGCTGATCACTTCGACAAAGCGCCGGCGATATCGAGCTTCAGCACCTCGGCAAGCTCGCGCGCCGCCCGATCCTCGGCGTCGCGGATGGCGCGAATCTGTGCAAATTGCTGGCTGGTATAGTCCAGCTGTGCGTCCATGCGCTGGGTGCCCTGCTTGATGAGCTTGCCGTCGCGCGTCAGCGTATATGTCGCCGTCAGGGTGACACGACCTGGCTGCGGAAGATTGGACGAAATCTGTGAGAGATAGTTCACGTTGCTGGAACTGACGCGCAGATTGAGCTGATAGACCGGGTTTGCTGGTTCCCCCGCCCCACCGGACAACAGAAAGATCATCTGATTGCGCACCGACTGCTCGACACGGTTCGTCGGCTCCGAGATACCGACGCTGGCGAGTGATCCGGTCAGGCTCGACTTTCCGTAAAGAGGCTGAACCTGGCACCCGCCGAGACCCAGCGCCGAGACCAGCACAGCACCCACAAAAGCGCGTCGAAACAGCGGCTTTTCAAACAACGACATTGACGATCCTTTGCGGTACGACGACGATCTTCTTAGGCGTAGCGCCGGCGAGCGCGCTGACGACGAAGTCCAGCGCCATGACGGCGGTCTCGACGTCACTCTGAGACGCGTCGCGCGCGATTGTCAATTCGCCACGCTTCTTCCCATTGACCTGAACGGGAAGCGTCACCGTGTTCTCAACGACGAGACTTTCCAGATAGGCCGGCCACGGAGCGTTGGAGACGAGGTCGGTGCATCCGATCTCCTTCCAGCATTCTTCGGCAAGATGGGGCATGATCGGGGCGAAAAGCTGGACGAGGATCTGCGTGGCTTCGCGCAGGGCACCAGCAAAGGCGTCATCCACCGTTTCGTTGGCGGCTTTGGTCAGCGGCGCTGCAAGGGCATTTACGAGCTCGTAGATGCGCGCCACGGCCTTGTTGAAGCCGAGGCGGTTATAGTCATTGGCGACAGCCTGAAGGGCCTTGTGAGCCGCCTGTGATACCGGCAGCGCATCGCCTGACGTTGCAGGGGTCGGGTTCACGCCGCGCAAGGACGGAGCAGCCTCGGAGATCAAGCGCCAGATGCGCTGGACGAAACGATGGGCCGCTTCCACGCCTGATTCGGTCCAGATCACGTCGCGTTCTGGTGGCGAGTCGGAAAGCATGAAGAAGCGGGCGGTGTCGGCACCATAGGATGCGATGATATCATCGGGATCGACGACATTCTTTTTCGACTTCGACATCTTTTCAATCGAGCCGATCGTCACTTCTTCGCCGGATTCGACATGGAACGCGCGACGAACGCCATCGGATTCCTCCAGACGGATTTCGGAAGGCTGGATCCATGTTCCGTTGCTGCCTTCGCCGATCTTGTAGGTTTCATGCACGACCATGCCCTGCGTGAAGAGACCCTTGAAGGGCTCCTTCAGGTTCACATGTCCGGTTTCGCGCATGGCGCGGGTGAAGAAGCGGGAATAGAGCAGATGGAGGATCGCATGCTCGATGCCGCCGATATACTGGTCGACCGGCAGCCAGGCGTCGGCCGTCTCGGTAATGACGGGTTCGTCGGCATGCGGTGCGGTGAAGCGGGCGAAGTACCAGGACGAATCGACAAACGTGTCCATCGTGTCCGTCTCGCGGCGCGCGTCCTTGCCGCAATGCGGGCATTTCACGTTGCGCCAGGTCGGATGACGGTCGAGCGGATTGCCCGGCTTGTCGAAATTGATGTCGTCGGGCAGCTGGACCGGCAGGTCCTTCTTCGGCACGGGGACCACGCCGCAGTCATCGCAATGGATGACGGGGATGGGGCAGCCCCAATAGCGCTGGCGTGAAATGCCCCAGTCGCGCAGACGGAAGTTCACCTTGCGCTCTGCCTGCGGCTTGCCGCCCAGCAGCGTTGCGCTCAGGCGGTCGGCGACTTCCTGGAAGGCATCGGTCGTGGACTTGCCGTTGAGGAAGCGCGAATTGATCATCACGCCGTCGCCATCATAAGCCGTGTCACCGACCGTGAAGCTCGCAGCGTCTGCGCCTTCCGGCATGACGACTGGAACGACAGGCAGATCGTATTTGCGGGCGAAGTCAAGGTCGCGCTGGTCGCCGGAGGGGCAGCCGAAGATCGCGCCGGTGCCGTAGTCCATCAGCACGAAATTGGCGACATAGACCGGCAGTTCCCAAGCGGGGTCAAAGGGATGACGGACCTTCACGCCCGTATCCATGCCCTTCTTTTCAGCAGTTTCGAGTGCTGCCAGCGACGTGCCGGCGCGGCGGCATTCCTCGGCGAACTCGGCAACGGCCGGATTGCCGACGGCGACGTATTTTGCCAGCGGATGGTCGGCTGCAATCGCCAGGAAAGACGCGCCGAACAGCGTGTCCGGGCGTGTCGTATAAACGGTGACGTCACGGAATTCTTCCGGCAGTTCATTGCCGACTGTTTCCCAGCGCAGCGTCAGACCTTCGGAGCGGCCGATCCAGTTCTTCTGCATCAGCCGAACCTTTTCCGGCCACTGGTCGAGTTCGTCCAGCGAATCGAGCAGATCCTGCGAAAAATCGGTGATCTTGAAGAACCATTGCGTCAGTTCGCGCTGTTCCACCAGCGCGCCGGAACGCCAGCCGCGGCCGTCGATGACCTGCTCGTTAGCCAGAACGGTCTGGTCGACCGGGTCCCAGTTGACCTTCGACTGCTTGCGGTAGACGAGGCCCTTTTCCAGGAAGTCGAGGAAGAGGCTCTGCTGGCGCTGATAATATTCCACGTCGCAGGTGGCGAATTCACGCGACCAGTCGAGTGACAGGCCCATGGATTTCAGCTGGCCGCGCATGGTGGCGATGTTGGCGTAGGTCCATTCCTTGGGATGAATCTTGTTCTGCATGGCGGCGTTTTCGGCCGGCATGCCGAAGGCGTCCCACCCCATCGGGTGCAGAACGTTATAGCCGCGTGCCCGCTTGTAGCGCGCCACGACGTCGCCCATGGCGTAGTTGCGCACATGGCCCATATGGATGCGGCCCGACGGATAGGGGAACATCTCGAGCACGTAATATTTGTCGCGCGGATCGTCGTTGTCGGTTTTGAAAATTGCGCGCTGGTTCCAATCCGCCTGCCAGCGGGGTTCGACATCGCGCGGATTATAGCGTTCTGAGGCCATGATTCGACTGTTCCGGATAGATCAAGAATTGGGCCGACCTTCATCACGAATTGCCTGAAGCGTCAAGTTTTTCGGGCATTTCGATAAGGTGCGGGATGGTTGAGCCGAAAAAAGGAACAGGATCGGAGTTCCAAATTCGCCTGGCCCGTCATAAATGGGTGCTGAGGCAGGCAAAGGGAAGTGTGGCATGGAACTCCAGGATAGGCTGAACGCCGTGAAGGCGGAAATCGCGAAGGCGGAAAAGACAGCAGGCCGCCCGGTGGGCTCGGCCACGCTGGTGGCCGTTTCGAAGACATTCGAGGCCGGGGAGATCCGTCCAGCGCTGGAAGCCGGGCAGCGTGTCTTCGGCGAGAACAAGGTCCAGGAGGCTAAGGCGAAATGGCCGGGCCTGCGCGAAGCCTTTTCCGGTATCGAGTTGCATCTGATCGGGCCGCTGCAATCCAACAAGGCGGGCGACGCCGTCGCGCTCTTCGATGTGATCGAAACGATCGACCGCGAAAAGATCGCCCGCGCGATTGCCGACGAGATGGCGAAACAGGGCCGCCGGCCTGAGCTTTATGTGCAGGTGAATACCGGGCTAGAGCCGCAAAAGGCGGGCATCGCACCGGATGACACGGCTGATTTCGTCACATTCTGCCGGGACGAATTGTCGCTTCCCGTGGTCGGCCTCATGTGCATCCCGCCAGCGGATGAAAATCCTGGACCGCATTTCGCGCTTCTCGCCAAGCTTGCCGGTAAATGCGGGCTTTCGAAGCTGTCCATGGGCATGTCGTCGGACTACCAGACGGCCATCGAATTCGGTGCGACGAGTGTCCGTGTCGGTTCTGCCATATTCGGAAACCGCGCCTATCAGCAGAACGCATAGTTATTTGTGCATTCATTGGCCTTTTGTCGGGGTTCTTTGACGCTTCTGCGTCCGGTAGACTTCTTCCCCTGAAGCGCGGCTGGGAACGCGCCGGGAGGAATCATGCGTCAGGGATATGAGGCCGCCTATGCGGCGTGGAAAACCGATCCGGAAGCTTTCTGGATTCGGCAGGCAGAAGCGATAGACTGGTTCGAGAAGCCGACGGCAGCCTTCGATGCGTCAGCCGGCGTTTACGGACGCTGGTTTCCGGATGGTGTGACGAACACCTGCCACAACGCGCTTGACCGCCATGTTCAGGCGGGTCTTGGCGACCGGAACGCCTTCGTGATCGAAAGCCCGATTACGGGCCGGTCTTCGGCAATCACCTATGCGGAGGCGCTGGCTGAGGTAAAGGCAATTGCGCTTGCCATGCGGTCGCTCGGCGTCGAGAAGGGGGATCGCGTCATCATCTACATGCCGATGATCCTGCAGGCTGTGCTTTCGATGCTGGCTTGCGCGCGTCTTGGCGCGGTGCATTCCGTCGTCTTTGGAGGCTTTGCCGGACCGGAACTGGCGACCCGCATCGACGATAGCAAGGCGAAGCTGATCGTGTCGGCCAGTTGCGGCATCGAGCCGGGGCGCGTGGTGCCATATAAGCCCATGCTGGATGAGGCGATCGAACTCGCCAATCATAAGCCGGCAGCCTGTCTGCTTTACCAGCGGACGGAATTGTCCGCACCGCTGACCGAAGGGCTCGATCACGATTTCGACGCGCTGGTTGCGAAACATCGCGGCGGCGAGATCGAATGCGTGCCGGTCGCAGCGACTGATCCGCTTTACGTGCTCTACACGTCCGGCACGACCGGGCAGCCCAAAGGGGTCGTGCGCGATAATGGCGGCCATCTCGTTGCGCTGCACTGGACCATGCGCAATTTTTACGGTGTGAAGCCCGGCGAAACCTTCTGGGCGGCCTCCGATATCGGCTGGGTCGTCGGTCATTCCTATATCGTCTATGGGCCGCTGATCTCCGGCAATACATCCGTGCTTTTCGAAGGCAAGCCGATCGGTACGCCCGATGCCGGGACGTTCTGGCGGGTGATCCAGAAGCATTCCGTCACCGCCTTCTTCACGGCGCCGACGGCGTTTCGCGCCATCCGAAAGGAAGACCCGACGGGCGCCTTCCTGAAGGACATTCCGATGCCGTCGCTGCGAACCCTGTTCCTGGCGGGCGAGCGGGCAGATCCCGATACGATCAAGTGGGCGGAAGAACATCTGAAAGTGCCCGTGGTCGACCATTGGTGGCAGACTGAAACGGGCTGGGTGATTGCCGGCAACCCCGCAGGGCTCGGTTTGCTGCCGGTCAAGTACGGTTCGCCGACCGTGCCGATGCCGGGCTATGACGTGCAGGTTCTCGATGATGCTGGTCACGCCGTTCCCGCCGGCACGCTGGGCAATGTCGTCGTGAAACTTCCCCTGCCCCCCGGCAGCCTGCCGACGCTGTGGAATGCTGACGAGCGTTTCCGGCACGCCTATCTTGAGGAGTTTCCGGGTTACTATAAGACAGCCGATGCCGGCTATATCGATGAGGACGGCTATCTCTTCATCATGGCGCGCACCGACGATATCATCAATTGCGCTGGCCATCGTCTGTCGACTGGGGCGATGGAGGAAGTCTGCGCCAGCCATCCTGATGTGGCGGAGGCCGCCGTCATTGGCGTGCAGGATGACATCAAGGGTCAGGTGCCCTGCGGCTTCCTGGTGCTGAACAGCGGTGTAACGAAGCCTGAGCGGACGATCGAGAAGGAAGTGATCGATCTCGTGCGCCATCACATCGGCCCCGTTGCTGCCTTCAAACTGGCGACCTGCGTCAAGCGCCTGCCGAAAACCCGGTCCGGCAAGGTGCTGCGCGGGACGATGCAGAAGATCGCCGACGGGGAGACCTGGAAGATGCCGGCGACCATCGAGGACCCGGCGGTGCTGGGCGAAATCGAGGCGGCGCTCAAGGCGCATGGCCTGCCGCATCCGCACGTCCTGTAGGAATGTCTTGTAAGAACGGACGCACGCTCGGTTTCACGTGAATCAGCCTCCTTCAGCCAACAAAAAACCCGGCTCGATGGCCGGGTTTCTTTTCTCAGTGCTGCAGAACAGCTCAGAAATTGTCGTCGTCTTCGTCGTCGTTGCGGGTCGATTTGAGCGATTTGAGCTTGGCGAAAACGGCATCCGCGTCGAGCGACTTTTCTTCCGGCTGCTCGTCGCCGTAAGGGTAGCGTTCGGTTTCGCGCGCCGGCTGCAGCGTCGCGCCGAGTTCTTCTGCTGTTGGTAGCGGACGGCCCTTGGCGGCCTTTTCGACTTCGAGGTCGAGGTCGATCTGCGAGCAGAGGCCGAGCGTGACCGGGTCCATGGCGGCAAGGTTTGCCGAGTTCCAGTGGGTGCGCTCGCGGATCTGCTGGATGGTCGACTTGGTCGTGCCGACGAGACGCGAAATCTGCGCGTCCTTCAGTTCCGGATGGTTGCGAACGAGCCAGAGAATGGCGTTCGGGCGGTCCTGACGCTTGGAGACCGGCGTGTAACGCGGACCCTTGCGCTTGGATTCGGGCACGCGAACCTTCGGGTCCGAGAGCTTCAGCTTATGCGCCGGATTGGCTTCGGCGCGGGCGATTTCCTCGCGCGACAGTTGGCCGGTGGAGATCGGATCGAGGCCCTTGATGCCCTGAGCGCTTTCGCCGTCGGCGATGGCTTTCACTTCAAGCGGATGCAGCTTGCAGAACTGTGCAATCTGCTCGAAAGACAGGGCAGTATTGTCGACAAGCCAGACGGCGGTCGCCTTGGGCATCAGCAATTGTTGGGCCATGCATAGAGTCCTTCAGTCGTCCGCGCCGGTGTCGCGGGCCGTGGTAGTACCACTCATGATTTCCGGGATATGGAAATTCGTATAGCCGTTTTGGCGCAGAATTGCAATTCTGCTTCCGACAAATGACCAAAGTCGCATTGATAGCTTGATTTTAGATGATAAAACTCGTTTTCAACGGGTCGGAGGTGCCCGTCGCTGAGGTGGAGGCTTCAATTCAAGTATCCGGTTCAGCAACAGGATTTCGCGTGATGCCCAACGGGGCTGTCGGGAGACGGCGGGGCAATCACGTTCGTGAGAAGTTTCGGAGGAGCGTTCATGTCAGGCACGACCTATCCCGTATTGAAGACCGCGAAGTCGCGGACCTTGATCGACAATGACAAGTATCTGAAGTGGTACAAGGAAAGCTCCGACAATCCGGAGAAATTCTGGGCCAAGCACGGGACCCGGATCGACTGGTTCAAGCCTTTCACCAAGGTGAAGAACACGTCGTTCACCGGCAAGGTTTCGATCAAGTGGTTCGAGGACGGGATTACCAACGTCGCCTATAACTGCATCGACCGCCACCTGGTGTCGCGTGGCGATCAGGTCGCCATCATCTGGGAAGGTGACAACCCTTACGACGACAAGAAGATCACCTATCGCGAGCTTTACGATCAGGTCTGCCGCCTTTCCAATGTGCTGAAGTCTAACGGCGTCAAGAAGGGTGACCGCGTCACCATCTACATGCCGATGATCCCCGAAGCCGCCTACGCAATGCTTGCCTGCGCGCGCATCGGTGCCATCCATTCGATCGTCTTCGGTGGCTTCTCTCCTGACGCGCTTGCCGGCCGCATCATCGACTGCCAGTCGACCTTCGTCATTACGGCCGATGAGGGGCTGCGCGGCGGCAAAACGATCCCGCTGAAGCACAATACCGACCTCGCCATCGATATTGCCTCGCGGTCCGGCGTCGAGGTGGAGAACGTTCTTGTCGTCCGCCGGACTGGCGGCAAGGTCGAATGGTTTGACACGCGCGACATCTGGTATCATGAGGCGACGAAAGCCGCGAAGCCCGACTGCCCGCCGGCGAAGATGAAGGCGGAAGATCCGCTCTTTATCCTCTATACATCCGGCTCCACCGGCAAGCCGAAGGGCGTGCTGCACACGACGGGTGGCTATCTCGTCTATGCCTCGATGACGCATCAATATGTCTTCGACTACCAGGACGGCGATATCTACTGGTGCACGGCGGATGTTGGGTGGGTGACCGGCCATTCCTATATCGTCTATGGGCCGCTTGCGAATGGCGCGACGACGCTGATGTTCGAAGGCGTGCCGAATTATCCGGATGCCGGGCGCTTCTGGGACGTGGTCGACAAGCACAAGGTCAACATCTTCTATACGGCCCCGACAGCGATCCGTGCATTGATGGGTGCCGGGGATCAATTCGTGAAACGCTCCTCGCGTTCGTCGCTGCGCACCATGGGTTCCGTCGGCGAGCCGATCAATCCGGAAGCCTGGGAATGGTATTACAACGTGGTAGGCGACAAGCGCTGCCCGATCGTCGATACGTGGTGGCAGACGGAAACCGGCGGCATCATGATCACGCCCCTGCCCGGCGCGACAGACCTGAAACCGGGCTCGGCGACACGACCCTTCTTCGGCGTCAAGCCGCAGCTGGTCGATTCGGAAGGCAAGGTTCTCGACGGCGCCACCGACGGCAATCTCTGCATCACCGATTCCTGGCCGGGTCAGGCGCGCACGGTCTATGGCGACCATGAGCGGTTCATCCAGACCTACTTCTCCACCTACAAGGGCAAGTATTTCACCGGCGACGGCTGCCGCCGCGATGAAGACGGCTTTTACTGGATCACCGGTCGCGTCGACGACGTGATCAACGTATCCGGCCACCGCATGGGCACGGCGGAAGTGGAATCGGCGCTGGTGTCGCATGACGCCGTGTCGGAAGCCGCCGTCGTCGGCTATCCGCACGATCTCAAGGGTCAGGGCATCTACTGCTATGTGACCTTGATGGTGGGCCACGAGGGCAGCGAGCAGCTGCGCAAGGACCTCGTCGCCCATGTGCGCAAGGAGATCGGGCCGATCGCCTCGCCGGACAAGATCCAGTTCGCACCCGGCCTGCCCAAGACCCGCTCGGGCAAGATCATGCGCCGCATCCTGCGCAAGATTGCCGAAGACGATTTCGGATCGCTTGGCGATACATCGACGCTCGCCGATCCGACGGTGGTGGAAGACCTGATCGAGAACCGGCAGAACCGCAAGGGCTGATCGGTACCACGGTCGAACTCCGAAAGACCCGACCCTTGTGAACTGCCCCCCCGAAAGTTGGACGCCCAACTTCGGGGGTTTTGCATTTGTCACGACTGACAGAACGGATGATCCTTGTGGCCGCCGTCGTAAGGCTGGACGAGGTTCTCGAGGATCAGCGTGCTTGCGGCATCCTCCCCGTCTTCCAGACCCAGATTGGCGACGACTCGGCCGAAATATTTATCGCCGCCGATATCAGTCAGCAGCACATGCTTCTGTCCCGTGAACATGCGGGAGAGGCGAGCTCTGGCCATCTGAGCCCTCGCCCTCTCGGCTTCGCATTTCGAATGAATTTCCGGTGCATCGATGCCCCGCAAGCGCACCAGCACGTCAATGCTCTGCTGCGGCCAGGGATAGGCGCGCACCTCCACCGTATCGCCATCCAGCACACGCAGAACATCGGCCGCAATGGGGCCCCTGATTTGCCGCATGGCAAATTCAAAGGCCTCCACAGGCCGGGTCTGGGCCAGAAGAATCAATACGATGCTGATACTAGCGACGATTCGGAACATGAATAGGAATATATCCTTATTCATCACCGCTGAAAATAGGAATAATTACCGCTTCTCTCAAAAGTCGATGGCGCGGCCCTTGATTTCCCAGTCGCCGAAGCGAGCCGGGTCGGCGCCCCCACGCCCTCCGATCTCCCTTGGCGGTTGCGCCTGCTTTTCTGCCTGACGACGCGCCTCGGCTTCCGCAAGCGCGCGTTGCGCTGCGGGAGAAAGCTCCTTCTTCGGTTCCATCGGGGATTCTGCGGACATCTCTGCCGGCGCATGGTCGTCGTTCATCGCAGTCTCGTGATATTGAACTCAAGGCGTCTGATATCCATCATATAAGGACATTTTTGCCGCAGCAAAAGGACTGGCACGGCCAATTCCTGCAGCTCGACGCGGCGTGACGAGGAACGACGATGAACACGATGAGAACCGCCATGCTGCTCGCCTTCATGACCGCCCTGTTCATGGCGGTCGGATTTGCGCTGGGCGGCAAGGCCGGGATGATGATCGCATTTCTGTTCGCGGCCGCGATGAACCTGTTTTCCTGGTGGAACGCCGACAGCATGGTGCTGCGCATGTATGGTGCGCAGGAGGTGGACGCGCAGAGCGCGCCGGAATATTACGGCATCGTGCGCGATCTCGCGCAACGCGCCAACCTGCCCATGCCGCGCGTCTATATCATCCATTCCGACCAGCCGAACGCGTTCGCGACCGGGCGAAACCCGCAGAATGCCGCCGTTGCGGCTTCCGTCGGTCTCCTTAATGCGTTGAGCCGTGAGGAAGTCGCCGGCGTCATGGCGCATGAGCTTGCCCATATCGAGCATCGCGACACGCTAACCATGACGATCACGGCGACGCTGGCCGGCGCCATCTCCATGCTCGGCAACTTCGCCTTCTTCTTCGGCGACCGTCGCGAAAACAACGGATTCGGCATCGTCGGCACGCTGATTGCCATGATCGTCGCGCCCTTTGCGGCCATGCTGGTGCAGATGGCGATCAGCCGGACGCGGGAATATGAGGCGGATCGCCGCGGCGCAGAAATCTGCGGCCAGCCGCTCTGGCTCGCGTCGGCGCTGCGAAAGATCGAGGCCTATGCCCATCAGGTGCCGAATGTTCAGGCTGAGCATAATCCGGCCACGGCGCACATGTTCATCATCAACCCGCTGTCCGGCGAGCGGATGGACAATCTGTTTTCGACCCATCCGAATACGGACAATCGCGTGGCAGAGCTTGAAAAAATGGCAGCGCGCGGCAATTTCGGATCGACGCCGCCGCGTCCGACTGCTAATCCGACCCGCAATGCGCGATCCGTACCGAGCGTCTCTTCGGGTGCGGGGCGACAAAACTCATCCAAAGGACCCTGGTCTTGACGTCAAAACCGGTCCGGCCGAAGCCGGGCTCCGCCTATCGTGGCACCATCAAAACTTCCGACAAACCCGGCTTGGCCGCACGTCAGGCAGCCGCACGGCTGCTTGCCGCCGTCATCGACAAGAAGGCGTCGCTGGACGGCATGCTCGACCAGACCGGCGGAAATCCGGCCTATATGGCGCTCTCGCCGGCTGATCGCGGACTTGTGCGGGCAATCCTCAATACCGCGTTGAGGCACCTGCCCCGCATAGATGCGATGATCGGCTCCCTGCTCAAGACACCGCTGCCGGAGGGCGCGCGGGCGCTTCAGCATGTTCTGGCGGTCGCCGCGGCGCAGATCCTCTATCTCGACGTGCCGGATCGCGCGGCCGTCGATCTCGCGGTCGAGCAGGCGAACGACGATCCGCGCAACAAGCGCTTTGCCAGCCTGGTCAATGCATTGCTGCGGCGTCTCTCCTCCGACAAGGAACGGCTTCTGGCAGAGGTGGGCGTTTCGGTGCCTGCGCTGCCCGAATGGTTCCAGAGCCGGCTTGCCGCGATTTACGGCCCGGACGCTGCGCTCGCCATCGCCGAAGCGCATCTGGCGCCGGCGGCGATCGATCTCACCGTCAAATCCGACCCGGAAGACTGGGCAAAGCGGCTCGGCGGCATTGTCCTGCCCACCGGCAGCGTCCGTCTGGCCGATTATGATGGAGCGGTTTCCGATCTCGAAGGCTATGCGGATGGTCAGTGGTGGGTGCAGGATGCGGCAGCCGCGATCCCTGCCCGGCTTTTCGGCGATGTTCAGGGCAAGCGCGTCGTCGATTTGTGCGCGGCGCCGGGTGGCAAGACCGCGCAGCTGATCCAGGCCGGCGCAAAAGTCACGGCGCTCGACATGTCAGCGAACCGCCTGAAGCGTTTGAGGGAAAATCTGGAGCGCCTGCGCCTCGATGCGGAAACGATCGAGGGCAATGCCGGGGAATTTCGGCAAACCGAGCTTTTCGACGCGGCGCTTCTCGACGCTCCCTGCTCTTCCACCGGCACAGCGCGTCGCCATCCGGACGTTCCCTGGACGAAGGGGCTGGAGGATGTGCGCAAGCTTGCCGGGGTGCAGGAGCGTCTGCTGCGGCATGCGCTCTCGCTGGTCAAGCCGGGCGGGATCGTTGTCTTTTCCAATTGCTCGCTCGATCCGATCGAGGGTGAGGCGATGATCGAGCGTCTGTTGCAGACGATGCCGGCCGTGTCTCGCGTTCCTGTGACGGCATCCCTGCTGCCCGGACTCCCCGAGGCGATCACGCCGAAGGGCGAGGTGCGCACGACGCCTGCCATGCTGAAGGGCGAAACGGCGGCGGCGAGCGGTATGGATGGTTTCTATGCCTGTGTCCTGAAGCGCAACAACTGAGATACACGGCTCTTTCTGCCTTTGCTAATTTACCATCAACAGCTCTTGCCGGCGTCCTGAATTGACGCAACGTCGGATTATGCCTAGGAATCCAGTTCGAATGCTCGAGTGTTTGAGGCGAGGGGCAAGCGCCTGAAATGCTCTCGCTCTTTTTTCACGCAGTTCCGAACGCAAAACCGCTCCGCATTTTGCCGGCATTGCTCCAGAGTTCTGTCCAGTATGGCGCCATTCGGCCGCAAAATCCTGTCTACCCTCTACATGAGGAGCGGCGTCCGCCAAGTCCATCAGGCGGCAAACGGCGGCGTGTTTCGTTTTCGCCAGACCTTCAGAAAGGCGCCGGAGAAGCTTCTTGTCGCACCGACGGATCTGCGGGCATCCGATCCGTTCATTGCCGAGGAAATATTCAACGGCCGCTTCACGCTGGCTGGCCGAACGCTGGATGCGGGCGACGAATCGGTCTTTGACCTCGACCCGCCCTCGCCCGACTTTCAGACGCGCCTGCATTCCTTCGTCTGGCTGAGGGACTTTCGGGCGACGAAGAGCGACAAGCATTATCAGCGCGCGCAGGAAATCGCGCAGGATTGGATCGCCCGCCACCGCTGGCCGGACGAAAGCCCGGTGTGGCGACCGCAGACCGCCGCGCTTCGGCTGATGTCCTGGCTGTCGCATTCGCCCGTCATACTCAAATCCGCGCAGCTCGGCTTCTATCGGCGCTTCCTGAAGAGCATCGGCATGCATGTCGATTATCTGCGCTCGGTAGCCCCGACGGCGGGCGATGGCATGGAGATCATGCGTATCCGCATCGCGCTTGCCATGTCGAGCCTCTCTTTGCCCACCACGCTGGCAGCGGTCCAGCGCGCCGGGGCCAATCTCGACCGGGAGCTCGATCGCCAGGTGCTGCCTGATGGTGGCCATGTCTCGCGCAATCCGCGCGCGATTCTCGATCTCCTGATGGAACTGCTGCCGCTCAGGCAGACCTACGTGAACCTCGGCTACGAGATGCCGTCGCGGCTCATCCCTGCGATCGACCGGATGTTTCCGGCCCTGCGCTTCTTCCGTCACCAGAGCGGAGAGCTGAGCCTTTTCAACGGAGCGACCGCAACGCTTGCCACCGAACTCGTTGCCGTGCTGCGCTATGACGAATCCGCCGGACAGCCTTTCCGTGCCATGCCCTATATGCGCTACCAGCGCATCGGCACGAGCAGCACGGCGATCATCGTCGATACCGGCTATCCGATCACGCAGGAGACATCGACCCATGCCCATGCGGGCTGCCTCTCCTTTGAGCTGTCGTCCGGCGGGCACCGGCTGGTCGTCAATTCCGGCTCTCCGCTTTACGGGCCGGAAGACTATCGGCAGCTCGCCCGTTCCACCGCAGCGCATTCGACGGTGACGCTGAACGACACGTCCTCGCACAGCTTCGGCCGTCTGTCGGATCTCGGCACGGTCGTGACCGGCGGCGTGAGCCGTGTTGAAGCCACGCGCAAGGAGGATCCCCAAGGCGAAATCCTTGTCGCCAGCCATGACGGCTATCTCGACAAGTTCGGTCTCTACCACGAGCGCAGCATCCAGCTTCATCCGAGCGGCACGATCATCCGCGGCACGGATCGTTTCATGGGCAAGGGCGGTGCTGAGCCCCCCGAGAATTGCGGTTTTGAGGCGACGGCACGCTTTCACATCCATCCGTCGATCCAGATCCGCCCCGTTGACGAAAACGAGGTTCTTTTGGTCGCTCCCGATGCGCAGACCTGGTCCTTCACCTGCATCGATGCCAAGATCGACGTGGCTGAAGATGTATTCTTCGCCGATTCCTCCGGCATTCGCGGTTCACGCCAGCTCGAGATCCAGTTCAATGTGGGGAAATTGCCGGAAATCGGCTGGCGGCTGGAGCAAAAGGGGCGCTTAAAAGCCCGATAATTGACCCCTTGCGGTTTTCCGGAAGTCGCAACTGTGCTAGGGCGCGGGCAACATGCGCCCCGCGTGAACGGAGCGCTCCTTCCGCCGTCGCAAGAGGTTGAGCCCATGGCTGTCGTTTCCAAGAAAATCCCCGCTCCCGACAAGGTCCGCATCAAGACCGCGCTCCTGTCCGTCTCCGACAAGACCGGTATTATCGAGCTGGCCAGGGCACTTGTCGAACAGGGTGTCGCGCTTGTTTCCACGGGCGGCACGCACAAGGCGATTGCCGATGCGGGTCTGGCAGTGAAGGATGTTTCAGAACTCACCGGCTTCCCGGAAATCATGGACGGCCGCGTCAAGACGCTGCATCCCTCGGTTCATGGCGGCCTGCTCGCCATCCGTGACGACGAGGAGCACAAGGCGGCGATGGCCGCTCACGGTATCGTTGATATCGATCTTGCCGTCATCAATCTCTATCCGTTCGAAGAGGTTCACTCAAAGGGTGGCGATTATCCGACCACTGTCGAGAATATCGATATCGGCGGCCCGGCCATGATCCGCGCCTCGGCCAAGAACCACGCCTATGTCACCGTGATCACCAATCCGGCCGACTACGACGCGCTGATTGGCGAATTGAAGTCGAATGCCGGTTCGACCTCCTATGATTTCCGACGCAAGATGGCGGCCGCCGCCTACGCGCGCACGGCTGCTTACGATGCGGCAATTTCCAACTGGTTTGCCGACGAACTGAACCTCGGCATGATGCGCCATCGCGCCATCGGCGGCGTTCTCAAGGAAGAGATGCGCTACGGCGAAAACCCGCATCAGGCGGCGGGTTTCTACATTACCGGAGAAAACCGCCCCGGTGTCGCCACTGCTGCCCTGCTCCAAGGCAAGCAGCTTTCCTATAACAATATCAATGACACAGATGCGGCGTACGAACTGGTCGCGGAGTTCCGGCCCGAACAGGGCCCGGCCTGCGCCATCATCAAGCATGCCAATCCGTGCGGCGTCGCCACCGGTCCAAGCCTCGCGGATGCCTATCGCCGGGCGCTGGCCTGCGATAGCACGTCCGCCTTCGGCGGTATCATCGCGCTGAACCAGGAACTGGACGCGGAAACCGCCCAGGAGATCGTCAAGCTCTTCACGGAGGTGATCATCGCGCCGTCGATCAGTGATGAGGCCAAGGCGATCATTGCGGCCAAGCCGAACCTGAGGCTGCTTTCGGCTGGCGGTCTGCCGGATCCGCGCAAGGGCGGGATCACGGCGAAGACCGTCTCCGGCGGTCTGCTTGTCCAGTCGCGCGACAATGCCATGGTCGAGGACATGGCGCTCAAAGTCGTGACCAAGCGCGCGCCGAGCGCGCAGGAACTGGAAGACATGAAGTTCGCCTTCCGTGTCGCCAAGCATGTGAAGTCGAATGCCGTCGTCTACGCCAAGGACGGCCAGACGGCGGGCATCGGCGCCGGCCAGATGAGCCGTATCGATTCCGCCCGTATCGCCGCCATCAAGGCCGAAGAGGCCGCCAAGGCTGCCGGTTGGGCCGAGCCGATGACGAAGGGTTCTGCGGTCGCTTCCGAGGCCTTCCTGCCCTTCCCGGACAGCTTGCTCTCCATGGTCGCGGCCGGTGCCACGGCGCTGATCCAGCCGGGCGGCTCGATCAAGGATGCGGACGTAATTGCGGCTGCCGACGAGGCGGGCGTCGCCATGGTCTTCACAGGAATGCGGCACTTCCGCCATTGATCTTTGCGGTGACGCAGACATCGACAGCAAAAAGGGGCCGTTTGGCCCCTTTTTCATGAATTCCTGTCAAGCGTGATTCACGTGAAACCACAGTTATCTATGGTTAACCACCTGCGAGAATGTCGTCGAGTGCGTGAATAAGCCGGTCGCATTCTTCTTCTGTCCCGATCGAGATGCGAAGGAAGGGATCGATCCGCGGCTTGGCAAAATGGCGGACGAGGACAGCGCGCTCGCGGAGTTTCGTGGCCAGATCCGCGCCGGCGAAATCCGGATGGGTGGCGAAGACGAAATTGGCCAGCGACGGCAGAACGCGGAAGCCGCGCTGCTCCAGCCCCGAGATAACCCGGGTGCGGCTGGCGATGATGCGTTCGCGGCAGGTCTCGAACCATTCCACATCTTCAATGGCAGCCTTGGCGGCGACCTGGGCGAGCTTGTCGAGTGGATAGGAATTGAAGCTGTCCTTGACGCGTTCCAGCGCATCGATCAGCGGGCGCTGGCCGATGGCGAAGCCGACGCGCATGCCGGCAAGCGAGCGAGACTTGGAGAAGGTCTGCACGACCAGCAGGTTCGGATATTTGCGGGTCAGCGGTACAGCAGTCTTGCCGCCGAAATCGACATAGGCCTCGTCGATCACCACCGGCTGGTCCGGATGGGCGGCAACGAGTGCCTCGATATCGGCAAACGGCAGGGCGATGCCGGTCGGGGCATTCGGGTTGGGCAGGATGATCGCGCCGCAGGGCTGGTCGTAATCCGATAGCCGGATTCCGAAATCGTCGTCCAGAGGCACCTGCCGCGTTTCGATACCGTAAAGCTGGCTGTAAACCGGATAGAAGCTGTAGGTGATGTCCGGATAGAGAAGCGGCCCTTCGTGGTTCAGGAGGCCCATGAACGTATGCGCCAGAACCTCGTCCGAGCCATTGCCAACGAAGACTTCGCCGGCATCCACGCCGTGCAGTCGGGCAATGGCTTCCCGCAGTTCCAGCGCGATCGGATCGGGATAAAGCCGCAGGCGCTCGTCGGAGGCGTGGCTGATCGCTTCCAGCGCCTTGGGCGAGGGGCCATAGGGGTTCTCATTGGTGTTCAGCTTCACCAGATTGGGAATGCGTGGCTGCTCGCCCGCCACATAGGGCTTCAGCGTCGAGACGATGGGTGACCAATATTTGCTCATGGGTTCCGTGTCCGGGGATCAGTTTTTCCGGTTTGCGACGAAGCGGGCGGCGGCTTTCAGCACGGCCGCCTTTTCGCCGTAGGGAGACAAGAGGGCCTCGGCCTCCTCGACAAGAGCGGCCAAGCGCGTGCGGGTCCAGTCAATGCCATGGAGTGCGGGCAGCGTGCCTTTTCCCTTGGCGGCATCCTTGCCGGCGGCTTTGCCGAGTGTGGCGCTGTCGGCGGTGAGGTCGAGAAGATCGTCGGCCAGCTGGAAGGCAAGCCCGATCTTGCGCCCATAGTCTGTCAGCCTCCGCAGATCGTTTTCCGAAGCGCCTGCGAGGATGGGTCCTGCTTCGCAGGCAAATCGGATGAGCGCGCCCGTCTTCATGGCCTGCAGCGTGATAATGCCCGTCTCGTCCGGTGTGCTTGTCTCTGCCTGAAGGTCCAGCATCTGTCCGCCCGCCATGCCGCCGAGGCCTGAGGCGCGGGCAAGCTTCAGCATCAGCTTTACCTTCGCCGTTGAGGCAATTTCGGTCGCTTCGTCGGCCAGGATGTCAAAGGCATAGGTCAGCAACGCATCCCCGGCCAGGATGGCGGTGGCGTCATCAAAAGCCTTGTGGACGGTCGGCTGGCCGCGGCGGGTGTCGTCGTTATCCATCGCTGGCAGATCGTCATGGATCAGCGAATAGCAATGGACGCATTCAAGTGCCGCTGCGACGCGCAGCGCGGCGTGCGCGGGCCCGTCGAAGAGCCTGGCCGTCTCGAGAACGAAGAAGGGTCGCATACGCTTGCCGCCGTTCAGGACGCCGTGCCGCATTGCTGCCATCAGGCGCTCGGGGCGCGCGGTCTCCTCGGACAGCGTCTCGGAGTCGAGGAGTGTGGTCAGCATTGCCTGCACGGAATGTGCGGCATTGCTCAGCCGTTCATCGAAATTGGCGTCTTGGTCGGTCATGTCTTTTCATTTGCACTTCGGTTTCGTCGTGGCAATGGCGCGTTCACCGTTCGGCTGCAAAATTTTCGCCACCACTGGCTTTGGTCGACGTCAGGCGCTATTCATCTGGCATGGGGATGATGGAAGATGAAATCCCGGCACCGCTCGAGAGCGAACGCCAAGAGGCAGAGGTGAGAGGCCGCAAGCGACTGATCGACTGGATCTGGCCGCGCGGCCCGCTCTGGCTTCGCGTGCTGCGGATCCTTTTTGTCATTCTGCTTTTGCCCTATGCGCTCATCCTCGTTTACTGGCCGCCCTTCATGCATCCTGTTTCGACGCTGATGCTGTCCGATCTGGCGCTGTTCAAGGGCTATGACCGGCGTTGGGTGGATCTGGACCAGATCGCGCCTGTGCTGGTGAAATCGGTGATGATGTCCGAGGATGGACAGTTCTGTAGCCACTATGGTGTCGATCTCGTGCAGATGAAGGGTGTCATCGATGATGCGCTCAAGGGGGAGGAGACGCGTGGCGCGAGCACGATCCCGATGCAGACGGTCAAGAACCTCTACCTCTTCAACGGTCGGTCCTTCATACGCAAGGGGCTGGAATTGCCTTTGGCCATCGCTACGGATTTCGTCTGGTCGAAGGCGCGGATCATGGAAGTCTATCTCAACGTTGCCGAATGGGGGCCGGGCATTTACGGGATAGAGGCGGCTGCACGGACCTATTTCAAGGTGCCCGCCGCGAAGCTTACGGCGAGCCAGGCCGCGCTTCTGGCTGCGGCCCTGCCAAATCCCTATGTTCGGGTGCCCAACCGGCCCTCGCGCGGTATGCGGGCGATTGCGGGTATCATTGCCCGCAGAGCCGCTCGCTCGGGCGAATATGTGCGCTGCATCTATCCATGAACGGGGTGTGTGACCGCAAGGCGACAAAAATTGCTCCGGGGTCTAGCCAAAGTCCACAGCTTTATGTATAAGCGCGCCAATTTCCGACATCGGCAATGTCCATCCGGCCATTCAAACCGGCCTGTGACAGAGCTTTGCCTGACACATTGGAGTACGTTAAATGGCTGTTCCGAAAAGAAAAACTTCCCCGTCCAAGCGCGGCATGCGCCGTTCGGCCGATGCGCTGAAGGCTGCGACCTACGTTGAAGACAAGAATTCCGGCGAACTTCGCCGTCCGCACCACATCGACCTGAAGACCGGCATGTACCGTGGTCGTCAGGTTCTGACGCCGAAGGAAAGCGCATAAGCGCTTCTCTCTGCTGAAGATTAAGAAGCCGGCTTTCGAGCCGGCTTTTTTTATTGTTCTGGTGGCAGATGACGACAAAAAAACGCCGCGCATCCGGAGATCCGCGGCGTGATTGGTTCGAATCCGTCTCGGCTCAGGCGCCGTAAACGATCAGCAGGTCCTTGGCGTCGATCTGGTCGCCCGTGCGGACCAGAACTTCGGCAATCGTGCCGTCCTTTTCCGCATGCAGCGCCGTTTCCATCTTCATCGCTTCGATGGACAGCAGCACGTCACCGGCCTTGACTGTCTGGCCCGAGGAGACGGCGACCGTCGAGATGACGCCCGGCATCGGCGCGCCGAGATGGGCAGCATTACCGGCTTCTGCCTTGCGACGGATTGCGCCGCCGGACGCGCCGTGCACGCGATCCGGCACCTTGATGCGGCGCGGCTGGCCGTTCAGTTCGAAGAAGACGGTGACCATCCCCTTTTCATCCGTTGCGCCCTGTGCCTGGTTGAGGATGACCAGAGTCTTGCCCTTCTCGATATCGACGAACAGCTCCTCGCCGACCGGCAGGCCGTAGAAATAGGCTGGTGTCGGCAGCGTCGAAACCGGACCGTAGAGCTCAGACGCGGCGGCGAAATCCGTGAAGACCTTCGGATACATGAGATAGGAGGCGAACTCGAATTCCGAGATCTCGCGTTCCAGCTTCTCCTCGATCGCCTTCCGCTCGACGGCCAAATCGGCGTCTTCGAGCAGGGAGCCCGGGCGAACCGTATAGGCGGCATCGCCCTTCAGCGCCTTCTTCTGCAGAACTTCCGGCCATCCGCCCGGAGGCTGACCGAGATCACCCTTGAGCATGGAGACGACCGAATCCGGGAAGGAAACATCCTTGGCCGGATTCTCGACATCCGCCACTGTGAGATCCTGGCTCACCATCATGAGCGCCATGTCGCCGACGACCTTGGAGGAGGGCGTCACCTTGACGATGTCGCCGAACATGCGGTTGGCGTCGGCATAGGCCTGCGCCACTTCATGCCAGCGGGTTTCGAGACCCAGCGAGCGGGCCTGTTCCTTGAGATTGGTGAACTGGCCGCCCGGCATTTCGTGGAGATAGACTTCGGAAGCCGGACCCTTGAGGTCGCTTTCGAAGGCGGCATACTGGTTGCGCACGGCTTCCCAGTAGAAGGAGATGCGGCGGATCCAGCTCGTGTCGAGGCCCGGATCGCGTTCGCCACCCTTGAGCGCCTCGACAATCGAGCCGAGGCAGGGCTGCGAGGTATTGCCGGACAGCGAATCCATGGCGGCATCGACGGCATCGACACCAGCATCCACCGCGGCCAGAACGGTCGCGGCGGCAATGCCGGACGTGTCGTGCGTGTGGAAGTGGATCGGCAGGTCGGTTGCTTCGCGCAGCGCCTTGAAAAGCATGGTGGCGGCTGCCGGCTTCAGGAGGCCGGCCATGTCTTTGAGTGCGATGATGTGTGCGCCAGCACGCTCCAGCTCGCGAGCGAGCTCGACATAGTATTTCAGGTCATATTTCGGACGCGCCGAGCTCAGGATATCGCCCGTGTAGCAGATCGCAGCTTCGCAGAGCTTGTTCTCTTCGGCGACGGCGTCCATCGAGACGCGCATGTTTTCGACCCAGTTCAAGCAGTCGAAGACGCGGAAGAGGTCGATGCCGCCGGCGGAGGCCTGCTTGACGAAGTGCTTCACCACATTGTCGGGATAGTTCTTGTAGCCCACGCCGTTGGCGCCGCGCAGCAGCATCTGGAGGAGCAGGTTGGGCGCCCCTTCGCGGATGAGCGACAGACGCTCCCAAGGATCTTCGGTGAGGAAGCGCATCGAGACGTCGAAGGTCGCGCCGCCCCAGCATTCCAGCGACAGAAGGTTCGGCAGGGCACGGGCATAGGTGCCGGCAATGCGCGCAATGTCATAGGTGCGCATGCGGGTGGCGAGCAGCGACTGGTGGCCGTCGCGCATGGTGGTATCGGTCATCAGCACGCGCTTTTCTGCGCGCATCCATTCGCCGAAGGCCTTCGGACCGAGCTTGTCGAGCAGCTGCTTCGTGCCGTCCGGGACAGCGCCGTCTATGAAGGGCAGGATGGGGGCTGCGGCATCTTCCGGCGGGCGGGCGCGGCCCTTGGCTTCCGGGTGTCCGTTGACGGTCACGTCGGCAAGATAGGTCAGCAGCTTGGTGGCGCGGTCCTGACGCTTGACCTGCTGGAAGAGTTCCGGCGTCGTGTCGATGAAGCGCGTCGTATAGCTGTTGTCGCGGAATTTCGGGTGGCCGATGATGGCTTCGAGGAAGGTGAGGTTGGTGGCCACACCGCGAATACGGAACTCGCGTAGCGCGCGCTCCATGCGGTGAATTGCTTCTTCCGGGTTCGGCGCCCAGGCGGTCACCTTTTCCAGCAGCGGATCGTAATAGCGGGTGATGACTGCGCCCGAATAGGCCGTACCGCCGTCCAGACGAATGCCGAAGCCCGTTGCGCCGCGATAGGCGGTGATTCGGCCATAGTCCGGAATGAAGTTCTGTTCCGGGTCTTCCGTGGTGATGCGGCACTGGAGGGCATGACCGTTGAGGCGAATGTTTTCCTGCGCAGGCACGCCCGATTCCGGCGTGCCGATGGCAAAGCCGTCCAGAATGTGGATCTGTGCCTTGACGATATCGATGCCCGTCACCTGTTCGGTCACGGTATGCTCGACCTGAATGCGCGGGTTGACTTCGATGAAGTAGAATTTGCCGGTATCGGCATCCATCAGATATTCGACCGTGCCGGCGCCGATATAGTTCGTGGCTTCGGCGATGCGCAGCGAATAGGAGGCGAGCTCCGCGCGCTGTTCGGCCGTCAGATAGGGTGCCGGGGCGCGTTCGACGACCTTCTGGTTACGCCGCTGGATTGAGCAGTCGCGCTCGAAAAGATGGACGACATTGCCATGCGTGTCGCCGAGAACCTGGCTTTCGACGTGGCGGGCGCGTTCGACGAGCTTTTCCAGATAGACCTCGTCCTTGCCGAAGGCGGCCTTGGCTTCGCGCTTGCCTTCGTTGACTTCGCGCAGCAGTTCCTTGGGGTCGCGGATGGCGCGCATACCGCGGCCGCCACCGCCCCAGGATGCCTTGAGCATGACCGGGTAGCCGATCTCTTCGGCGAGCCGTTTGATTTCCTCGTCATTGTCCGGCAGCGGGTCGGTGGCCGGGACAACCGGAACGCCGATGGAAATCGCCAGGTTGCGGGCGGCGACCTTGTTGCCGAGCTGGCGCATGGTTTCCGGCTTGGGGCCGATGAATATAATGCCGTTTTCGGCGCAGGCCTCGGCGAATTCCGGACTTTCAGAAAGCAGGCCGTAGCCGGGGTGGATGGCGTCGGCGCCTGAAAGCTTGGCCACGCGGATAATTTCGTCGATCGAAAGATAGCTTTCGATCGGACCGAGATCGCGCTCCAGATGGGGGCCTCGGCCGACCTGATAGCTCTCGTCCGCCTTGAAGCGGTGAAGCGCCAGTTTGTCTTCTTCCGCCCAGATCGCCACGGTCTTGATGCCGAGTTCGTTTGCAGCGCGGAAAACGCGAATTGCGATTTCAGAACGGTTTGCGACGAGAATTTTGGAAATCGTCAAGGTCTTCCCCCATTTTTGGCAGCTCCCATGCTGCACCCGCTAACAAATTGTTAGCGTCTCGCGAGACGAAGTTCAACGAGACTCTTTTGCGGGGATAGCTTAACTCAGGAGACCAGGCCTTGGCGGAATGCCAATGCGACAACATGCTGGCGATTTCGCGCCTCCAGCTTCTCCTGAATGCCGTTCATGTACCAGTCGACAGTATGGCTGGAGAGGTTCAAGACCTTTCCGATTTCCTGCGAGGTCATGCCTTCGGCCAGAAAATGCAGGACTTCCAGCTCACGCCGCGTCAACTTGATTTCGGGCGGGGCTTCCTCGGTCTCGTCGGATTGCTGCTCTCTGGCCCTGAAACGCGAGAGTTCCATGAACATGAGCTTCGCGACCTGTTCGAAAAGAGACACTTCCACAGGCGTCAGTTCGACGGGAAGTCCGCCGAGCGTCATGTTGCCCATCAGGCCCTGACGGCCATGAATGGGAAAGATATAGCCATCCTCAAGGCCGAATTTCGCGGCTTCCTTGAACATCTGATCCATTCGTCGCTTCTGCGGATCGGATTTCAGCGCTCTTCTGGCGTCCTTCCAGCGAAAGGCGCCGGCGGCCCGTCCGAGGTAGCGTATCGTCGGATCAACGAGGACAAAGCGGTTGGCAATGTAGGTCTCAGGCCATTTCTGAGGCCACTTGCCGGCCAGAACGAGCGTCATCGGGTCCTGGTGGGGACGGGGCTGAATGAGCACGCCATAAAATTGGAAGCGATACTGTTTCAGCAAGTGCTCGAAATCGGCGATCAATGTCTTCGGGTTTTCGTGTTCCCGGCCCATGACGAGGAACTGCACGATCGCATTGATACTCATTCCGTCACCCAATCACCCGACCGCTGAAAAAGCTTCGGCCGGTAAACACGTGTGATATCGAGCATGCGCCAGCGATCGCTGTTTATTAGAGCATTTCCATTACGTTACGCTAAAGAGGTGGCCCCGATGAGACCTCCCTCAAACGACATATGGAAACATATATAAACTCAATATCTTAGATGATTTATGAATGGCAAACATACTCTCTGTCAAGAAGGCTTCCTTATGATTTTCCTGCAATTTCAAGTTCCACAATCAATCGGCGACGGCTCGATGCGGCGATCTGAATCCCGCCTTTGCCGGAAGAGGTGAATTCCTTGGCTCAGGCTCCCGCCCTGACCCTGAGCCGGGTAACCTACCGATCGATTCGGGCGCGAACCGGTTCGCAAATTTGCTGTAATTCCGCTAGAGAGAAATACCGTTCCTCCATCGACGTTTCCGATGATGGTTCGGACAATCAGGTCATGCGAAAGGTGTGGACCGAATAGCCCCTGAAAGTCGCAACACCGCATTGCCTTTGTTGATGCGGCGAATATGTCGCTCAGGTTCTGTTCATCTGTCGTGACTATCTTGAGGTATCGCGCAGTTGTTGCATCGACGCCGGTCAGGCTTGGTCTTGCTGACGCCGTCGCGAGATCGCCGGTTGTTGTCGCTGGTTCTTGCCGCAACTTGCGTCATGAAAGTCTTGCCGTGTCGAGGCCGGAATCTCCGAGCGTCGGTCCGGAAAATACAGGGAAAGGGCAGACGCCAAGTGTCGCTTACCAAGGTTTATCTCAGAGCGCTTCGATATCTCACCGAGGAGCGATTGAGAGTTTCGATCGTCGTCGTCAGCAATATCGTGCTCGCGCTCGTCGCCATTGCCGAGCCGATTCTTTTCGGTCGCATTATCGATGCCATGTCGTCTGGCGCGAATTCGCTGCCGGTGCTGATTGCATGGGCGGGGCTGGGCATCTTCAACACGGTTGCCTTCGTTCTTGTCGCGCGCGAAGCTGACAGGCTGGCCCATTCCCGCCGGTCCGGGCTGCTTGCCGAGGCCTTTTCGCGGATCATTTCGATGCCGCTGGCTTGGCATAGCCAGCGCGGTACCTCGAACGTCCTCCACACGCTGCTTCGAGCCTGCGAGACGCTGTTCGGCCTCTGGCTCGAATTCATGCGCACGCATCTTTCCACCGCCGTGGCGCTGGTGCTGCTGGTGCCGGCCGCGCTTTCGATGGATGTTCGGCTTTCGATCGTGCTTCTGCTGCTCGGGGTTCTCTACTGGCTGACCGGCCAGGTGGTGATGAACCGGACGCGCGAGGGCCAGGCTGCCGTCGAGGAACACTATCATCAGGTCTTCTCGCATGTCAGCGATACGATCAGCAACGTGCCGGTGCTGCACAGCTACAACCGAATTGAGCGCGAGACGCAGGCGCTGAAGGAATATACCGGGCGGCTGCTTTCTGCACAGTTTCCGGTTCTCGACTGGTGGGCGCTGGCAAGCGCACTCAACAGGATAGCCTCGACCATTTCGATGATGGCCATTCTGATCCTCGGCTCGATCATGGTGAAGAGCGGTGAGATCAAGGTCGGCGATGTGATCGCCTTCATCGGCTTTGCCAACTTGCTGATCTCCCGGCTCGATCAGATCAAGGGCTTTGCGAGCCAGATTTTCGAGGCGCGGGCAAAGCTGGAGGAATTCTACAAGCTCGAGGATTCGGTCCGCGATCGCGAGGAGTCGGTGGAGGCCGAGGATCTCGGCCATGTGGCAGGACGTGTCGAGTTCCGCAATGTGTCCTTCGATTTCGCCAATACCACGCAAGGCGTGCGCGACGTCTCGTTTACCGTGGAAGCCGGGCAGACTGTCGCCATTGTCGGCCCCACGGGTGCCGGCAAGACCACGCTGATCAACCTGCTGCAGCGCGTCTATGATCCGCAACAGGGAGAAATCCTCATTGACGGGGTCAATATCACCAAGGTCACCCGCAAATCCCTGCGGCGTGCCATTGCGACTGTTTTCCAGGATTCGGGTCTTCTCAACCGGTCGATCTCGGAGAATATTCGCATCGGCCGCGAGGACGCGACGACGGATGATGTGATCGAAGCTGCACGCGCGGCCTCGGCTGATGATTTCATCGAGAGCCGGTTGGCCGGTTACGACACCGTTGTCGGCGACCGTGGAAATCGGCTCTCCGGCGGCGAACGCCAGCGTATCGCGCTGGCGCGCGCCATCCTGAAGGACGCGCCCATTCTCGTTCTCGATGAGGCGACATCGGCGCTGGACGTTGAAACGGAGGCACGCATCAAGACCGCGATCGACCGCCTTCGTGCCAACCGCACGACTTTCATCATCGCGCATCGGCTGTCGACCGTTCGCGATGCCGATCTCGTTGTGTTCCTCGACCACGGGCGGATCGCAGAGCAGGGCTCCTTCGACTACCTGAGCCACAGCAACGGCCGCTTTGCCGCCTTGCTGCGCGCTTCCGGTATTCTGACCGATGATCTGGTGAAGAGCGCGCATCCGGCCGCGGAATGACATGAAAGGCCTGTCACCCGTGCGCGGGTGTGCAGGCTTTTTCCACTCTCCGGGTTGGAGCGATTCCTGCGAAAGTGGAAACCGGTTTCGCGCTCGGAATTGCGTAATAACAAAGAGCTAGATCGTTTCAGTGTTTCCATGAAAGGCTGAAACGATTTCACTCATGTCCGGCAGCAGCTTTCCGATATGGCCTCGACGGCATCGCACCGGGCGCGACCCGAAATCCGTGACGGCATGGTCAACTGAAAGAGCCGCTGCATCGATTCGACGCAGCGGCTCTTCCTGTTCTGGTCGTGGAAAGGGGAGGGCGCCTGCTGCGCACCCCGGCTTCCATTCTTCCTGTTCAGGCCGGCGTGCGGCCCTTTTTGCCGTTCACGCTCGTCTCGATCTGGCCGGCGGCTCCACGGGTCGACTTGACCTCAATCGTCTTGCCCGGCAGTTCGATCCGTGCCGTGACGCTGTTCCAGCCCGTCGGCAACGCCGGATTGGCGACAATCTCGCCGCCTTTACGCTCGATGCCGAGGAGGCCTTCGACGACGCTGCGATAGATCCAGCCGGCCGAGCCTGTATACCAGCTCCAGCCGCCCTGGCCGCGCAATGTGCCCTCGCCATAGATGTCGGCGGCGACCGCATAAGGTTCCGTGCGGTAAAGCTCGGCTGCTTCGCGATCCATCGAATGACGTATCGGCAGCAGGCAATCGAGGCACTGCATCGCGTCATCCGGCCGGCCTGATTTTGCCAGTGCCAGCGCCAGCCACGCACCTGCATGCGTATACTGGCCGCCATTTTCGCGAATTCCCGGCGGATAGGCGCGGATATAGCCCGGGTCCTTGTCCGTTGTCGCATAGGGCGGGTTGAAGAGACGCAGGATACCGGCGTCGTGCTCCAGCAGGTTATTGAGCGCGGCGTCGAGGGCCTGCTTGCTGCGGTCCGGATTGCCCTGGCCGGAGAGAACACTCCACGACTGTGCAATCGAATCGATACGGTTCTCGTCACTCTCAGCAGAACCCAGCGGCGTGCCGTCGTCGTAATAGGCGCGACGATAATAATGACCGTCCCACCCTGCCGTTTCGATTGCGTCGCGCAGGCGCTCCAGATGCGTGCGCCAATTGTTGGCGCGCGTCTGGTCACCCCGGTTTTCCGCGACTGGGATGAAGCGCGAGAGGGTGCCTGCAAGGATCCAGGCGAGCCAGACGCTTTCGCCGCGACCCGCAATACCCACACGATTCATGCCGTCGTTCCAGTCGCCGCCGAGGATCAATGGCAGGCCGTGAGGCCCGGTCCGCGTCAGCGCCAAATCGAGGCCCATGGCGGCGTGCTCGTAGATGCTCGCAGTCCGTTCGGAGGCTTCCGGACGGAAGAAGGCGTCATGCACGTTCTCTGCCAGCAGCGGTCCGGCGATGAAGGGCACGTCTTCATCCAGGATCGCGGTATCACCGGTCGCGGCCGCATACTGGTCGACCGCATAGGCGAGCCAGACGACGTCGTCCGAAATATGCGTTCGAACCCCCGCGCCGGTTTCCGGCAGCCACCAGTGCTGCACGTCGCCTTCCACGAATTGCCGGCCCGCCGCCGTCAGGATCTGGCGACGCGCGATCGACGGATCATGCAGCAGCAGCGCAAGCGAATCCTGCAACTGGTCGCGGAACCCGAAGGCCCCGCTGGCCTGATAGAAGGCTGCCCGCGCCGTGATGCGGCAGGAGAGCATCTGGTAGGGCAGCCAGCCGTTCAGCAAGTGGTTGAGGGCACGGTCCGGCGTTTCGATATGGACCTTGCCGAGGAACTTGCTCCAGCGCGTCCTGTTGGCTTCGAGCGCGCTGTTGAAATCGGCAGCGATCGCCTCCGCAGACAGGGCTTCCGCGGCGGCATCATTGTCACCGTCGCCGAGCATGAAGGTGAATTCACGCGAATCGCCCGGCTGAAGGATGATGTCCAGCGATAGCGCCGCGCACGGGTCGCCGTCATGGTCCATCTGGCCCGACAGGTCTCTTGCTGCCGTGACGGAGCCCGGGCGTCGGATGTCGCCCCACCGTCCGATGAACTCGCCGCGCGAAGCCGTGGCGCTGGACACATCGGCGTTGACCGCGAAGAAGGCCGTACGGCCGGAATGCGTGATGCTATAGGGGTTGGAGGCAAAGAGAACTTGCTTGTTCGCCGCTGCCTTGCAGGCAACGAAGGGGGCCGTCCTGTTCGGATTGTTGCCCAGCATCCACTCGACATAGCCGTAGATGCGGAAACTGCGCGCAATCGAGCCCTTGTTGGAAAGCGTCAGGCGCGAGAGTTTCACCGGCCTGCCCGGAAGAAGAGTCTGGCTGAGTTCGATCCCGACCTGTTCCTGCACGCTGCGGAATGTCGAGTAGCCAAAGCCGTGACGGGTTTCGAACTCCACCGACTCTCGCTCGCTCAAGGCGGCGAACGGGGTGAGGACCGCACCGCTGTTGAGGTCTGTAATATAGAAGGTCTCGCTCGGCCGGTCGATGACGGGGTCGTTCGACCAGGTCGTCAGCGGATAGTCGCGGGAGTTCTTGCTCCAGGTGTAGCCACCGCCTTCCGCCGCAACGTGGAAGCCGAAGTCGTTTTCGGCAATCACGTTGATCCACGGATGCGGGGTGGATTCGCCGCCGCGGAGACGGATGACGTATTCGTCGCCCTGGGCGGAGAAGCCACCATAGCCATTCCAGAATTCCAGGCCATCTCCGGACAGGGTGCCGGCTTCCTTGATCGCCTTGGAACGATAGCGCGGCGCTTCCGGCGGTGCTTCGAGAACTCGATTCTCGAAGAGCGAGACGGTTCGAGCGATCTGCTCGGAAATCGCGCCATTGCGGGCGTGGAAGACCGCGCGGGATGAGGCGAGCAGCGAGGCCCAGGTGGCATCGTCCATCAGATCGCGTCGCACGGCAAAGATGTGCTGGCGCGGGCCGTCGGACTGGCCTCGCAGGCGCGCGTTCTCGCACATGGAATCCAGCGTGTGCTGCATGTCTTGCGCATAGGATGTAGCCCGTTCGTTGACGATGACCAGATCGGCGGTCACGCCGCGCGAACGCAGATATTCCTGGGCGCGGAGCGCGCCCCAGGCGACATTGAGATCGACGTCGTCGTTGATCCGGAGCATGAAGATCGGGAAGTCGCCGGAGATCGCCAGCGGCCAGAGTGCCGTCTGCGACGCGGCCATGGCCTCGGCCGAGCCGGCATCGGCGCGCAGCAGCGTTTCGGGATAGACCAGATAGCGGCCAAGGATCTGGAAGGCGGTTGCCTCCTGGGGCGATGCGCCCACATGGCGCATCTGCACCTGGCTTCGCGTCCACGAGTGGATGTATTCGTGGCCGAATGCGTCGGGGTGGCGGTAACGCTCGATGGCCTGGTCGATCATGTCGCGATTGGGTGCGGCAATCGTCCAGAAGATGGCGCTGACCTTCTTGCCCGCCGGGATGCGCACGACACGACGAAGCGACAGGATTGGATCGAGCGTATAGCCGTCCGTGCCGGAAAGCGTGGCACCCGCGTCGAAGGCGGTGGCGTCGGAGAGGGACCGGCCGCGGCCAATGAAATTGCGACGGCTCGTCTCGAACTCGGTCGGACGCGTTTCGCCGGTCGGATCAGCAATCAGATGGGCGATATGGGTGCCCGGATCGCTCGGCGTCCGCTTGTTGCGCCAGGCGCGGATCACATCGCCGCGGCGGCCGATTTCGGTGCGGATGAACATTTTCGAGAAGAGCGGATGGGCAATATCCGCCTCGTCGGTCGAGATCACAGGCTCGAGATACGAGGTCAGCTCGATGTGGCGGTCTTCATGGCCGAGATTGGTGATGGTGATGCGGCGGCCTTCGGCATCGTGTTCGGTGCCGGTGATAACCTCCACGTGGCTCATCAGCGTTCCGACGGTCTTGTAGAATTCCGCGCGGTCGTCGCCGAAGATGACCTTGTTGACTTCGCCCTTGGCGCGGCGCGGCTCGACGGTGGAGGACCACCATTCGCCCGAGTCCATGTCGCGCAGGAAGATGAAGGTGCCGTGGCGGTCTTCCGTGGGATCGGGTTTCCAGCGGGCGACGGTCTGACCGTTCCAGCGCGAATAGCCCGCGCCACCGGTCGTCAGCATGACGGAGTAGTGGCCATTCGACAGGAAGACGGTCTGGCGATCCTTGACTTCCGGATTCTCGATGGTCCGGATTTCCGGGCGCGGCAGGTTGTCACCAACATTGTTGCCGGGCTGGTTGGCTTCGTGCTTGGCGCTCATGACCGGGATTTCGCGCGGGGCCTTTTCCTGCAGCAGGAGTTCGGCCGCCTCGATCACCGGGTCAGAGTGGAAGAGTTCTCGCAGGTGACCGTTGAAGGCGACGTTGGCGACGGCGGCAATCGACATGCCATGGTGGTGGGCCATGTAATTGTAGACCACCGCGCAGGTCTGCCCCTCGGGAACGCGCGTCGGGGTGAAATCGACCGCATCATGGAAGCCGTAGCGGCCGAGCGCGCCGAGCTTGCGCAGGCGCTGCAGGTTTTCAAACGCTTCGACCGGCGCATACTGGCTGGCAAGCAGGGAGGCATAGGGCGCGATCACGGCATTCTGGCCGAGGCCGCGCTTGAGGCCCAGGGTCGGCACGCCGAAATTGGTATACTGATAGGTCAGTTCATGGTCGCGGGCGTTGAAGGCCGCTTCCGAAATGCCCCACGGGATGCCGCCGAGACGGCGGGCATGGTTCATCTGTTCCTTGACGACAAGGTTCGACGTCTGGTTCAGCACACCGCCCTGCCGCTCCTGCATGACGAGCGGCGGCATCAGATATTCGAACATCGAACCGGACCAGGAGACCAGCGCACCGCGCGATCCCACCGGCACGACCTGACGGCCGAGCTTGAACCAATGCTCCGTCGGCAGATCGCCCTTGGCGACGGCGAAGAGGCTTGTCAGGCGGGCTTCCGAAGCCAGGAGGTCGTAGCAGGCCTCATCGAGCTCATTGGAATCGACGCGATAGCCGATGGAAAGCAACCGGCGTTCCGGACGGAACAGGAAGCGGAAATCCATGGCGAAGGCGAGCGAGCGCGACGTATCCCGGAGCACTTCGAGGCGTTTCCGCAACGCGTCGATCATCGCGAAGTCGAACTCGCTGTCGGCGACATGCGCCTGACAGGTGCGCGACAGCGCCGTCGCCCACCATGCGACCTCGGCACTCTTTTCCGAGCCGATCTCATGGTCGAGATTGGCGGAAAGCTTTTCGAGGTCTTCTGCCAGTTCGGCGAGGCCGGTGATGTGGATCGTGGCCGGCTCGTTTTCGCTACGAGCCTCATTCAGCGTCTTCATGAAGCCGGCAGAGAGCTCCTTGATGCGTTTGCGCAAGGGGCGGACCGTCTTGCGGTCATCCGGCAGTTCGGTGAGCGCTTCCTGGAAGATCAACACGGCATCGGCAATGCCGTCGAGGCTCGATTGGAGATGTGCAGACGGAGCTTCCGCCCAGTCACGGCACTGCGAGGAGACGGCGATCAGGTGGCCGGCCAGGTTTCCGCTGTCAACCGCCGAAATATAACGGGGCCCGAGCGTCTCAAGCGTTTCCGTGTAGTACCAGTTGTACAGATGACCGCGGTATTTCTCCATCCGCTCGACCGTCGCAACCGTCTGCTCAAGGCGGCTGACGGTTTCCTCGAAGCCGATCCAGCCGAAGTCACGGGCAGAGACGACCGAAAGAAGATAGACGCCGATATTGGTCGGCGATGTGCGGGCGGCTACGACCGGGTTTGGCGTTTCCTGGAAATTGTCCGGTGGCAGGAAGTTCTGCTGCGGCGTGACGAAAGTTTCGAAGTAGCGCCACGTGCGGCGTGCGATCAGGCGCAGGCCCTGAACGATGTCGGCCGGCGTTTCCAGCCTGTCCTCGGTTTCCGCCGACTGGCTGACGCGCCAGGCGATATAGGGGGAGAGCATCCAGGCGATGCCGAGCGGGAGGCCGGCATAGACGTGGTAAATGCCCTTCGTTCCCGCAAAGCCGAGGGCGAGGGCTGCCAGAACCGGGGCCTGCCACATGGAGCGATAATAGGCGTGAACGTCGCCCTGCGCGCCGCTCTGCACCTGTGCGGCGGTGCGCCATTCCAGAAGCAGCTTGCCGGAGACCAGCGAGCGATAAAGCGCGCGGATGATCGCGTCCGTCATCAGATAGGCGTTGTGCGCAATGAAAGTCGCGCGCAGCGCCACCATGGCGGAGGCGGAGCGAATTTCATCCGACAGGCGCTGGAAATGCCCGCGCATGACGATGTCCGTGCGGCGCGGCATGACGATGGAGAGCAGCGACAGCGTCGGCGAGATGGTCAGCGTCAGGATGAGCGCGATTTGCCAGAGAACGGCATACATCGGCGTCATCAGCAGCCAGCCCCAGACGGCGGCGAGCGTCCATGCGGCCGGGGTCAGAGAGCGGCGCAGGTTGTCGAGCATCTTCCAGCGGGCAAGGCCGTTCATGCCCGAGCGCGGGTCGAAGATGTAGGGCAGGAGCTGCCAGTCGCCGCGCGCCCAGCGATGCTGGCGCGAGCTTTCGACCTCGTAGCGGGTCGGGAAGTCTTCAACGAGTTCCACGTCGGTGACGAGCGCGCAACGCGACAGCGAGCCTTCGAGAAGGTCGTGGCTGAGAACGCGGTTTTCCTCGATGCGGCCCTTAATGGCGGCCTCGAAGGCGTCGACGTGGTAGAGGCCCTTGCCGGTAAAGGTGCCTTCGCCGGTCAGGTCCTGATAGACGTCGGAGACGGTGAAGACGTAAGGGTCGATGCCGCGATTGGCGGAGAAGATGCGCTGGAAGGCGGAGGCTTCCTTGCCCGTGGTCAGCGAGGGCGTGACGCGCGGCTGCAGGATGCCGTAGCCCTGCGTAACGCGGCGGGTCTTCGGGTCGATGACCGGCTTGTTGATCGGGTGGGCGATCTTGCCGACCAGCTTGGTGACGGCGTCGCGCATCAGGCGCGTGTCGGCGTCGAGCGTCACGACATACTGCACGCCTTCCGGCACCTGGTTGGCGCCGGTCATGAAGCTGGTGTCGTGGTCGCCGCGCAGCAGCAGGTTCAGTTCATGCAGCTTGCCGCGCTTGCGCTCCCAGCCCATCCAGCAGCCTTCAGCAGGATTGTATTGGCGGCGGCGATGCAGCAGCATGAATCGGTTGCGGCCGTCATAGGCATAGCGGGCGGCGAGCTTGGCCACTTCGCTCTTGGCGTAGTTCAAAACGTCGATATCCGCCTGCGTTTCTTCCTTCTGGGCGTCGCCCCAATCGGAGAGCAGCGCGAAATAGATTTCGCCATGCGGATTGGCGAGGTAGTGGACCTCGAGATTGCGGACGAGTTCGTCCACCGTATCACGGCTTGTGATCATGCAGGGGACGACGAGCAGCGTCCTCTCCTCGGCCGGGATGCCGTCCTTGTATTCGTAACCGGTCAGGCGTGACGGGGTCAGAACGAAGGACGAAAGTGTGTTGAAGAGACCGATCGCGCCTTCCGAAGAGGGAAGTGCGAAGAGCACGGCAAGCGGCAGGATGTGCTCGTAAGGCACGCCGGCATGGGTCAGGAACCACGCCATGAAGGCCATCACGAGCAGAGTGAGGACGCTCACCGGGACGGCGATCGCCAGCCAGTCGAGCTTGCGGAGCCAGATGCGACCGTAGTCGAGCACCGTATTGCTGTACCCGATGGCCTCCTTGAGTTCGGTGATGCGCTTGCCGGCCAGGAATTCGCCGACATTGGCATTGTGGCTGCCTGCGAGTTCCATCGCCTTGCCGGCTATTTCGATTTCTGAGAAGCTCGAACGCTTTGCCAGTTCCTCGATCGTGTCGCGATACTGGTTGCGCGAGCCGAAATCGAGGTCGTGATAGTCGGTTCCGTCGCCCAGAAGCTTGTCGACCTTGCTGACGCTTTCGACCCAGACGGGCCATTCGCCGTCGTCGATCTCGCGCAACGAGCGGATGATGCTGCTCATCGTCGCGTTGCCCGAGGACAGGCGATTGTGCTCGTTGACGATCACTTCCTCGCCGTCGCTGCCACGCTTTTCCAGCTCGGATTCCAGCCAGGCGATTGCCATGCCGGACGTGTGGCTGCCATCACGCAGGCGATAGAGGAACTGGGCGGCAAAGGTGTTGTCGCGGGCCGGCTCTTCCAGCGTCTTCAGCTTTTCCGCAAGGCGCGTCGGGTCCTTGATGCGCAGAAGCTGATCGGCCTCGTCATTGGCCCATTTGCGCATGCGGCGCGAGTTTTCCACGCGAGTGGATATGCGCGCGAGGTTTTCAACGAGCACGAAACGAACCATGGACGGAATCGCCCAGAGTTCGCCGATGGAGAAAGTCTCGAATGTCTGGAAGCCCTGGACGAGAGCGGTCAGCGTTTCGCGGGATACGGTGGAATGCGTGTGGGCGACATAGAGCCACGCAAGCGCCAGCGTGCGCGGAATTTCCACGTTGCCAGCCAGGCGCATCAGGGCCAGTTCGCGATAGTAGCGCTTGGGGAAGTCGCGGCGGACTTCCTGGATCGCTTCTTCGATGATGTAGTGGTTGTCGAGCAGCCACTCGGCGGCCGGCGTGATGGAGGCGCCATTTTCGACATCGCGGGCGGCGGAGCGGTAGACGCGCAGGATTTCGCGTTCGTTTTCCTTGTTGCGCGCAAAGAAGTCGAAGGGTTCGAAGACAGGAAGCGTGTTGATCTCGCCGGTTGCGAGCCGCTCGCCGCACTTGGCAAGCCCGTCAATCGGCAGATACTCCGCGCGAATGGCGTTATTGTGCTCGATCCGTCGGGTCTCGGTTTCCGATTTCGTCCGGCGCGGCGTGTTCTGAAGAGTTGTCGTGTCCAAGATCGCTTCCGTCATTGTGCGGCATTGCCGCTCATTTGCCCGCAAGCCCTTACCGTCTGCAGCCGTCGGAAATAGGGCATCGCGAGGGACACACCTAATCGAGCGAATCTGAATGATGGGTGAAGAAGCGCAGGACGACGCATAATTACAACGCCTTATGCCGGCCAGGCGGGGATGTCCGCCCTCCGGCCATTCTTGCCTGACGTGCAGGCTCCCCCGATTCCGCAGCCACCCGCAAGGGTATTGCAGTTTTGCCGTGATGTAGAAAAATGGCAATTTTGCGCCTAAAAGGCAAGGTGACTTGAATCGTTTGAAAATGGTTAAGAGCTAAGCTGCTCGCCTCAGAGTCCAGGCAAATATAATGGGAGGCAAATACCGTGGCGCGCTGAATCCAAAGGAGAAGTTTTTCTTCAATGCGCGGCGCGGTGGAAGTTTTCCAAACTGCCACCCGTTTCAGGAAAATTTCTGCTCGATCCGGCTCAACTCGCCAATCATCCGGTTGAGATTGTCGCGAATGCGCTGGTCGAGAACGACTGCGACCTGCGGAAATTCTTCCATCAACCGCGAAAAGAGCGAGCGGGTGACCTGTAGCACTTCGCAATCTTCGACCGCGACCGCCGTCAGGCTGCATTCATGCTCGCTGATGAGGGCCAGTTCGCACAGAAGCGAGCCGGGACCGGCATCTTCAATGCGGCGGTTTCCCTGCCGGGTCGGGACAGCAAGGCCGATCGTGCCGGAAGAGACGACGAAGGCGGTGGAAACGCGGGTTCCCGGCGTGAAGAGCGTGTGACCGCGCGTCAATTGCCGCTTGTCGGCTCCGAAAGCCAGCAGGCGCAATTGCTCATCGTTCATGCCGCGAAAGAGCGGCACGCGCGATAGCAGGTCGATATCGTTCTTCAGCGACATTGAAGGTCTCTGTCCTCAGGGGATGATCTTGTAGCCGCCATTTTCGGTGACCAGGATTTCGGCATTGGAAGGATCACGCTCGATTTTCTGGCGCAGGCGATAGACATGGGTTTCCAGCGTGTGGGTCGTCACGCCGGAATTGTAGCCCCAGACCTCCTCGAGAAGAACATCGCGGGTCACCACTTTCTGTCCGGCACGATAGAGATAGCGGATGATAGCGGCTTCCTTTTCAGTCAGGCGGATCTTCTGCCCGGCCTGGTCGACCAGCAGCTTCTGGCTCGGCTTGAACGTGTAGGGTCCGACGGCAAAGGTGGCGTCTTCACTCTGTTCGTGCTGGCGCAGCTGCGCGCGCATGCGTGCCAGAAGCACCGCGAAGCGGAACGGCTTGGTGACGTAGTCGTTCGCCCCGGCCTCGAGACCGAGGATCGTGTCGGAATCGGTGTCGTGTCCCGTCAGCATGATGATCGGCGCCTTGAAACCGCCGCGACGCAGGAGCTTGACCGCCTCGCGCCCGTCCATGTCAGGCAGGCCGACATCCATGATCAGGAGGTCGACCGGGTTGTTGCGTGCGGCCTGAACGCCCTTCGTGGCGGTCTTTTCCTGCAGGACATGGAACTCCTCGTAGAGGCCCAGTTGCTCGACCAGCATCTCGCGCAGGTCGTCGTCGTCATCCACCAGCAAAATCGTCCGGGTGCCCATCAGCCAAAAGCCCTTGCATCAAACATGAACAGGTTTCTAAATCATCGGCGCAGAAATGAAAACAATTGCCCATCCGATTTCCAATGCCGCGCAAATAGGCAGGTTGTCGATCACGGGCAAGGCAAGAGGTCGTGAAGCACCGGCATGCAGTCATTCGAAGTCAGACCGTCGGCGCGGGATCACCGGCAGGGATATCTCAAGGTCGGGCCGCTGACCTTGAAGTGCGCGCTGGGACGCTCGGGCGTCGGCATGCTCAAGCGCGAGGGGGACGGACATACGCCGCGCGCCGCTCTTCGCCTGCTTTACGGTTTCTGGCGCAGCGACCGGATTGCGCGGCCCTTCACCCGGTTGCCCTTGCTGCCATCCCGCAAGACGATGGTCTGGTGCGACGATCCGAAAAGTGCCTCCTATAACCGTCTCTCGCGGCTGCCGCTCAAGGAAAGCCATGAAACGATGTGCCGCGCAGACCGGCTCTATAACATCGTGATCGTCATGGACTGGAACATCTCGTCGCGTCGTCGTGGAGCGGGTTCGGCGATCTTCCTGCATCTGGCTCGGCGGGGCTACAAGCCAACGGAAGGCTGTATCGCGGTGACGGAACGAGACATGCGCCGTCTGCTGGCGGTGGCCGACAGGCACACGATGATTCACGTGAAATGAGCCGCTCCAGCCGGCAGCTTGACAAATCATGCACGATCTTGCACGTTTTTTCCTGATTTGGAGAGTTTCATGCCTGATCGTGACATGCTTCATGAGGAACGCCTTGCCCTTATAGAGGCGAAACTGCGCAATGAGGGGCGGGTTTTTGCTGCTCATCTCGCCAGCGAATTCGAGGTTTCCGTCGACACGATCCGTCGTGATCTGCGGGAATTGGCTGCAGACGGCCGGTGTCAGCGGGTTTATGGCGGCGCGCTGCCGGCAGCCCCCCGCACGGGCACGCATCAGCAGCGGCGGGTGCAGATGCCGGATCGCAAGCGACTGCTTGCTCAGGCGGCGGCGCGGCTTGTCGAGCCTGGCTCCGTAGTCTTCATAGATGCAGGTACGACCAATCTGGCCATTGTCGCCGCGTTGCCGGCCGACACGCCGATCACGCTGGTCACCAATGCGCCCGCCGTTGCAGCCTTCGCTCTTGATCGTCCATCGTGGCGGCTGATCCAGATTGGAGGCGTGGTCGACATCGGGCTCGGCGCGGCTCTCGGAGCGGCTGCCTTGCGAGATCTGGCGGCGATTTCGCCCGATCTCGCCTTCATTGGCGTCTGCGGGTTCGATCTGACGGCTGGTGCCTCGGCGCATTCGTTGGAGGAGGCCGAGTTCAAGCGCCAGGTTGCCCTGCGTGCGCGAGAGGTGGCCGTGGCGCTCACCGACGACAAGCTTCTCACACAGGCGCCCTTTCCGACTTTTGCTGCCTCGGCCTGCACGCATGCGATCTTCGAGGCCACCGCTTCTTCCGCAACGGTTGCCGCAATCGGCGAACTCGGCCTCAACACGATCATCGCCGGCGCTATCTGAGTTTAGGAGTATGACATGAACAATTCCGATCTTTCCAAAGAGGCACGCGCCGGCCGATCGGGCTATTTCACGCGTGAACGCCTTGCCGTTTCCACGCTCTTCTTCATCAATGGTCTCATCATGGGCGCCTGGGCGCCGAAGATCCCCGAATTTGCGAGCCGTCTTGGGCTCGATCCGGGAGCACTCGGAATCATGATCCTCGTCATGGGGGTTGGGTCGCTGATGCTGATGCCAATCACGGGCGCGCAGATTGCCCGCTTCGGCTCGACCAAGGTGACGAAGACAGCCACGATCCTCTTCCTGCCGACCATCCTCCTCCTGAGCCTGGCCCCGAATATCTGGCTGGGCGGCATCGCGATCTTCCTCTTCGGGGGTCTGACAGGGGCCATGGACGTTTCGATGAACGCGAATGCGGTCGAAACCGAGAAGTCCATGCGCCGCTCCATCATGTCGTCCTGCCATGCCTTCTGGAGCCTCGGCACCTTTGTCGGCACGATGACGGGCGGGTTCCTGATCGAAAAGCTGGGAACCGTCGGGCACTCGGTCGTGCTGACGGTTGCCGGCTTTGGGCTGCTGGCTGTGGTGTGGACCCATCTTTTCCACGATGTGCCGCATGTCAGCGAGGCGCGGGAGAAGGCCAAGCTGCCGTTGAGCCCGCTGCCCTGGCTGCTCGGGATCATGGCGTTGTTCTCGATGGTGCCGGAGGGCTCGGTGCTCGATTGGGGCGCGCTTTACATCCGGCGTGAACTCGGTGCATCGCTTGCCTTTTCCGGTTTTGCCTTCGGCGCCTTCGCCTTCACCATGACCGTGATGCGGTTTGCCGGCGATCTGGTGCGTGACCGGTTCGGGGCGGTGAAGACGTTCCGCTTCTGCACGATCATGGCCATTATCGGGCTCGTCACGGCCGGCTCCGCGCCGAATATGGTGGTTGCCTTCATCGGCTTTGCGATCTGCGGCGTCGGCATTTCCAACATGGTCCCCATTGCCTTTTCAGCGGCGGGGAACCTGCCGGGTTTTGCCCAGGGCGTGGCGCTGTCGGTCACGACCTTTCTTGGCTATTCCGGCATGCTGTTTGCACCCTCCGCGATCGGCTTCGCAGCCGAACATACGAGCTTCTCGACCGTATTCCTGACCTTGCCGGTATTTCTGCTGGCGGTTCTGGCACTGTCCGGCCTTGCGAAATATGCGGATGCCGCGCGACACTGATCAGGCGGCAAGCGGCATGGCGGCAAGTGCTTCGTGCATGAAATCCATGACGCGGCGGATCTTCAGCGAGGTGCGCAACTCCTCGTGCGAGGCGAGCCACATGGGGAGTGCTGCGATCTTCAGCTCCGGCAGGATGCGCCGGAGTTCCGGCGTCTGGCGACCGAGCCAGAGCGCGCCGAAGCCGACGCCGGCGCCTGCCTTGACCAGCTCCCAATAGGCGACCTGGTCATCCGTGCGGAAGGTGAAGAGCGATCGGTCGCCCTGAATTCCGAGAGCCTTCATGCCGTTGAGGATCAGCGTGTCGCGGTCATAGCCGACCATGCGGTGATGAAACAGGTCATCGCTCGTTTCAGGCGTGCCCGCCCTCTCCAGATAGCGGTGATGCGCATGAACGCCCATGGCAAAATCGTTGACCTTGACCGCGATCAGGTCGTTCTGCATCGGACGCGTCATGCGGATGGCAATATCGGCGTCGCGGGCCAGCAGGTTGGCGACCGTGTTGGAGGGCGCAAGCTCGATATCGATGCCCGGCTCGGCCTCTTTCAGCGCCACAAGGATCGGCGGGAGCAGGTAGGTCGCGACGATGTCGCTGGCCGTGATGCGGACCGGGCCGGAGGCTTCGCTGGCGCGGCCGGAGGCGCGAAGCAGAAAATGATCCGCCTCCTTCGCCATGCCGCGCGCGTCGTCCAGCAGTGAAAGGCCGGCTTCCGTCAGCGCCATGCCGCGTCGGCCGCGGATGAAGAGCGTGAGGCCCGTTGCCGCCTCCAGCTCGTCAATATGACGGCCGACGGTCGGCTGGCTGAGGCGCAGCGTTTCGGCAGCGGCGAGAAGCGTGCCGGTTTCGGCAACGGCGAGGAATGTCTTGATGAGGTTCCAGTCCATGGTATTCAAATTCGTATAATTATCATCCGGTCTTGTCCATATTCACGAATAAAAATTGAGAATAGCTTTCTCTCATCGAAACGGAGCAACCGCGTCTTAAGCCGCGGCTCCCACAGTGAAGAGGACAATCCCATGAAGATTGCAGTTCTGGGCGCCAATGGGCGTCTCGCCCACGCCGTCGCCGTCGCCTTTCTGGCCCACGGCCATGAGGTTGTTGCCGTCACCCGCAGCGGACGCTGCAATGGTCTATCGGGCCGCGTGGAGTATCGTGCGGCGGATGCCATGGACCGGGCGCAGGTGATTTCTGCCACGATGGGCGTCGACATGATCTTCAACGGGCTGAACCCGCCATATGATAAGTGGGAAGGCACGGTCCTTCCGATGGCGCGCAATGTCATGGCGGCGGCAAAGGAGAACCGCGCCGTGCATCTCTTCATCGGCAATGTCTATAATTACGGCAAGGAAATCGGTCTTGAGGTGACCGATGACGCTCCCTTCTCGCCGACGACGGAAAAGGCACGCATCCGCATCCAGATGGAAGCCCTGTTCAGGGACGCGACGGCCGAAGGCGTCAAGACGGTGATCCTGCGCGCCGGCGATTTCTACGGGACCGACAAGGTCGGCACCTGGCTCGACCAGATGATCGCGACGAAGATCGACAAGGGCGCGTTTTCCTGGCCGGGCCCTTACGACCTGCCGCATGCCTTCGCCTACCTGCCCGATCTGGCGGACGCCTTCGTGCGGTTGGCGGAACGGTCGGCCGAGCTGTCGATGTTCTCGCAGTTCAATTTTGAAGGCCACACGCTGACGGGCGAGGATTTCGTGCGCGCCGCGGAGCTTGCCGCCGGGCGGACGCTGACACGCAAGAAGGTGTCCTGGGCACTCCTTAATGTCGTCGGCGTGTTTTCGCCGATCGTGCGCGAGATCGTGAAGATGAACTATCTCTGGTTCACGCCGCATTCGCTGTCGGGTGCGAAGCTCGAAGCCTTTCTCGGGTCCGTTGTGACGACACCGGCGGAGGAGGCGATTGCTGAGGCGCTGGCCGACCACGGTTTCGTGAGCCGGCCCTTTGCCAAGGCGGCGTAGTTTCTGTTTTGACGCATTTCCGGACGGAAAACCGGTTCCCGCTTTTCCTGGAAATGCTCAGACCTTTTTGACGAACTCCGACTTCAGCTTCATCGCGCCGAAACCGTCGATCTTGCAGTCGATGTTGTGGTCGCCCTCGACGAGGCGGATGTTCTTGACCTTGGTGCCGACCTTCAGCACCTGCGAGGAGCCCTTGAGCTTCAGGTCCTTGATGACGGTGACGGTGTCGCCGTCAACCAGCAGAACGCCATTGGCGTCGCGGTAGCTCGTTTCTTCGGCTTGCGCTTCCGCGCCCGGCGACCATTCATGGCCGCATTCGGGACAGATCATCAGTCCGCCATCCTCGTAGGCAAAGGCGGACTGGCATTTCGGGCAGGGCGGGTTCTCGCTCATGGCGGTCCTTTCAATGCCGAAACCTCCGGGATGCCCCGGAGGCGCGGCAAGATCTCAATGGAATGGCCGCCGTCCTAGCGCCTGGCTCACAACTTGTCGAGCGGTTGCGCACGCGAAATGAGACGTCAGACGAAGCTGACTTCCCCGTTCAGTGGCATCGAGCGTATCCGCTTCCCGTTGAGCGCGAAGATGGCGTTCGCCAGTGCAGCCATGACCGGCGGGGTCGCCGGTTCGCCTGCACCGCCGAGATGGCCGGAATTTTCGAGGATTTCGATTGTGATATCCGGACACTGGTTCATGCGCATGGCGTCGTAGTCGCTGAAATTCGACTGTTGCGGCGCGCCGTCGGCAAAGCTGATCTGCTGCCCGATGGCGGCGGAGAGGCCGTAGATCGCGCCCGACATCATCTGCGCCTTGAAGTTCAGCGGGTCGAGCACCATGCCGGGATCGGCGACGATCCAGACCTTCTCGACGCGGATGGACCCGTTCTCGTCCTTAACCTGCACGACCTCGCCCACCCACGTGCCGAAGGAAATGGTGAAGGCGATGCCGCGCGCGCGCGTCTGGTCGATTGGCTTGCCCCAGTCGGACAGCGTCTTGAGCTTATCGAGGATGGCAATCGCGGTGGGGTAGTCGGCCATCAGCTTGCGGCGGAATTCGAGCGGATCGATCTTTCCCGCATGGGCCAACTCGTCCATGAAGCTCTCGTTCATGAAGGCATTGAACGAGTTGCCGACCGAACGCCAGGAGGCAACGGGCGTCGACAGCGGCGCCTTATAGCCGTCGATACGATAATTCGGGATCGTGTAGGGCTGGTTATAGGTGCCGTCGAGGATCAGGTTGTCCGGTCCAGCCGTTGGCAGGCCGGGCATGATGCGGCCGACCATGCCGGCCATGACGGAGGGCGAGGCCACCGAGCCGTGGATGGCGACCGGCAGGCCGTCATTGCCCAGGCGGGCGCGGTATTTCGCCAGCGCTGCGGGGCGATAGGGTCCGTGGCTCATGTCCTCTTCGCGGGTCCAGGTGACTTTCACCGGCCGACCTTCTGTTTCCATGGCGATGCGGATTGCATAGTCGGAGAAGTCCGGCTCGATGCGCCGGCCGAAGCCGCCGCCGAGGAAGGTCGTGTGGACATTGATCTTGTCGTCAGCGAGGTTCGTCAGCCGCGCGCCGATGATCTTGATGACGCTCGGAGCCTGATTAGGGGACCAGACATCGAGCACACCGTCCTTCAATCGCGCGGTGGCGTTCATCGGCTCCATCGTCGCATGGGACAGGAAGGGCGCGTAATATTCCGCCTCGACCAGCTTTTCGCGCGGCGCATCGGCGAAGGCCTTTTCCGGATCGCCGGAGGAGCGCAGCGAAAAGCCGCCGCCGGCGGCGATCGTGCTTGCAAGGATCTTCTTGGCCTCTGCATCGTCGCGATGGCCGGGGCCATCGGCCCAGACGACCTTGACCGCATCCGCCGCCTTGAAGGCGCGCCAGGTGTTGTCGGCAATGACGGCAAAGCCCTTGCCGTAGAGGCTGTCGATGGCGACGACCTTCTTGACGCCGCGCATCTTGAGCGCGTCTGAGGCGTCAAAGCTCTTCATCGCGCCGCCCGGCTGCGGGTTCATGCGCACCGTTGCATAGAGCATGTCGGGCAATTGCACATCAATGCCGAAGATCGGCTGGCCCGTCACCTTTGCCGGCATGTCCTTGCGGGGCTGCGGTTTGCCGAGAAGCTTCCACTGACTGCGTGGCTTCAGCGCGACATCGGAAGGCGGATCGATCTTTGCGGCGTCCAGCGCCAGTTCGCCATAGGTCAGGCTCTTGCCGGATTTCGGGTCGATCACCTTGCCGGCTTCGGTCTTGAGCGAGGCGGCAGGCACGCCGAGCTTCTGGGCTGCGGCGGCCTTCAGGGTCTCGCGGGCGGTGGCGCCGGCCAGCCGCATCTTTTCGTAGCCGTCTGCGAGGGAGGAGGAGCCACCGGTCATCTGGAGCGCCAGGAACTTGCCGACGACGCCCATGGCGTTGCGGACGGTTTCGGCCACCATGGAATGGTCGAAAGCGGGGAAGGGCGCGCCCTCGCGTAGCGCCGCGTCGTTGTAGTAGGCGGGGGCTGCCGGGCCGTGTTCGATGGCTATCTGGTCGAGCGTGACGTCCAGTTCTTCGGCCACGAGGGCCGCCAGCGTCGTGAACGCGCCCTGGCCCATTTCAGCGCGGGGGACGATCACCGTGATGCGGTCGTCACTGGCGATCTTGATATAGGGGTTGAAGGTCGCCTCGCCCTTGGCGAGATCCTTCTTCAGCGGGTTCTCAAGCTGTTGCTTGTACTTGTAATAGCCGAAGGCCACGCCGCCGGCGACGGCAGCGGCACCGACAAGAAAGGTGCGGCGGGCGATTTTTCCGATGGAGGCCATGGTCTTCAAGCCCCCGTCTGCTGGCCGGCCGCGGCGCGCTTGATGGCGGCGCGGATGCGCGGATAGGTGCCGCAGCGACAGAGATTGCCGCTCATGGCGTCGTCGATATCCTTGTCCGATGGCGTCGGGTTGGCTTCCAGAAGGGCGACCGCATTCATGATCTGGCCGGCCTGGCAATAGCCGCACTGCACGACCTGCTCGTCGAGCCAGGCCTGCTGCACGTGGTGCAGCGCGTCGGGCTTGCCGAGCCCGTCGATCGTGCGCACGTTGGACGTCACATCACCGACCGCCGTCTGACACGACCTTGTCGCCTGACCGTCGATGATCACCGTGCAGGCGCCGCAGAGCCCGGCGCCGCAACCGAATTTCGGGCCCTTGATGTTGAGTTCGTCGCGCAGCGCCCAGAGCAGCGGCATGTCCGGCTCGATGTCGAGCTCATGGACGGTTCCGTTCACTTGCAGTTTCATTTCTGCGCGACCTCCCTATAAGATTCGTCCGAACCAGTCAGTTCTTGACAAAATAACGAAAAATGTCAGTATGTCAATCATGCAAGCCAGAGACCGCGATCCCAAGGCTGCGGCGATCCTTGAGGCCGCCTTCCAGACCTTTTTCCAATATGGCGTGAAGCGCGCCACGATGGACGACATTGCGCGTGCCGCAGGGATGTCGCGGCCGGCGCTTTATCTCGTCTACAAGAACAAGGCTGACATTTTCCGCGCCTGCGTCACGTCGATGATGGACGAGCTTCGCGAGAGGCTGGCGGGCATCGCCTCGTCTACGGGTTCGGCAGAGACGCGGATCATGCAGGTGGTGCGGGCCGGCATCGTCGAGCCGCATGAGACGATTGGGGCCTCGGCGCATGCCGAAGAACTCTTCGCGTTGAAATCCGAAATCGGGGCCGATCTCTTTCGCGACTGGATGAAGCTGATCGAAATGACGATTGCCGGGATTCTCGAGGAGGAGGCGTCCGCCGGCCGCATCACTCTGAATGGGGCGGGCGTGAGTGCCGCCGACATTGCTGCCATGATCACCGATGGCGCGGAAGGGTTCAAGCTGCGCATGACGTCGGCTGAAGAGCTGGCGCAGCGTCTCGAGACCTTCGTGCGGCTGATGATCGGGCCGCTTGCGGCAACTCACGCATAGCCCGATCTGTCACGATGTTGACATCGGCCCATGTTTGATCCACCTGAACAGCATCCGTTTCCGTTGAAAGCCCGCATCATGAGCCATCCGTTCGATCCGAAACCGCGCCGCGCCTCCGTTGCCGTCGAAGTTGGCGGCGTCATTGTGGGCGGTGGTGCGCCGGTCGTCGTGCAGTCGATGACGAATACCGACACAGCCGATATCGACGGCACTGTGGCGCAGGTGGCGGCCCTTCATCGCGCCGGTTCGGAAATCGTGCGCATCACCGTCGATCGCGACGAGAGTGCGGCTGCCGTGCCGAAGATCCGCGAGCGGCTGGAGCGCTCGGGCCTCGACGTGCCGCTGGTGGGAGACTTTCATTATATCGGCCACAAGCTGCTCGCCGATCATCCGGCCTGCGCCGAGGCGCTGGCGAAATACCGCATCAATCCCGGCAATGTCGGATTCAAGGACAAGAAGGACAAGCAGTTCGCCGAGATCGTCGAGAAGGCGATCACCTACCAGAAGCCCGTCCGCATCGGCGTCAACTGGGGCTCGCTCGATCAGGAACTGCTGACGCGCCTCATGGACGAAAACGCCGCCAACGGCTCGCCGCTCACGGCGCGCGAGGTGACGCGCGAGGCGATCGTGCAGTCAGCACTTCTTTCTGCCGAACTGGCGGAAGAGATCGGCCTGCCGCGCAACAAGATCATTCTCTCGGCCAAGGTCAGCCAGGTGCAGGACCTGATTGCTGTCTATTCCATGCTGTCCGAACGCTCGGACCATGCACTGCATCTTGGGCTGACGGAAGCCGGGATGGGTTCCAAGGGTATTGTCGCTTCGTCTGCCTCCATGGGCTATCTGTTGCAGCAGGGGATCGGCGACACGGTCCGCGTTTCGCTCACCCCCGAGCCCGGCGGCGACCGTACCCGCGAAGTCATTGTCGCGCAGGAACTCCTGCAGGTCATGGGCTTCCGGCAGTTCCTGCCCGTGGTGGCGGCCTGCCCTGGCTGCGGCCGCACGACATCCACCGTGTTCCAGGAGCTTGCCCAGAAGATCGAGGGCGACCTGCGCAAGAACATGCCGGTCTGGCGCGAGAAGTATCCGGGCGTCGAAGCGCTCAATGTTGCCGTCATGGGCTGTATCGTCAACGGACCGGGCGAGTCCAAGCATGCCGATATCGGCATCTCGCTTCCCGGCACCGGCGAAACGCCCGCCGCACCCGTCTTTATCGACGGCCAGAAGGCAATGACGCTGCGCGGACCGAATATCGCTGCCGAGTTCGAGGGCTTGGTGGCGGACTATATTGAGAAGCGGTTCGGGCGGAAGACGGAAGCGGCTGAGTAGGGGCTGAGCTACTTTCTTCAGCAATTCCAAAGGCGGCCTTCGGGCCGCCTTTTTCGTCTCAATTCTTCGCCGGATAAGGCGTCGCCAGCAGGAAGCCGAGGCCGACGACGAGGAAGACGATGATGGTTGCCATGCCGAGATGGGCCGAGCCAGTAGCGGCGGTGACAATGGAGAAGGCGAGTGTCGCCATGAAGCTCGTGGCGCGGCCGGAGAGTGCATAGATGCCGAAATAGCGGCCCGCTTCTTCCGGCTTGATGCTGCGCGACATGAAGGAGCGCGACGAGGCCTGTACGGGGCCGAAGGCGATGCCGATGAAGAGGCCATAAAGGATGAAGACCTTTTCGGCGGCGGTACCGAAGAGGCCGCCCGTTTCTGTTGTCGGAAGCATGATTAGACCAAAAAGGGTCGATGCCTTGTCGGTCGAGATAATGCCGACAGTGGCGATCAGCAGACTGATGAGGCTCATGACCACGACCCGCTTGGATCCAAGCTTGCCGTCGAGCCAGCCGGCGACGATGTTGCTGCCGATGGCGACGATGTTCAGAATGATCCCGTAAATGCCTATCTCTATGGTGGCCCAATGGAACATGCCGGCAGCGAAGGCGCCGCCGAGCACGATGAGCGCGTTTACGCCATCCTGATAGATCATGCGGCCGATGAGGAAACGGGCGAGATGGCGCCGTGTTTGAACCAGTTCGACAAGCGAGCCCTTCAACTCTACGAGCCCGTTCCTAACCGCCTTGCCCATGCTCACGCCGGTGCTTTTCACATCCGGCGTGAAGAAGAACATCGGCAGAATGAAGATGAAGTACCACAGCGCTGAAAGCGGGCCGGTAATGCGGGCATCCTCGCCAAGCTTCGGGTCGAGGCCGAAAAGCGGCGTGATGCCGATCAGCGTCTTGCCGGTGGCGGGGTTGCCGGCGAGAAACAGGATGACCGCGAAAAGGGCGATCATGCCGCCGAGATAGCCAAGACCCCAGGCAAGGTTGGAAATCTTGCCGACATCCTTTTCGGGGATCAGCCGCGGCATCATGGAATCGTTGAAGACGATGGAGAATTCAGCCGCCAGCGAGGCAAGAATCCAGAAGATCATCGGATAGATGATCGGCGAACCGGGTGCTGCGAACCACAGCATGCTCAGCGAAACGATCTGGATGACCGCGAAGAAGCCAATCCACTTTTTCTTCTCGCCCGTCGCATCGGCAATCGAGCCGAGAATGGGGGAGAATATCGCGATAATGAAGCTCGCAATCGTTGCCGCATTGCTCCAGTGGGTCTGGGCGGAGATCGGATCGTCGGTCAGTCGCGAAACGAAATAGGGGCCGAAAATGAAGGTTGTGACAACGGTGAAATAGGGTTGCGCCGCCCAGTCGAAGAACATCCAGCCGAGAATGCCCCTGCGGGTTGTTTTCGGGGCATCCTCAATGACTTTCACCGCCTGATCAACCATGTTGTCCCCGCAAACCTTAAGCGATTTCCGGGGGACTGTGTCACGCCGTCTTGCCCGCCGCAAGGTCGTTGAGAAGGCTGGCCGCGAGCACGTAGCGGGCAAGCGTCAGGTCGCCGCTTTCGGTGATGGCCGAAAGCTGGCCGGTGATCCGGGCGAGCGTCGTCTCATGCGTCATCAGCCATTGATGCAGCGGCGTCTTGCTGCCCTTTCCGTCCGTCAGCACCTGCACGGCGATGGCGCGACGTGCTGCCGAGATGTCGTCGAGGCTGCGGGCGAGCGCCAGTTCCTCATACATGTCGGCGGCGGTGACGGGATTGGCGGGTGACAGCAGTCGGCCGATGCGCAGCGTCTCGGAAACGCCGGTGAACGTGTCGGCGGCGCGGTCCAGATTATCACCCGACGCCTCGGCCACTTGCGCGATTTCCGGCACGAGAACGAGAGCCTTCAGGCCTGTCAGGTCGCTGGCCAGCGTTTCGGGAACGCCGATTTCCGTCAGCCGTGCCTTGCTGTCTTCAGCATCGCGGCGGGCGGCGGGGGAGAGCAGCGTCAGCGCCTTGCCCTTCAGGGCTTTCATCGTCTTCTGCAAGCGGCTCGCGGCCTCTTCCAGCGAGCCGGAAATCATGCCGGCCTTCAGCACCAGACGGGTCGCTGTGCGGTAGACCTCCTCGGTCAGCGCATACAGTTCGTTCTGGCGGTTGCCGGGGATGATGGTGTCCAGCGCGTCGATCTCGCGCCAGATCGCCGGAAGTCCGAAACCGTCACGCACAACGATGGCGGCCTTGACGATGTCCGCCGGGGTCGCGCCGGTGGCATCGGCGAGCGTGGTGACAAAGGCCGGGCCGCCCCGGTTGATCACGTGGTTGGCCAGCGCGGTGGCGATGATCTCGCGGCGCAGCCGATGCTTTGCGATGTCATCGGCATAGGCCTTGCGCATGCCGGCCGGGAAATAGTCCGACAGCAACCCGCCAAGCCAGGGATCGTCCGGCAGATTACTGGCGACCAGGTCGTCGAAGAGGACAATCTTGGCATAGGAGAGCAGAACGCCGATTTCGGCCCGCGTCAGCGGATGGCCCGACGCATAGCGCTCCGCCATCGTCTGCTCGTCGGGCAGGTTTTCCACCTTGCGGTCGAGCCTGCCATCGGCTTCCAGCCGGTTCATGAAGCGGCCAAGTTCGCGACCATTGGCCAGTCCGCGACGGCCGGTCAGCGAAATGGCCAGCGATTGCAGATAGTTGTTGCGCAGCACGAGTTCGGCAACCTCGTCGGTCATCGAGGCGAGCAGCTTGTCGCGCTTCGGTCGCGTCAGGCGCTCGTCGTGCATGGCGTTGGCGAGCGCTATCTTGATATTGACCTCGACGTCGGAGGTATTGACGCCCGCCGAATTGTCGATGGCGTCGGAGTTGCAGCGCCCGCCCTTAAGCCCGAAGGCGATACGGCCCTTCTGCGTCACGCCGAGATTGGCGCCTTCGCCGATCACCTTGGCGCGTACCTCTGCAGCGGCTACGCGGATCGGATCGTTGGCGCGGTCGCCGACATCGGCATCCGTTTCGGATGCGGCGCGGATATAGGTGCCGATGCCGCCGAACCAGAGGAGATCGACCTCCGCTTTCAGGATCGCGCTCATGATTTCGTAAGGGGTCGCGGGTCCCTTGGGCAGGCCGATGACCTTGGCAGCTTCCGCTGTCAGGCTGACCGATTTCTCGTTGCGCGAGACGATCATCGCGCCCTTGGAAAGCTTCGAGCGGTCATAGTCCTGCCAACTCGAGCGGGCCAGGTTGAAGAGACGCTGGCGCTCGGCAAAGGACGCGGCCATGTCCGGATCGGGATCGATCATGATATCGCGGTGGTCGAAGACGGCGACGAGGCGGATCTTGCGCGACAACAGCATGCCGTTGCCGAAGACGTCGCCCGACATGTCGCCGACGCCGGCCACCGTGAAGGGCGTCGACTGAATGTCTATGTCCATTTCGCGGAAGTGGCGCTTGACCGTTTCCCAGGCGCCGCGTGCGGTGATGCCCATCTTCTTGTGGTCGTAGCCGGCCGAACCGCCGGAGGCAAAGGCGTCGTCGAGCCAGAAGCCGGCTTCCTGCGCCAGCGCATTGGCCGTGTCGGAGAAGGTCGCCGTGCCCTTGTCGGCGGCAACGACGAAATAGGGATCGTCGCCATCATGGCGCACGGTCTTTTCCGGCGGCACGATGTCGGCGCCCTGCAGGTTGTCGGTGACGGAGAGAAGTGTGCGGATATAGGTCTTGTAGGCTTCCGTGCCGGCGGCAAAGACGGCATCGCGGCTGCCGCCAGCCGGCAGGCGCTTCGGATAGAAACCCCCCTTGGCACCCACGGGCACGATCACGGCATTCTTGACCTGCTGCGCCTTGACGAGGCCCAGAACTTCCGTGCGGTAGTCTTCGGCACGGTCCGACCAGCGAATGCCGCCGCGCGCGACCTTCCCGAAGCGCAGGTGAATGCCCTCGACCTCTGCGCCATAGACGAAGATCTCCCGGAAGGGCTTGGGCTCCGGCAGGCCGTCGATCTCATGCGGGTTGAGTTTGAAGGCAAGCGTGGGGCGCGGCAGGCCGTACGGCCCCTTCTGGAAATAGTTCGTGCGCAGCGTGGCGCGGATCACATTCATGTAGCGACGCAGGATGCGGTCGTCGTCCAGGCTCGGCACCGAAGAAAGCCGCTCCTCGATCTCGGCGACAATTTCGTCTTCGCGCTTTCCGCGCTGCTTGTTGGACCCTGCCGGGTCCAGGCGCGTAACGAAGAGAGCGAAAAGGCGCGCGGCGATCTCCGGATAGCGCACGAGCGTATCGGCGATATAGCCTTGAGAATAGGCGATGCGCGTCTGGCGCAGATAGCGCGCATAGGCGCGCATCACCATGACTTCGCGGGCCGTCAGGCCGCTGGTGAGAACGAGCCGATTGAAGCTGTCATTGTCGATCGCGCCGCTGAAGGCGGCAAGAAGCGCTTCTTCCAGCGGTTTGCGCTCGGCGGCAAGATCGATCGCGCGACCGTTGGCATGGGCCAGTTCCATGTCATGCAGGACGACAGGCGAGGTATCCGCACCATCGCGCAGCATGAACTCGTACGTGCTTTCGGCAATCACCTGGAAGCCGAGATTTTCCAGAAGCGGCACGCGGCGCGACAATGAAAGCGGCTCGCCGGCGTGGAAGATCTTGAGGCTGACTTCCGAGGCTTCGCCGACGGTGCGGTAGAATTCCACCGAAACGTCATGGGTGACGGCCTGCCTGATCTTCGACAGATCGGCAAAGGCATCCTTCGGCTCGAAGGCGGCCTGGAAATCCGGGCCTGTGACCAGCGCACAGTCATGGCTGCCGGCAAGCGCGCTGAAGCGCTCCTCCCATGAGGTCGCGATGTTGCGGACTTCGCGTTCCAGTTCACCCTGAGAAATGCGCGGCGTCTTGCCGCCGGAGCGGCCGATGATGAAGTGCACGCGCGCCACGCCGCCTTCCGGGAAGGCCGGGTAATAGGCCGAGACGCGGCCGTCATAGACGGTCTTGAAATAGTTGCCGATCTTCTCGCGAACTTCGGAATCATACTGTTCGCGCGGGACATAGACGAGAAGCGAGACGAAGCGGTCGAAATGGTCGATGCGGGCAAGAACCCGCACGCGCGGCCGGTCGGCGAGATCCATGATCTGTTCGCAGAAGCTGGCCAGCAGACCACTGTCGATCTGGAAAAGATCGTCGCGCGGATAGGATTCCAGCACGTTCATCAGCGTCTTGCCGGAATGGCTGTCCGGCGCATAGCCGAAATGGCGCACCACCTTCTCGACCTTGGAGCGCAGAAGCGGGATCTGCGAGGCGCCCTGCGTATAGGCGGTGGAGGTGAAGAGGCCGACGATGCGCAGCTCGCCGACGACATTGCCATGCTTGTCGAAGCGCTTGATGCCGACATAGTCCATGTAGGCGCGGCGGTGTATGACCGATTTCACATTCGCCTTGGTGACGATGAGATAATCCGGGCCTTCCAGGAATTCGATGATTTCCGGCGTCGTCGTCACGGCGTCCTTGCCCAGACGGAGAACACGCACCTCCGGGTCGGACAGAATCCCCAGCCCCGCGCCCTTGCCCCGCTCGACGGTCGCATCCGCACCCTTGCCGGAATACGTGTATTCGCGCATGCCGAGGAAGGTGAAATTATCGGCGCGCAGCCAGTCGAGGAAGGCGAGGGCCTCCTCCTTCTCACGGCGGCGGGCATCCTGTGCCCGAATGCCTTCCACAGCCTGATCGAGGGTGGAGATCATCTGGCGCCAGTCGCGCACCGAAAGATGCACCTGTTCCAGCACGCCTTCAATGCGCTTGATCAGCGCTCGGGCGACCTCGGGTGCTACCCGCGCCAGATGGATCTGCATGTGGCTGACGCGGCTTTCGGGATCGCTTCCGTCGTCGCTGACGTGAAGCCGCGGCTCCTTGTCCTCTGCGACGATGAGGATCGGATGCACCACCATGAACACGTCGCGATGCGTACTTGTCAGTTCACCCATGACGGAGTCGAACAGAAAGGGCATATTGCGATCGGTGACGGACAGCACCGAGGTGGCGATCCCGTCGGGCGCGATGACGTCCAGGTTGACGACGGTCACACGGGCGCCCTTGCCGCTCCAGGCCGAAAGTTCGGCGGCTGCGTGTATGCTGCCCGCGGCGAGCATGTCCGGCGTATAGGCTTCGATATCGTCGGCGCTTGCCCGACCATAGAGGAGAATAGGATCGATCGCAGGCGCGCCCGCAGCCTTTGCGGCCTGCCGCGCCGCCTCCAGAAGTTTGTCACGCTTGGGGTTGCTGCGGCCTGCCATCGATCGTCCTCCGGTGATTTGCGCGGAACAGTAGCAGAAAACAGAATTTTTTTGAGGCGAATGTGAAATCCGGCAAAAAATGTAATTTTCTGCCGGATTTATCGGTGCATTGGCGAATTTTCTGTCGGATTTGACCCGATTTCGCGCATTTTCGCGCGTTTGCGAGGGTGTTTTGTCGAAATTGCAATAAACTCGAGACGTTGACATGCGAGGTCCGGCGGGTGATCAAACGCCACCGGTACGGGGAGCTGTTTGCGTGAACCAGAAGAAGACCATCCTGTCGATTTCGAGCCATGTCATGCGAGGCGGCGTCGGCAATCGCGCAGCCGTCTTTGCGCTGGAAAGTCGCGGCCACTCCGTCTGGTCCGTGCCGACCGTCATCCTGCCCTGGCATCCGGGCCATGGCCGATCGACGCGGATCGCAGTGGATCCCGAAGCTTTTGCCAGCGCATTGGCGGATCTCAGGCGCTCGAAATGGCTCAGCGAGGTTCGTGCGGCGATGACAGGCTATTTCGCCGAAGCGGGGCAGGTGCGAGCGGCGGCAGATCTGATCGGAGCGATGAAGCAAGGCGACCCCGATTTTCTTTATCTCTGCGATCCCGTGATCGGGGATGTCGGCGGGCTTTATGTTGCCGAAGCGGTTGCGGTCGCCATCCGCGACGAGTTGCTGCCGCTTGCCGATATGGCGACGCCCAACCGTTTCGAGCTTGGCTGGCTTGCCGGCGCTTCAGTCGATGACAATGCGGCGATTGCAGCTGCTGCGCGTTTAACCGGCGTTCGCCGTGTCGTTTCGACCTCGGCGCATGCGATGATGAGGGGTGCGATCGCCAATCTCCTCATCGAGGGAGAACGGCAGGTTCTTGCCGAGCACCAGGCGTTCGAAAAGGCGCCGAACGGCGTGGGCGACCTGTTTTCGGCGCTGTTTCTGTCGCATGTCGTCGAAGGACGTTCATCCGAGGAGGCGCTTCGCCTATCCACGTCCAGCGTCTTCGAGATTGCCGCACGCTCGATCCGTGCCGGCGCCGACGAATTGTTGCTGCAAGCCGAGGCTGCCTCGCTCGAGACGCCGATGGCGACCGTCGCGATCCGGCATCTCGTCAGCACGCTATCGCCCCGCAGGCGCGTTGCCGCGATAGCGCCCGTCGATGACGAAGCTGCGCCTTGATTGACGTTTGTTGCGGATGCTAAGAAAGACCGGCTTCAGTCCAGTATAGGCGGATCAACTTGGCGCAATTTCCTGACGAACTCCTCAGCGGCTATCGTAACTTCATGAGCGGCCGCTATCGCGAAGAGAGCGACCGCTACCAGAACCTGGCGAAGGACGGGCAGAAGCCGAAGGCGATGGTGGTTGCCTGTTGTGATTCCCGTGCGGCACCCGAAACAGTCTTCGATTGCGGACCAGGCGAGCTTTTTGTCGTCCGCAATGTCGCCAATCTCGTTCCGCCCTATGAGCCGGACGGAAACTATCATTCCACGTCCGCGGCTCTGGAATTCGCCGTGCAGGGCTTGAAGATCCGCGACATCATCGTCATGGGCCACGGACGATGCGGTGGTATCAGTGCGGCCCTTTCGCCCTCTTCCGAGCCGCTTTCGCCGGGCGATTTTATCGGCAAGTGGATGGGCCTTCTCGATGAGCCCGCCGAGCAGATCCGCAATGCCGGGATCCTGACGGCGGCCGAACGGCAGCGCGCGCTGGAGCGCGTCTCCGTGCGCAATTCGCTGCAGAACCTGCGTACCTTCCCTTGCGTCAAAATCCTGGAGGATGCAGGCAAGATGCGGCTTCACGGTGCCTGGTTCGATATTTCGACCGGTGAGCTCTGGATCATGGATTCGGCCAGCGGCGATTTCGTTCGCCCGAAGCTCTGACCCCATTTCCGTCCCGTCTGGAAAAACAACGCCCGGCGACTTTGGGGTCACCGGGCTTTTTTCTGGCGTCCAGCTGGACCGGACGCGATCATTTACCTTCGATCTGCTTGCCCATGATGGCAATCGCCTGCTGGTAGACGGTCGCGGCGTTCCAGCCCTGGATGGCGGCGAAGTTCGGCTCGCCCTGCTGATAGCCGGCACCGGCGCGCCACCCATGGCCCTTCAGGAAGTTTGCGGTCGAGGCCAGGGCATCGGCCTTGGATCCGGCAAGATTGATACGGCCATCGCCATCCCCATCGACGCCATAAAGCAGCACGTTCTTGGGCAGGAACTGGGTCTGGCCGACTTCGCCATGCGCCGCGCCGCGTGAGCTGGTGGACAGGGTCCCGGCCTGAACAAGCTTCAGCGCTGCATAAAGCTGGTCGGTGAAATAGTCCTGACGGCGGCAGTCATAGGCCAGGGTGGCAACCGCCGAGAGCGTGTTCTGGTCGCCCATGTAGCTGCCAAAGCCCGTTTCCATGCCCCAGATGGCAATCAGCGGTCCGGGGGAAACGCCGAAACGCTGCTGAATGCTGTTAAAAAGAGCCGCGTTGGATTTCAGGATGCTGCGACCGCGGGAAACGATGGCGGCCGAGCCGCGCTTCTTCATGAAGGCATCGAGCGACAGCTTGAAGCTATGCTGGCCGCGATCGGCGCGAATGGTCGGCACGTTGTAGTGGACACTGGAAAAGACATCGTCGAGGACGGATTGCCGGATGCCTGTGCGGGCGGCTTCCGCCTTGAATTCCTGCACCCAGGCCGCAAATCCCGCACTGTTGTTGCCGCATTTGGCGGCATAGGCAGGATCCGCAACGATGGCCGTCATCGCAAAAGCTGCAGACAGGCCCAACCATTTCGTGAATTTCATTCAACGCCCCCGTTTGATGCATGGCGCAGATGCGCGCTGTTTTGCAATGACTTTCAATAAGCCGACTCAAGTTGGTCCGGAAAATACGATGCCTTCATTGAGCGAAAATGGTGCAATTGCACAGCCGGCCTGTCGGCGACGGCCATCAATTTCATGTGAGGCCTGCGCCCCGCGGCCATGCCGGGGGCGCAGGCTATCCCATGAACTGATCAGGCAGCCTTGCGCTTGGCCTTGATCAGACCGCGGTTGACCAGCAGTTCTGCGATCTGGACGGCGTTGAGGGCTGCACCCTTGCGCAGGTTGTCCGAGACCACCCACATGTTGAGGCCGTTCTCGATGGTCGCATCCTCGCGGATGCGCGAGATATAGGTCGCGTCTTCGCCGGCGCATTCGTAAGGCGTGATGTAGCCACCGTTCTCATGCTTGTCGATGACGAGGCAACCCGGGGCTTCGCGCAGGATTTCGCGGGCCTTTTCAGCCGTGATCTCGTTTTCGAACTCGATGTTGACCGATTCGGAATGGCCGATGAATACGGGAACGCGCACCGCCGTGCAGGTCACCTTGATCTTCGGATCGAGCATCTTCTTGGTTTCGGCGAGAACCTTCCACTCTTCCTTCGTGTAGCCGTCTTCCATGAAGACGTCGATATGGGGAATGACGTTGAAGGCGATGCGCTTGGTGAACTTCTTGTTCTCGATCGGATCGGCGACGAAGACGGCGCGGGTCTGGTTGAAGAGTTCGTCCATGCCGTCCTTGCCGGCGCCGGAGACCGACTGGTAGGTCGAGACGACGACGCGCTTGATCTTGGCATAGTCATGCAGCGGCTTCAGCGCGACGACGAGCTGGGCGGTCGAGCAGTTCGGGTTGGCAATGATGTTCTTCTTGGTGAAGCCTTCGACGGCGTCCGGGTTCACTTCCGGAACGATCAGCGGCACTTCGGAATCGTAGCGCCAGGCCGAGGAGTTGTCGATGACGACGCAGCCCTGCGCGCCGATCTTCGGGGACATCCGCTTCGAAACATCGCCACCGGCCGACATCAGGCAGATATCGGTGTCGGAGAAGTCGTAATTCTCAAGATTGGAAACCCGAAGCGTCTTGTCGCCAAAGGAGACTTCCGTGCCGACGGAACGGCTCGACGCCAGCGCCACGACCTCATCGGCCGGAAAGCCGCGTTCGGACAGAATGTTGAGCATTTCCCGGCCTACATTGCCGGTGGCGCCCGCGACTGCAATCTTGAAACCCATGTCTTCGCTCTCTTTCTTTTCTCTCCTCGTCCGGTGAGGGGGGAACCTGACAGAAATCAGGTTTCCTGTCCCCGGCCGGGCCGGGGAGAGAGCGGCAGGCCAGAGACGTCAGACGGTTTTCGTCGTCGTTTTGGCCTTGGTTTTGGAAACGAAAGAACGGAAGCGTTCGCAGTCGCAAAGCGCTGCGTCGATCATGCCGGACATGTGATGGTCACACGAAAGCATAGGCCCGTCCTTTTCCGCTGCTGCTCATACGCTCTTTTGGCGAAGAGTCAATATTTGCGGGCTTCAAAATGCGAAGCGGGCGATGACCGGCACATGGTCCGACGGCTGTGTCCAGCCGCGTGCCTCGCGCAGGATTTCGACGTCGGAGACATGCGGGGCGAGGTCGGGAGACGACCAGATGTGGTCGAGGCGACGACCTTTATCTGCGGCGTCCCAGTCCTTGGCGCGATAGCTCCACCAGGTGTAGAGCTTCTGCGGCTCGGGGAATTTTTCGCGCATGAGGTCCGACCAGCCGCCCTCGGCGATCACGGCCTTCAGCCCGTCGGTCTCGACCGGCGTGTGGCTGACGATCTTGAGCAACTGCTTGTGCGACCAGACGTCGTGCTCAAGCGGCGCGATGTTGAGGTCGCCGACGAGGATCGAGGAGCGGCCTGTGCCGTCGAGCGCGCGCATGGCCCGCATTTCCTCGATGAAGTCGAGCTTGTGGCCGAATTTCGGGTTGATCGTGCGGTCCGGTTCGTCGCCGCCGGCGGGAACGTAGAAATTGTGCAGGCGAATATTGCGGCCCGCATGCTCGAAATCGACCGACAGATGTCGCTTGTCGCCGACGCCGCAGAAGTCGCGGGTCTCGTGGATGTCGATCCTGGCCTTCGCCACGGTCGCCACCCCGTGATAGCCCTTCTGGCCGCTCACCGCCATGTGCACATAGCCGAGTTCGCGGAACGCCTCGTAGGGAAACTCCTCGTCACGGCACTTGATCTCCTGCAGGCAGAGGATGTCAGGCTGGAAGCGGGTGAGGAATTGCGCAACGATCGGCATTCTCAGCCGCACGGAGTTGATGTTCCAGGTGGCAAGCGTGAAGGTCATAACGAAAAGGTCCTGCAGGGGGTCTCCGGCAGGACCTAATCGGTGATGGCGCTGATGTCCAACAAAATCAAAGCGGATTACTTGCTCGGTGCGACACCCTTCATCTGGTCGTAGGGCAGCGCGAAGACGCTGTCGGCGAAGTCGACGCCGGCCTTGACGTTGTAGATCATGACCGAAGTTTCCTTGCCTTGCGCGTCGGTGATCGTCCACTGGCGCAGGTCGTCGGTCGCGGGATCGAACATCATGGTAATCGTCGAATCGCCGAAAACGGATTTGTCGCCCAGCACAATGGTCACGAGATCCGGATCCTGCTTCACGCTGCGGACCATCTTGCCGGTCAGGTCGATCTTGTCGTCGAGCAGCAGTGCGAGCGGCGTCTTGGACAGCGGATACTGGTCCCAGGTGCCGAGTTTCATGTTGCCGACCACAAGCGTGCGGCCATCGGAAATGACGCGCATCGGCGAGGGGGCATCATAGTTGAAGCGCACCTTGCCCGGGCGGGAAATGTAGAACTTGCCACCGGTCTGGTCGCCACGCGGGCCGAACTGCACGAAATCGCCCATCATCGTCTTGATGCCGGCAAAATGGTTGGCGATTTCCTGAGCCTTGTTGTTCTGCGCGCCGGCGGGCGCGGCCGAGAGGCCTAGCGCCAGGGCAAGTGCGGGAAGGATCATGCCGAGCGAGCGCTTCGACCTGGCCATGCCCGCTACAACTTTCAGGAATTTCATTCTCGTCTCCTCGAATTTTCCTTTATCTTTCAGGCAAACGCGGCGCCTTCAAGGCGGGTTCCCATGCTTTCCGATGCATGAATCGGCCGCATAAGGGCTGCGCATCTTGCGCCGCCTGCCTGTCAGACCCCGCCGGTGATGTCGGATTCGGTCGGCACCAGGATCTCCCGCTTGCCGGCATGATTGGCCGGGCCCACGATACCTTCCTGTTCCATGCGCTCGATGATGGAGGCGGCGCGGTTGTAACCGATGCCAAGGCGTCGCTGGATATAGGACGTCGAGGCCTTTCCATCCCGCAGCACGACCGCGACTGCCTGGTCATAGGGATCGTCGGAATCGGCCAGGTTCGACGTGCCGGCCGGACCCCCGCCACCTTCGCCGTCGCCATCCTCATCATCTTCGGTGATGGCGTCGAGATATTGCGGCACCCCTTGTGTCTTCAGATAGGCGACGATGTCTTCGACTTCGTGGTCGGACACGAAGGGGCCGTGAACGCGCTGGATGCGCCCGCCGCCGGCCATGTAGAGCATGTCGCCCTGGCCGAGGAGCTGTTCGGCGCCCTGCTCGCCCAGAATGGTGCGGCTGTCGATCTTCGACGTGACCTGGAAGGAAATGCGGGTCGGGAAGTTGGCCTTGATCGTGCCGGTGATGACGTCGACCGAGGGGCGCTGCGTGGCCATGATGACGTGGATGCCGGCGGCGCGGGCCATCTGGGCAAGACGCTGCACGGCGCCTTCGATGTCCTTGCCGGCCACCATCATCAGGTCGGCCATTTCGTCGATGATGACGACGATGTAGGGCAGCGGCTTGAGGGCAAATTCTTCCGTTTCATAGACGGCCTCGCCCGTTTCGCGGTCAAAGCCGGTCTGGACGGTGCGGGTAATCGCTTCGCCCGACTGCAGCGCCTGCTCGACGCGGGTGTTGAAGCCGTCGATGTTGCGCACACCGATCTTCGACATCTTCTTGTAGCGGTCTTCCATCTCGCGCACGGTCCATTTCAGCGCGACGACGGCCTTCTTCGGGTCGGTCACGACCGGCGAGAGGAGATGTGGGATTCCGTCATAGACGGAGAGTTCGAGCATCTTCGGGTCGATCATGATCAGGCGGCACTTTTCCGGCGACAGGCGGTAAAGCAGCGACAGGATCATCGTATTGATGGCGACAGACTTACCCGAGCCGGTGGTGCCGGCGACGAGCAGGTGTGGCATCTTGGCGAGGTCGGCAATGACCGGTTCGCCGCCGATCGTCTTGCCGAGCGTCAGCGCCAGCTTGCCCTTGGCGTCGTGGAATTCCTGGTTTTCGATCAGTTCGCGCAGATAGACCATCTCGCGCTTCTGGTTCGGCAGTTCGATGCCGATCGCGTTGCGGCCCTGTACCACGGCGACACGGGCGGCAATCGCACTCATCGAGCGGGCGATGTCGTCCGCAAGGCCGATGACGCGGGAGGATTTGATGCCGGGCGCCGGCTCCAGTTCGTAGAGCGTGACGACGGGACCCGGGCGAACATGGATGATTTCGCCTTTGACGCCGAAATCGTCGAGCACTCCTTCGAGCAGGCGGGCATTGTGTTCGAGAGCCTCCGGCGAAAGCGTCGCGTCGCGGCCTGTCGATTTCGGCTCCGCCAGGAGTTCGGTAGAGGGCAGCGTGAAGCCGTCATGACCGCGCGGCGTGGGAGCCGGGGCGCGCAGCGTGGTGCGCATCGGGGCCGGACGGGGCGCTTCGGCAGCCGGCTGGTGTTGCGGCACGGCGGCTCGCTGTGGCTGCGGCGGCATGGATACCCGGGGAGTGACTGCGGCCGGGCGGCTCTGCGGGACGTCGATATCGAAAGGAGCGTCGTCGTCCTCGTCGAAATAGGGATCGGCGGGCGGGGCGGCAATGATGCGGCGCTGGACCGCGGGGGCGGCATGCGCCGGACGCTCTTCGTGGGATGCAGAATAGGGCGCTTCATCGATCTCGGCTGCCGCCGGGTCGAGGCTCGCATATTCGTCCTCGTTGAAATCGTAGGGCTCTTCGATCTGGCTGCCGCCGCGATTCGATCCGTGGATGCCGAAGATACGGCGGAAGCGGGCCTGAAGATTGTACCAATGATGCGCAGCGCCGCCAAAGAAGACGGCGATGAGCGAATAGCCTTCGTCCTCGTCTCCGTCATCGCGGGCATCCGCCTGGCCTTGCGCCACCGTGCGGGCATTCGAGGCGGCTTTCGGCGCGCGTTCTGGCGGGTTTCGAAGGAGCAGACCGCAGGCGATCATCAGCAGCCATGCCGCCGGAACGGCGATCAGGCAGCCGAGAATCAGGCCGAACGTGCCGCTTGGATAGGCGCCTGCAAAAAGAGCCGGCAGGCGCAGAACCAGATCGCCTGCAACGCCGCCCGCACCGTTGGGGAGCGGCCATGTGATCGGCGGAGGAATGCAGCCGACCGCGGCGGCAGCAAGAATGGAGCCGCCGAACCAGGCGGCAAAGCGCTGCGCGAATCGATTGATCCGGCGATGGAGCATGAGTGCAATGGAGAGCGCCAGCGGCGGCAGCAGTGCAAACACGCTCGCCAGACCATAGAGCTGCATGATGATATCGGCAAACACCGCGCCCGGATAACCGAGAATGTTGGTCGCCGGCTTGCCGGTGGCGAAGCTGAGGCTCGGGTCCGTGACATTCCACGTCGACATGGCGGCCACGCCCAGAGCCAGCGATGCGAAAATCGCAATGCCGCCGGCAAGGCTAGCCTGCCTGATGATGAAGGTCGAAAGTGCAAAGCCCTGCGGCCTGCCGTCCAGCGCTACCGTCGTCCGTGCCATGGAATCCAGCTCGTCTACTCAAATCACGATCACGCATCGCCGGTCGCAGCGATGCCATGTTGAATGGACGTTAGCAGGCGGAGAGTTAAAGCCCCTTTAACCATCCGCCTTCAGAAACTGTTTTCCTTTCGAAAGTCGCGCCTCCTGGAAGATCAGCGGATTTCGGCCTCCGGCGAGGCGCCGATCCTGTGGATCGAGAGGTCCGCGCCGCGATATTCCTGCTCCTCGTCCAGACGAATGCCGAGCGTCGATTTCAGGATCCCGTAGACGGCCAGGCCCGCAATCGCGCCGAAGGCGGCGATGAGGAGCGAGCCGACAATCTGTGCGACGGGCGAAACGCCGCCCATGCCGCCGAGACGTTCGAGCCCGAAGATGCCGCAGGCTATGCCGCCCCAAAGGCCGCAAAGACCATGCAACGGCCAGACGCCCAGAACGTCGTCGATCCGCAGACGTTCCTGGCAGATGTGGAAGCCGCGCACGAAGATGATGCCTGCGATGCCGCCGGTGATGAGGGCGCCAATGGGATGAAAGACATCCGATCCCGCGCAGACGGCGACGAGGCCGGCGAGCGCGCCGTTGTGAACAAAGCCCGGGTCGTTGCGTCCCGCGATGGCGGCCGCCAGGATCCCGCCCACCATGGCCATCAGCGAATTGATGGCGACAAGACCGGACACGCTGTCGAGGGATTGCGCGCTCATGACGTTGAAGCCGAACCAGCCGGTGCAGAGAAGCCAGGAGCCCAGCGAAAGCCAGAGAATCGAAGACGGCGGGAAGGGATGCGAACGGCCGTTCGCCGAGTAGCGGCCCTTGCGGGCGCCAAGCGTGATCACGGCGCCGAGGGCGACCCAGCCGCCGAAGGCGTGGACGACGAGCGAGCCGGCGAAGTCATGGAGCCTGGCGCCAGTCAGCGATTCGATCGTTGCCTGGATGCCATAGTTTCCGTTCCAGACGATGCCTTCGACCAACGGATAAAGAAGGCCGACAAGCGCAAGCGTGGCGATGCTCTGCGGCAGGAATTTCATGCGCTCCGCGACGCCACCGGAAATGATGGCGGGAACAGCTGCCGCGAACGTTGACAGGAAGAAGAACTTCACCAGCGTCACCCCTTGCGCGCCGAAGACGGTTCCACCCGCAAGGCCGGCGAGTTCGTGCGCGTTGACAAAGAAGGAAATGCCGTAGGCGATCGGAAACCCGACGGCGAAGTAGGCCAGTGTCGACAGTGCGAAATCGACGAGGATCTTCACCAGCGCATTGACCTGGTTCTTGTGTCGCACCGTGCCGGCTTCGAGGAATGCAAACCCGCCATGCATGGCGAAGACGAGAATGGCCCCCGTCAGCAGAAAGAAGACGTCGCCGCCAATATGTAAATGCTCCATGGTATCCGCCCAAATTTTGTTCTCTTGTTGCAGCGGATGTAATCAAGATGCATGCCAAATGGGCATTGCCTGTAAAACGGGCGTTGGTGATGCGTCTTCGGCGTTCTCTTGATTATGTTTTGTGCATATCGTGCCGATGGTTTCAGCATGTGCAAATAAAAAAGCCCGGACCATGAGGCCCGGGCAAACGTGCAATCCGAAGACTGCGACGGGATGGATGGGGCGCGGGGTGTCCCGCGACCCGCGATCTCAGTTGTGGTAGGCGGCTTCGCCGTGGGACGACAGGTCGAGACCTTCGCGTTCGGCTTCCGGCGAGACGCGCAGGCCGATGATGAGGTCGGTGATCTTGTAGAGGATGATCGAACCGATACCCGTCCAGGCGATCGTGGTCAGAACGGCTTCGATCTGAACCCAGACCTGATGACCCATGGTCACGCCTTCCGCATAACCGACGCCGCCGAGGCTGGCCGAGGCGAGAACGCCCGTGCCGATGGCGCCGAACATGCCGCCGATGCCGTGAACGCCGAAGACGTCTGCGGTGTCGTCATAGCCGAACTTGTTCTTCACGACCGAGACGAAGAAGAAGCAGAGCGGGGAGACGAGAATGCCGAGGACAATCGCGCCCATCGGACCAGCAATGCCGGCTGCCGGAGTGACGGCAACGAGGCCGGCGACCATGCCGGAAATGCCGCCGAGCATCGAAGCCTTGCCACGGACGATCTTTTCAACCAGCGACCAGGAGAGCGTTGCTGCGGCCGTTGCCACGAAGGTGTTGACGGTTGCAAGCATTGCGCCGCCCGAAGCTTCGAGGTTGGAGCCGGCGTTGAAGCCGAACCAGCCGAACCAGAGCATCGCAGCGCCGACCATGGAAAGCGTCAGCGAGTGCGGAGCCATCATGTCCTTGCCGTAGCCAATGCGCTTGCCGACCATGATTGCGCCCACCAAACCGGCAACACCGGCGTTGATGTGAACGACCGTACCGCCGGCGAAGTCGAGCGCGCCAAGCTTGAAGAGCAGGCCGTTGGAATCCCAGACCATGTGAGCGACCGGGAAGTAGACGAATGTTGCCCAGAGGCCGCAGAAGAGTACGGCTGCGCCGAACTTGATGCGCTCGGCAAAAGCGCCGAGGATCAGGGCAGGCGTGATGGCCGCGAAGGTCATCTGGAAGAGCATGAAGATCATTTCAGGAATGACAACGCCCTTGGTGAAGGTGGCGGACGTCGTGGATGTGGTCACGCCGGCCAGGAACATCTTGGCAGTGCCGCCGAAGAAGGCGTTTTCGCCGCCGCCGAAGGCGAAGGAGTAGCCGTAGAGAACCCAGAGCAGCATGACGGTGCAACCGACCACCGTCGTCTGCATCAGCATCGACAGCATGTTCTTGCCGCGGATCAGGCCGCCGTAGAACAGGGCCAGGCCCGGAACGATCATGAACAGAACGAGCAGGGTCGAGATGAACATGAAGGCGGTGTCGCCCTTGTTCGGGATGGGATCGGCAGCGGCAGCCGCCGCGGCGGCAGGCGCTGCTGCATCCTGCGCAAATGCGACGACGGGCGCGAGAAGCACCGTCGCTGCGAGGCCTGCGCGGCCGAGAATGGAAAGCTTCGAAGAGGACATAGATATTAACTCCCTGAACGCAACGCTTAGAGCGCTTCGGAATCGGTTTCGCCGGTGCGGATGCGAACGGCGTGGTCAATCGAGTAGACAAACACCTTGCCGTCGCCGATCTGGCCGGTCTTGGCGCCGGAAACGATCGCTTCGACCGCCTTGTCCACGACGTCTGAGGCAACGGCGACCTCGATCTTCAGCTTCGGGAGGAAGCTGACCGCATATTCGGTGCCGCGATAGATTTCTGTATGTCCCTTCTGGCGCCCGTAGCCTTTGACTTCGGTCACGGTCAGGCCCTGGATGCCAACAGCTGTCAGGGCCTCGCGGACCTCGTCCAGCTTGAACGGCTTGATGATGGCCATCACAATCTTCATCTGGTTTCCCATCCTTCATGTGTACGCCCCAAAGGAGGGGCAAAGCGTCATGCCGCCGGCCGGTTATCCGTCCGGGACCGCAAAGACACATTCAAGGTCCGTGCCAGATTCGAAATTAAGTGGAACTTACTGTTTTTATTAAGAAAAAATGACCGCTTCGGTTCGGGGCCAAAAATTGGCGAAATTGTGGAGCGATTGTCCGCATAAAAAATAGGCATAAATAAAAAAATGCATAATACTTATGCAGTTGCACGTTTCCGAATCAAACCTTCCTGTGCCACCGAAGCGATCAGCACGCCTGAGCGGTCATAGAGGCTGCCGCGTGTCATGCCCCGCGCGCCAGAAGCGCTCGGGCTGTCCTGCACGTAGAGCAGCCAGTCATCCAGCGAGAAATCCCGGTGGAACCACATGGCGTGGTCGAGGCTCGCGACCTGAAGCCTGCTGTCGAAGACCGAGGTTCCATGTGCGTAAAGCGAGGTGTCGAGCAGGGTCATGTCGGACAGATAGGCGAGGATCGCCGCGCGCAGGCGGCGGTCGTCCGGCGAAGGGCCGGTCGTGCGCACCCAGACATTCTGCACCGGCTCCAGCTGCTGGCGATTGAAATAGTCCTCCGGATAGGCGGGGCAGAATTCGATCGGGCGGGGGCGCAGCCAGTAACGGCGGATTGCTTCCGGCGCATTCTCGACGTAGCGCGACACGATGTCGCCCTCACCGCCCAGCTGTTCCGGCGTCGGCACCGGAGGAATGGTCTGCTGATGCTCGAAGCCGTCCTCGTCTTCCTGGAAGGAGGCGGACAGCGAGAAGATCGCCTTGCCGTGCTGAACCGCGACGACGCGGCGCGTGGTGAAGCTCTTGCCGTCGCGGATGCGGTCTACCTCATAGACGATCGGGATCGAGGGGTCGCCGGGGCGCATGAAGTAGGCGTGCAGCGAGTGCACGAAGCGGTTCTCGTCGACGGTGCGCTGGGCGGCAACGAGCGCCTGCGCGATCACCTGTCCGCCGAACACGCGCTGCCAGCCGACCTGGGGGCTCGTGCCGCGAAACAGGTTTTCCTCCAGCTTTTCCAGATCGAGCGTTGCGATCAGTTCCTGCATGGGCGAAAAATTGCCTGCTTCGGCCGACATGTTTGATCCTTCTCAATGTTATGAATGGGCTCAAAGGTAGGAATGGCGTTTTCCATCCTCTATATAGGTCACGAAGTTTGCTCAAGGGCAGGAATACCAGCGAGGTTGGTGCGATGATCGATATCTTTGTTGCGGGCGGGGGATATGTCGGGCTTTCGCTCGCGGTCGCGGTGAAGTCGGCCGCGCCGCATCTGGATGTGCGCGTGTATGACGCGGCGCCGGAAGGTGTCTGGGAGAAGGACGAGCGCGCCTCGGCGATTGCTGCCGGTGCAAAGCGCCTGCTCACCGTGCTGGGTGCCTGGGACGAGATCGCGCCGGAATCCGAACCGATCCGCAAGATGATCATCACCGATTCGAAAACCGCCGATCCGGTCCGGCCGGTGTTCCTGACATTCGATGGCGAGGCGGAGGCCGGCGAGCCCTTCGCCTATATGGTGCCCAACCCGGCCATGGTCCGGTCGCTGCGAAAGCGGGCCGATGCCTTGGGCGTGGAAATCCACCAGGGCGTTTCGGCGGTCGACTTCAAGACGGGGGATGCTTGGCAGACGGTGACGCTATCGAATGGCGAAACCGTCGATGCGCGGTTGCTGGTCGCCTGTGACGGCGTGCGCTCAAAGCTTCGCGACATTGCCGGCATCAAGACCGTGCGTTTCGACTACGGCCAGTCGGGCATCGTCACGACGATCGAGCACGAGCGGCCGCATGAGGGCGTGGCGGAAGAGCATTTCCTCCCCGCCGGTCCCTTTGCGACGCTGCCGCTCAAGAACAACCGCTCGTCTCTCGTGTGGAACGAGCGCACGGCGGATGCCGACGCCCTGCTGAAGGCGGACGATCTGGTGTTCGAGGAAGAGCTGGAGCGCCGCTTCGGCCACAAGCTGGGCGCGATCAAGGTCGTCGGCGGCAAGCGCGCGTTCCCCTTTGCGCTGACGCTGGCACGGGATTTCGTGGCGCCACGTTTCGCACTCGCCGGCGATGCCGCCCATGGCATCCATCCGATTTCCGGCCAGGGCCTCAATCTCGGCTTCAAGGATGTGGCGGCGCTGGCCGAAACCATTGTCGAGGCCGACCGGCTGGGGCTGGATTTCGGCCAGCTCAACATTCTGGAACGCTATCAGGAGTGGCGGCGTTTCGACACGTTCCGCATGGGCGTCACGACAGATGTGCTGAACCGCATGTTCTCGAACGATTTCACGCCGATGCGGATGGCCCGAGATTTCGGCCTGAGTGTTGTGGATCGCCTGCCGGGGCTGAAGAATTTCTTTATCCGCCAGGCGTCATCCGTGGGCGGTTCGGGCGACCCCAGGCTCCTGGGTGGCCAGCCGATCTGATCGCTGACAATCAGTCCAGAATCTTGCGGGCTTCCGACATCAGCATGATCGGAATCCCATCACGCACGGGATAGGCGAGCTTCGCCTTTTCCGAGACAAGTTCGTTGCGCTCGGCGTCGAAGCTCAGCCGGCCCTTGGTGAGCGGGCAGACGAGCAGTTCCAGCATTTTCGGATCGATGCCGCTGGTGCGCGCGCTCATGGCCGCCTCTTACTGCAAGGTGCTGCCGCTGCCATCGGATCCGGCCTTGGCCAGCGCGATTTCGGTAATGGCAATAAGGGTTTCAGCCCGCGTCTTCAGGTCCGGCGCTTCCAGCAGCGCCTGCTTTTCCGCCGGGCCGTAGGGCGACATCATCGACATGGAATTGACGAGCGTCGCATTGCTGGCGCGGGCGATGTTGTCCCAGTCGGCTTCCAGACTGTTGGCGTCGAGATAGTCACGGAAGGCCTGCAGCAGACCCTTGCGGTCGACACTTTCCTCGTCCACGGGCTCGAGATCGGTCAGGAATGGCGCAAGCTTGACCTGCCGGTAAGGTGTCATGACAGACAGTTCTTCCAGCACGCGGAAACGCGTCACGCCGGTCAGCGACAGGATATAGCGCCCGTCGCCCGTCTCGCCGAAGGAGGTGATGCGGCCGATGCAGCCGACCTTCGCCAGTTCCGGCTTCGGATCGGCCTCGGATGCATCCAGCGCCGGCTGGATCATGCCGATGAGCCTATGGCTCGCCAGTGCATCGTCGAACATCGCCAGATAGCGCGGCTCGAAGATGTTGAGCGGCAGTTGAGCACCCGGCAGAAGCAACGCGCCGGCGAGTGGAAACACGGCCAGCGTCTTCGGAAGATCGTTTTCGGTCAGATAGCGTGCGTTACCGACTTGCATCGTCACTCCTCACTACGCCCGGCTCCGAAATGGAGAGGCGTCAGGAAAACAGGATCGAGGACATCTTGCGCCGTGCGTAAGCCGTCGCGGGCTCCTTCGGTCCCCAAACATCGAAGAAATTCAACAGTTCCCGCCGGGCGCCGTCATCTTCGAAGGTGCGGTCCTTCTTCATGATGTAGAGAAGGTGGTCGGCGGCGTCCTGGCGGTTGCCCTGCACATTGGCAATCTTGGCGAGCTTCATGCGCGCCTCGTGATTGTCCGGGTTCAGCGACAACTCGTGCTCCAGGGCCTGCGGATCGCCGAGCTTGCGCGCTTCCTCATATTGTTCCAGCGACTTGCGCACTGCAACGATGGCCGGATCGGCCTTCTTCTCGTCGTCGAGACTGTCGATGAGGCCGAGCGCGCGGTCGTGCTGGCCGGCGAGGATCATGCATTGCGCCATGCCGGCAAGGGCCGCGATGTTTTCCGGATCGGCCTGCAGCACGGCGGCATAAAGCGAGGCGGCACCGCTGGCATCGCGGGCGGCGAGCAGTTCTCCGGCCTGCACGAGCGTTTCGGCAATCGCTTCGGCCTGATCGTCGCCGGGGGCGGCGCCTGCGATCTTGTCGATGAACTGGCGGATCTGGCTTTCGGGAATAGCGCCCATGAAGCCATCGGCCGGGCGGCCGTTGACGAAGGCAACCACGGCCGGGATGGATTGGATGCCCATCTGGCCGGCATATTCCGGGTGGTCGTCGATGTTCATCTTGACGAGCTTCACGCGGCCGCCGGCTTCCTTGACGACCTTCTCGATGATAGGGGTCAGCTGGCGGCAGGGGCCGCACCAAGGGGCCCAGAAATCGACGAGAACCGGCTGGTTCTTCGATTCCTCGATGACATCGCGCGGGAAGGCCGCCGTCGTCGTCTCCTTGATAAGGTCGCCGCCACCGGCAGCGGGTGCTGCGGGTTTGCCGCCAAAGGATGCGGAACCGCTCATCGTGCCGCCGTAAGAAGAACCGTAAGGATTATAATCGCCGCTCATCGAAGTGCTCCCTCCGCGCCCGTTGACGCAGACATTTGTCGTCCTACAAATCGTATGTCACTCGGTGACTTTCAAGACAATGGCTTCATGCCCCGTCACTTCCATGAATCGCAGCAAATCGTCCCGCTTGATCGAGGTCGTGGCGCTGTTGCGCAGCGGATGGCAATTAATGATCTCGCTCTGCATCAGATCGGCATCGAGAATGAACGTCACCTGATGCTCGGTATCATTGATTGCGCCCAGCGCCGTCACCGAGCCCGGCACGACGCCGAGATATTCCATCAGCTTTTCCGCCGAGCCGAAGGAGACGCGGCCCGAACCGCCGATCAGGTTATGGACCGATTTCAGGTCCACCGTCGCATGCTCCTCGACGGTCAGCAGGAAATAGCGGCTCTTCTTGTCCTTGATGAAGAGGTTCTTTGTATGCCCGCCGGGGATCGCGTCGCGCAGGTCCTGGCCCTCGGCGACGGTGAAGACCGGCCGGTGCTCGTGGTTGACATAGTCGATGCCAAGGCCGTCGAGAAATTCGAACAGGTCCTTGTCGGTTTTCGGCGTGCCGCTCATCAATGAAGTCCCGCGCATGAGGTTTGGAATGGAAGCATCCCCAATAGGCCGCAAAGCCTTTTGATGCAATCGTTCCAAGCCTCACCCGGTTGCCCTTGATCTTCCTTCACAAATCGCTCGCGTCAAAAAATCTTCACCGAAAGCAATTTTCCCTGTTGCAATTGAAAAGGCCTTGGGTCATATAGCGCCCGTCGCCGCAAGTCGGGGACGCTTCCACGGCCACTTACTTACCCAGGCCGTTTGGTTGAGCGGGTGTAGCTCAGGGGTAGAGCACAACCTTGCCAAGGTTGGGGTCGAGGGTTCGAATCCCTTCGCCCGCTCCAATTTTCCTAGCAGTGAGAATAACTTTGAAGAAGCATCCGGGCGCATCTCGGTCTTCAACTCTTTTTCGAACACCGAAACTCCGGCTTTCGTCTGCGCTTCTTCTGTTGTGGGTGACGGTAGCGATTGAAATGGACCATTGACTGGTCTAATTTCCTCTCGTTGATCACGCGACACCGAGGAACCGTCATGCAAATTTCCGTTTCTGATGCCAAGGGTCAGTTGACCGAACTTGTTCGCCGAGCAGAGGCGGGAGAAGATGTGGTTCTGACGCGGCACGGCCGCGCGACGGCGCGACTGGTGGCCGTTCATCGTTCGCCGGATGCCGCCGAGCGGCGCGCGCTGATGGAAGAATTGCGCAGGATCGGAACGAGAAAGGTCGCAACCGGTCCTGATGCGGCGCGCAGCCAAGACGAACTTTATGGTGAGGACGGGATGCCGCGATGATCGTCGTGGATACATCCGCGCTTATGGCGATCCTTCTGGGTGAAGCCGATTCAGATGCCTGCATGGATGTTCTGGAGGGAGCCGAGGCGCTTGCGATTTCAGCCGGGACGGTGGCTGAGGCCCTGATTGTTGCCGATCGCCGCGGCTTGGGTGAGGAAATGCGCCGACTGCTTGACGGTCTCGGCTTCGAAATCGCCCCTGTCACGCCCGCATCTGCGCGGTTTGTCGCCGATGCCTATACGCGCTGGGGCAAGGGTGCTCATCGCGCAGGTCTGAATTTCGGCGACTGTTTCGCCTATGCCTTGGCCAACGCGCGGGCGGTGCCGCTGCTTTATGTGGGCGACGATTTTGCCCAGACCGACATTTCGTCGGCTCGCTAACCAATCCCTATCAGAACGACGCCGGTGTATTGATCCACAGCAGCACCGTCTCCCCCTCGCTCAGGTTCCGCCACGAATGCGGCCTCCTGCTTTCAAAATAAAAGCTGTCGCCTTCGGAGAGGACGAAGAAGCGGTCGTCGTCGAGGACGATTTCCATGGAGCCGGTGAGGACATGGATGAATTCCTCGCCCTCGTGGGCATAGGCGCCTTCGCTGGTGGCGCCGGGGGCGAGCACGAAGCGGTGACAGTCCATCATGTTGCGGCCTTCGGCCAGGACCTGGACGCTAACGCCCGTGGTCGTGGCCGGCCATGAGGTCCAGCGGCCGTTGCGGATCAGCGATTCGCTCGTGCGCGTGCCGCCGGTGCCGCTCAGCGCCGAAAAGGACGTGCCGAAATGGTGGGCGAGGTCGTGCAGGGATTTCAGCGACAGGCCCTGCGACGTGCGCTCGAAGGTCGAGAGCAGGGAGGCGGAGATGCCGGTCTCCTGCGAGACCCTGTCCAGCGTTTCGCCGGCGTCGCGGCGCAGCTTGCGGATCTTGGCGCCCATCTGCTGGGCCGGTGCGCGGCGCGGGGATTTCCTGGGCTTTACCGGCTGCGGGTCTTCTGCGGCGAGATTGTCGCGGATGGCGGCGGGATTGATGCCCTTTTCCGATCTCAGCCAGCTGATCTTCTTGAGCCGGTCGATATGGGTCTGCTCGTAGAGGCGCTGGCCGGTTTCCGTGCGCACCGGGTCAATGAGCCCCTGGCTTTCCCACAGGCGCAGGGTCGAGGCTGAAACGCCGGCCATGCGGGCCGCCTCGGCAATCTTGAATCGCACCGTCTCTGTCATTTCGCCGCCTCGGTTGTCCGATACCCTCTACGGGAAAAATATCGTTCGGACCATATTGCAAGTCTACAGAAAAAATGCAAAGTTTTTGTCGCGCCGAGGAGGCGACAAGATTTCCCCATCCGTTTGGAGACGACGATGCAGAATTCCGAAGTTGCGGCCCGCCGGGCTGATGCCATTTCGCGCGGCGTGGGCGTGACCACGCAGGTCTATGCCCAGAAGGCAGAAAATGCCGAGATCTGGGACATCGAGGGCCGCCGCTACATCGACTTCGCCGCCGGCATCGCCGTCGTCAACACGGGCCACCGCCATCCGCGCGTCATCGAGGCCGTCAAGGCGCAGCTCGACAGCTTCACGCATACCTGCCACCAGGTCGTGCCTTACGAGAACTATGTCGAACTGGCCGAACGTCTGAACGATGCCGTTCCGGGCAATTTCAAGAAAAAGACGATCTTCGTGACGACGGGTGCCGAAGCGGTCGAAAACGCCGTGAAGATTGCCCGCGCCGCCACGAACCGCTCGGCCATCATTGCCTTCACGGGCGCCTTCCATGGCCGCACCTTCATGGGCATGACGCTGACCGGCAAGGTGCAGCCCTACAAGGTCGGCTTCGGCGCCATGATGCCCGATGTCTTCCACGTTCCCTTCCCGCTCGAGCTGCATGGCACGACGATCGAGGATTCGCTTGGCGTGCTCGAAAAGCTCTTCAAGGCCGATGTCGATCCGAGCCGTGTTGCTGCCTTCATCGTCGAGCCGGTTCAGGGCGAGGGCGGTTTCTATGAAGTGCCGCGCGCCTTCATGGTCAAGCTGCGCGAAATCGCCGACAAGTACGGCATCGTGCTGATCGCCGACGAAGTGCAGACCGGCTTTGCCCGCACCGGCGCGCTGTTCGCCATGGAGCACCATGGCGTCGTGGCCGACATCACCACCATGGCCAAGGGCCTCGGTGGCGGCTTCCCGATTGCAGCCGTCACCGGCCGCGCCGATCTCATGGATGCGCCCGGCCCCGGCGGCCTCGGCGGCACCTATGGCGGCAACCCGATCGGCGTTGCTGCCGGTCTTGCCGTTCTCGATGTCATCAAGGACGAGAACCTGTGCGAACGTGCCACCCAGCTTGGCAACCGCCTCAAGCAGCGCTTGTCGTCGCTGTCGTCGTCTGTTCCGCAGATCGCCGACATCCGCGGTCCGGGCTTCATGAATGCCGTCGAGTTCAACGTCGCCGGAACGAAGACGCCTAGCCCGGAGTTCACCAACAAGGTGCGCGAGAAGGCGCTGGAAAAGGGACTGATCCTCTTGACCTGCGGCGTTTATGGCAATGTCATCCGCTTCCTGGCACCACTGACCATTCCGGACGATGTCTTCGCCGAAGCGCTCGACATTCTGGAAACCACTCTCATCGAATGCGCGAAGGAGGCGTGAATAGATGGCGATTTCAGACAAGCTGATTGCCAAGCTGAAGGATGCGAGCCTTGTCACCGACAAGGCCGTCATCGGCGGCGAATGGCTGGCGAAGAGCGATAGCGGCAAGACCTTCGATGTGACGAACCCGTCGACGGGCGAACATGTCGCGACGCTGCCCGACATGGGTCGCGCTGAGGCCTCGCGCGCGGTCGATGCCGCCTACAAGGCGCAGAAGGCCTGGGCGAAGAAGACGGGCAAGGAGCGCGCGGCGGTGCTGCGCAAGCTCTTCGATCTGATGGTCGCCAATGCCGACGATCTGGCCACGATCCTGACCATGGAAATGGGCAAGCCGTGGGCCGAAGCGCGCGGCGAAATCCTCTATGGCGCTTCTTACGTCGAATGGTTCGGCGAAGAGGCCAAGCGCGTCTATGGCGACACCATCCCCGGCCACCAGGGCGACAAGCGGATCATCATCATCAAGCAGCCGGTCGGCGTCGTGGCCTCCATCACGCCGTGGAACTTCCCGAATGCGATGCTGGCTCGCAAGATGGCGCCCGCCGTTGCGGTCGGCTGCGCCATGGTGTCGAAGCCGGCTGCCGAAACGCCGCTTTCGGCGCTGTCGCTGGCGATCCTTGCCGAGCGCGCAGGCGTGCCGGCCGGCATCTTCAACGTCGTCACGGGCACCGATTCCTCGTCGATCGGCAAGGAGTTCACCGAGAATGACAAGGTGCGCAAGCTGACCTTTACTGGTTCGACCAATGTTGGCCGTATCCTGATGCGTCAGGCTGCCGACCAGATCATGAAGCTCGGCCTCGAGCTTGGTGGCAATGCACCGTTCATCGTGTTCGACGACGCCGATCTCGACGCCGCTGTCGAAGGCGCGATCGTGTCGAAGTATCGCAACAACGGCCAGACCTGCGTCTGTGCCAACCGGCTCTACGTCCAGTCGGGCGTTTATGATGCCTTTGCCGAAAAGCTGGCCGCCCGCGTCTCGCAGATCAAGGTCGGCGACGGCTTCGAAGAAGGCGTCAATGCTGGTCCGCTGATCACCGAAAAGGCGATGGAAAAGGTCGAGGATCACATTGCGGATGCGCTGTCCAAGGGTGCTTCCGTCAAGCTCGGCGGCAAGCCGGATGCGCGTGGCGGCCTCTTCTTCCAGCCGACGGTTCTCACCGGTGTGACCACGGACATGAAGATCGCCCGCGAAGAGACCTTCGGTCCCGTCGCGCCGCTCTTCAAGTTCGAGACGGAAGACGATGTGATCGAGATGGCGAACAATACCGAGTTCGGTCTCGCCTCCTATTTCTATTCCAAGGATGTCTCGAAGATCTTCCGCGTCGCGGAAGCCCTGGAATATGGCATGGTCGGCATCAATACCGGCCTGATTTCCACGGAAGTCGCACCTTTCGGCGGCGTCAAGCAGTCGGGCCAGGGCCGTGAAGGTTCCAAATACGGCATCGACGACTATACCGAGATCAAGTATCTCTGCCTCAGCATCTGAGGCAAGATCAGGTCCCCGACAAGAGCCGGCTTGCTGCGATGCAGGTCGGCTTTTTCAATTTTTGCCTTATCGCAATTCCGGACCGAAAACCGGTTCCCACTTTTCCTGGAATTGCTTCAGCCCCCCTCGACCCAGCCGGGCAAGTGCTTGGCATCCTTGCTGCGCGAAAGCCTGATTGCCTTCTCAGCGGCATCGTCGAACTCGTCGTCGGTCTCAGGCCGCTTCATGCGACGCCGATAGAAGTCGGCCCAGAGAAATTCCGTGTAGGGCGTGTCGACCTTGGCATAGCCTCCGGCCTCGCGGACCGCGCCGGCCAGCGAGCGGAACGGGTCGTCCTTGAGATCCCAGATTCGCTTCGGCAGGTCCTTGAGAGGGCGGCGCGCGCCTAGCTCATCGAAGGCATGAAGCCAGTAGCGATTTTCCATGAAGGTCAGGAATTCGTCCTTGCCGAGATCGCTCAGGTCCGCGATCGTCGAGACGAGAACGCGTTTCACACCCTCCTTGTGCAGCGCCAGTGCCAGATGATGGTGATCGACGATCCAGAAGCGCTGCTTGGGGCCTATGACGGCCGGCAACATGTGGTGGCCGAGGAAATCGGCATCCTCGCCGGGTGCCATGTCCCGCCATTCGCGGCGCTTGCGGTAGACTTCGCGCATGCCGACCGTCATTTGCGTCGGGCGGATGTCTTCGATCGGGACGGGGTGGAGCCTGGGTTCGAAATTACGGCTCATGGCGCAATGTCTCCGTGACGATCTTGCGGGCGGCCTCGGCCGTATCCTCGACGCTGTAATAGGCCCGGCTGACGAGAGTGTCAGCCCCGGCGGCGGTCAGGATATCGCGCACCGGGTCGCGGGCGCGGGCCAGAAGAAAGGTGCGGCCGGAGGCGGCAATCCGCTTGTCCGTCTCCTGGATCGCTTCCAACGCCGTGCTGTCGAGATTGATGGTTTCCTCGAGGCTGAGCACGACCACGCGAATCGCAGGGTCAGCTTCCGCCTGTTCGGCAATCGTGGCCAGCGTGCGTTCGGCATTGGCGAAGAAGAGCGCCTCGGAGGGGCGCCAGATGCCGACATGTTCGGGCACCTGTGCTTCCGGATGGCGGGCGATGTCGGCGAAGTCATGGGTTCCGGGCAGGCGGCCAAGCCTTGCGATCTGCGGCAGCGCCAGCCGGCTCATGAGCGCGGCCACCGAAAGGGCAACCGCGAGCAGCATGCCGTTGACGACGCCGAAGACAAGAACACCTGCGGCGGCGGCGAGTGCGATCCATTGGTCGCGATCGATCTTCCATAGGCGGATCAGCGGCGAGGGATCGAGCGCGTGGGCCAATGCTGAAATGACGATGGCGGCGAGCACAGCTTCCGGCAGATGGGCTATCAGCCCGGAGGCGACGACGACCAGAACGGCCAGCGCACCGGCGGCAATCAGGCTCGACCAGCGGCTCTGTGCACCGGCCGCCTCATTGGCGTTGCCGGCCGAAAAGCCAGCACCGACCGGCATGCCCTGAACGAGCGCTGCTGCGAGGTTGGAAACGCCGAGCGCTGCCAGTTCGCGATCCGGCGCGATGGCATCGCCGTGACGCAGGCCCAGCGCGCGCATTGTGCCCCAGCTCTCGGCAAAGAGAATGAGCACCAGGGGCAGCGTCAACTGGACCAGTCGGGAGAGATCGGCGAGCCCCAGGTTCGGCCAATGCGGCCATTCCAGTGTGAGCGACAGCGCGCCTGTGTCCTTAAGCCCGTATTGGGGAAGGTTGAATGCGAGCGAGAGACTCGCGCCGACGATCACCACGGCGAAGGCGGCGGGAAAGAGCGGCCAGCGGCGCGTGCCGAACAGGACGGCCAGAGACAGGCCCGCCGCAACGAGGCCGGCGGGTTTCCACTCCGGAGCGCTTCTCAGGAGCCCCGCGACAAAATCGAAAATATCATCCGCCTTGACCGCCACACCGGTGATCGACGGCAATTGATGCAGGATGATCGAGACGGCCAGGCCAAACGCGAAGCCGCGCAACACGGGCCTTGCGATGAAGCCGGTGAGCAGGCCGAGCCGCAAAGCCCAGGCGATCAGAAAGACGAGACCGGCAATGGCGATGGCCAGCGTCGCCAGCACGGATTTCGTCGCCGCGTCGCCCGGAAAGGTGGCCAGCATGGCGGCGAGGATCGCCGCCGAGGAAGAGGTGGCGGAGACGACGGCGAAGCGGCTTCGTCCGATGAAGGCATAGACGAAGCAGCCCGCCACCGCCGCATAGACAGCGCGGCCCGGCGGCAGTCCTGCGATGGTTGCATAGGCGACGGCTTCCGGAAGCAGCAGGCCGGCGACGGACAGACCTGCGACGATGTCGCGGCTGGCCGGTTTTGAGAGATTGCCGCCGGCGCTCGTTGCTGCTTCGCCCATCTCAGGCACCGGTCAGGCGCTTTTCTGGAAAACGTAATCCGTTTCCTGCCGCAGCACCTCGCCGGGACGGAGGATGGCATTGGGGAAATTCGCGTGGTTGACGGCATCCGGCCAGACCTGCGTTTCCATGCAGAGCCCGGCATAGGGGCCATAATGGCGGCCGCCGAGACCAGGGACAGGGACGTGGAGCTTGAAGGCAGCGTAGACCTGAACGCCCGGTTCCGTTGTCAGCACATCCATGGAGACGCCGGATTTCGCGCTCTTCAGCGTCGCGACCTTGCGCTTGGCGAGGCGCTCCTTGGAGAGGCAGAAATTGTGGTCATAGAGGACCTGCTCGCCGTTCTCGACTTTGCGGATCGGGCGAAGGCTACGGAAATCATAGCCTGTGCCGGCAATGTCCGGCGTCTCGCCGGTCGGGATCTGCGCGGCGTCGGTGGGCAAATAGCTGTAGGCATCTATCTGCAGTTCGTGATCGATGATTGTTTCGCCGCCATCGAGATTGAAATAGCTGTGATTGCAGATGTTGATCGGGGTGGGTGCATCGGTCGTCGATTCATAGACGATGGAGAGGCAGCCGCCCTCCTTGAGTGTGAAAATCGCCTTGATCGTTGCGTTGCCGGGATAGCCGGCGCGGCCATCGGGATCGACGATGCTGAGCGTGACGCTGTTGGCAGTCACCTCGTCGATCGTCCAGATGCGCTTCGCGATCCCGTCCGAGCCGCCATGCAGGTGGCCGATGCCCTTTTCGTTCTTTTCGAGCTGAATCGTCTTGCCGTCGAGCGTGAATTTGCCCTCCGCGATGCGGTTGGAGCAGCGGCCGGGCGTTGCGCCAAAATAGGAGGAATGCAGCGGATAGTCCTCGAACTTCTCGAAGCCGAGCGACAGCGGCGCATCGTGGCCTGCAAGGCGCAGGTCCTGGATCACCGCGCCCCAGGTGAGCACATGCGCCGTCAACCCGCCGCCGGAAATGGTGACGCGGTGCACGTCTTCGCCCTTGGCCGTCTTGCCGAACAGTTCAGCGTCCATATCGATCGTTCCTTGAATGAATTGAAAACTTAACGGGAGAGTTCGCGGGTGGCGTTTTCCAGCCCGCCGAGGGTCAGCGGGTACATGCGGCCATTCATCAGCGTTCGCAGCATCTGGGTCGACTGGCTGTAACCCCAATACTCTTCCTTCACGGGGTTGATCCAGACGCTCTTTGTGAAATGGCTGGTCAGCCGGTCGAGCCAGACGGCCCCGGCTTCCGCATTCCAGTGCTCTACCGAGCCGCCGGGATGGGAAATCTCGTAAGGCGCCATTGCGGCATCGCCGACGAAGATCGCCTTGTAGTCGGAGCCGAAGGTGCGGATGACGTCGAAGGTCGATGTCACATCGACGCGGCGGCGCTTGTTGTCCTTCCACACGCCCTCATAGACGCAATTGTGGAAGTAGAAATATTCCATGTGCTTGAATTCGGACTTTGCCGCCGAAAACAGCTCTTCTGCCACCTTGATGTGGTCGTCCATCGAGCCGCCGATATCGAAGAACATGAGCAGCTTGACCGCATTGCGCCGCTCGGGGCGCGTCTTCACATCGAGATAGCCGTGTTCGGCGGTGGAGCGGATGGTGCCGCCGAGATCGAGTTCCTCGTCGGCCCCCTGCCGGATCCATTTGCGCAGGCGCTTCAGCGCCACCTTGATGTTGCGCGTGCCGATCTCGACATTGTCGTCCAGGTTCTTGAAGTCGCGGCGGTCCCAGACCTTCACGGCGCGGCGGTTACGCGACTTGTCCTGGCCGATACGCACGCCTTCCGGGTTATAGCCATAGGCGCCGAAGGGGGAGATGCCGGCCGTGCCGATCCATTTGCTGCCGCCCTGATGGCGGCCCTGCTGTTCGGCGAGGCGCTGTTTCAGCGTCTCCATCAGCGCCTCGAAACCGCCGAGCGATTTCACCAGTTCCTTTTCCTCCTCCGTCAGGAATTTCTCCGCCATGCGGCGCAGCCATTCGTCGGGAATATCCGTGGGATCGACGGCGTCGGCGCTTCCGGAAACGGCCTCAAGGCCCTTGAAGACGTGCGCGAAGACCTGGTCGAAGCGATCGATGAAGCGCTCGTCTTTCACCAGCGTGGCGCGGGAGAGGTAGTAGAAGCCCTCGACATCGAAATCTACGAGCCCCGTCTCCATGCCTTCCAGCAGCGTCAGATATTCCCGAAGCGAAACGGGAACCTTGGCGGCCTTCAGTTCGAGGAAGAAGGGGATGAACATGCGAGGCGTTCCCTTGCCGTATCGGACGTATTCCCGGACTTGAACTAGAGCCCGGCGGCCTTCCTCAAGGCATCGTTGATCCTCGATTGCCAGCCTTTGCCGGTCGATTTGTAGTGCGCCAGGACGTCCGGGTCCAGCCGGATCGACACCTGCCGGCGCGGATTTTCAACCGGCGGCCGGCCGCGGCGAGACAGCTCCCGGTCGATGGCGGCGGCGAGGTCGGGAAAGGCCTCGCGGAAGGGGCGCAAGTTTGCGATTTGCTCGTCGGTCAGCTCGGGATTGTCCGGATCTGAGGCGATCATGCGCTGGATTTCAGCCTCTTCTTCGTCGGTCAGCGGACGCTTCGAGGAAAATTTTACTGGCATCATCGCATCCTTTCCCGCTTGCTCGCCGGTCGCATAGAAATAACCGATATTGCTTCCACGCCCAGCGGGCGGAATATCACGGCAATGACCGTGCGCCCGTCGAGTTCGCCTACGGCCACCAATCGGCCGTGTTTTACCCGGCCTAATCCGGCGGCGGCGAAAAACTCCAGCGTCAAATCCGCAAAATCCAGCCCGTGCTTGGCCAGATTGCTGCGTCGCTTGTTTTCATCCCAGACGATCTTCAATTTAATGTATCACATTTAATCGCGCAATACGATCACTGTGATGTAAATTGGAGCGCTATACAACCAGGATCAATATCCGGGGTTGTGCTCGACCTCACCGATCTTCGTCATGTCATAGGGCGTCGTCTGGTAGATGTTGTTGATCCAGTTGCCAAAAAGCAGATGGGCATGGCTCTTCCAGCGGTTAAGCGGCTTCTTCGCCGGGTCATCCTCGGGGAAGTAGTTGTGCGGCACTTCGATGCCCGAGCCCGCCTGGACGTCGCGGAAATATTCATCTGCCAGCGTCGTGGAATCATATTCGATGTGGTTGAACACATAGAGCCGGTTGCACTTGCGCTCATGCACGATGCAGACGCCGGTTTCCGGTGATTCCATCAGGATTTCGAGGCCCGGCACCTTTTCGATATCGGCGCGGCGCACCTCGGTCCAGCGGGAGACGGGGATCTGGAAATCGTCCGAGAAGCCGTTCAGATAGGGCGAGGCGGGCGCAAGATTGCGGTGGCGATAGACGCCGAAGGCCTTCTTGTCGAGCGTGTATTTGGGCACGCGGTTGAAGTGCCAGATGGCGGCCATGCCGCCCCAGCAGATATTCATGGTCGAGTGGACGTTCGTTTCCGTCCAGTCGAGGATCTGCTCCATCTCGTTCCAGTAGGTCACATCCTGGAATTCCAGCGTCTCGATGGGCGCGCCGGTGATGATGAAGCCGTCGAACTTCTGGTCCTTCACCTCTTCCCAGGTATCATAGAAGGCGAGCAGATGCTCTTCCGACGTGTTCTTGGCCTTGTGGCCGCCGACGCGGACGAGCTTCAGCTCGATCTGCAGGGGCGAAGCGCCAAGCAGGCGGGCGAATTGCAGCTCGGTCTTGATCTTGTTGGGCATGAGATTGAGCAGGCCGAAGCGAAGCGGGCGGATGTCCTGACGGATGGCCACAGCCTCCGTCATCACGCGCACGCCTTCTTTCACAAGGGTTTCCTGGGCGGGCAATCCATCGGGAATCTTGATCGGCATGGTCTTCTCTCTTCCAAAACGCAAAAAACCGGCGGCGAAATCGCTACCGGTTCCAGACTGGACAGTCATCTGGGCCCATTTTAGCGACTTCTTTTACGTGGCTGCAAGCCGGCCGGCAAATCACCACGGGACGTGTAGTATCTAGTTCCTTTCGATTTCAGAATCAATTCACGAAATCGGACATGCCGACATGCGAACGGCCGCCCCTTGCGGAGCGGCCGTTGGTCTCAATGTGCGTCCGTGCAGACTTACCGAACGACGAGCAGGTCTTCTTCCTCGTCGCGCTGCGATCCCCCGAGCGCTGCGGCGGCGGACGCGATGAAGGCTCCCACCAGAAGCGAGGCTGCCGCGATCAGAGAAGCCGTCGCCGCTGCCTTGCGCGCCTTTTCAGCGGCAGCCTTGGCGGTCTCCTTTGCGTCGTCAATGCGCTTCAGGACCGTGTTGACGCGGGCGGTCGCTTCCTCCTGCGAAAGCCCCGTCTGCGAAGCGACAACACTTGCCAGATAGGCCTTGTCTTCGTCGGGGATCTGGCCATTTGCAGCGCCGTTCAGCAGGATGTTCGTGACGCTTGCGGACACTGCCGCGCCATTCGCGTTGGCAGGGGCGGGTTTGTTCGGGGCAGGTCTCAGCAACAATTCGCTGAAGTAGTTCGTCGACATGTCGTTGCTGCCCGGCTGGGCGGCGCTGACTGCCGCTGCACCCGCTGCGCCGGCGGTGTTCGCCGCAACGGTTGCACCGGCGCCCAGAAGAGCGCCCATCGAGGTCGAGAGAAACCCGACGACGAAGACGGTGGCGATGGCCCAGCTCAGGAAGCCATGCGCAGTGTCGCGGAAGAAGACTTCGTCGGTATGCACCGCGGCCCACTTCGTGCGCAGCCGCCCCGTCAGGTAGCCGCCGAGCGCAGAGGAGAGCCATTGCACCACCACGAACCAGATGGCGGCCGTGACGCCCAGCGTGGCGAGGCTGAAGCCCTTGTCGGATGTGGGCGAGACCATCGTCAGGCCCACGCCGGAGCCGAGAAAGAGGAGGATGAGGCTGGTGGCGACGGAGGCAAATGCGCCGCCAATGACCGGTCCCCAGGCGAGCGCCGACCGGCTCGATTCGATCGGGGCGGCGGTTGCGAAATCGGTGGATGTCATGACACCACCTATCGCATGAAGAGGACGAGCAGGATGACGAGCGGCAGGGGAATGCCAAGAAGCCAGAGAAGAATACCGCGACCCATAGTTACCTCCATGATTGTTCAGGACGGAAGATGGGCGTTTGGTGCGATGTCCCCCAAAGCCTCTCTCCGCGCAATTCAAGTTGCGGAGATGTAACTTCGGGCGCGGTACTTGGTTCCCTGGCTAGTTCTGTGCTTTGGCGCATTTCCGGACGGAAAACCGGTTCCCACTTTTCCTGGAAATGCTCAGTTCTCGCGGCGCGACATGAACGCCAAGCGTTCGAACAGATGAACGTCCTGTTCGTTCTTCAGCAGCGCGCCGTGGAGTTTCGGCAGGATGGTCTTGGCGTCCGCCGAGAGATCGGCGGGGTCGATATCGTCGGCCACCAGAAGCCTGATCCAGTCGAGCGCCTCGGAGGTCGAGGGCTTCTTCTTGATGCCCGGCACGTTGCGGATTTCGAAGAAGCGAGTGAGGGCCGCCCGCACCAGATCCTGGCGGATGCCGGGATAGTGAACGTCGACGATCTTCATCAGCGTTTCGGCTTCGGGGAAGCGGATATAGTGGAAGAAGCAACGGCGGAGAAACGCGTCCGGCAGTTCCTTCTCGTTGTTCGAGGTGATGATGACGATGGGGCGCACCTTGGCGCGGATCGTCTCGCCGGTCTCGTAGACATGGAATTCCATGCGGTCGAGTTCCTGCAAGAGGTCGTTCGGAAACTCGATATCCGCCTTGTCGATCTCGTCGATCAGCAGCACGGTCTTCTCATCCGAGGAGAAGGCCTCCCAGAGCTTGCCCTTGCGGATATAGTTGGAAATGTCGTTGAAGCGTTCGTCACCGAGCTGGCTGTCGCGCAGGCGCGAGACGGCATCGTATTCGTAAAGCCCCTGCTGCGCCTTGGTGGTGGACTTGATGTTCCACTCGATCATCTTCAGGCCAAGGCCGCTCGCGATCTGCCGCGCCAGTTCGGTCTTGCCGGTGCCGGGCTCACCCTTGACCAGAAGCGGCCGTTCCAGCCGGATCGCGGCATTGACCGCGATCATCAGGTCCTTTTCGGCGACGTAGGTGTCGGTGCCTTGAAACTGCATGGTCATGCGATTTTGCTCTCCATATCTGAGGTCAGAGCAAGCTGCCCCTCACCCCGCCTCCGCTTTGCTCGGCGGACCTCTCCCCGGAGGGGCGAGGATGTCCGCGCCGTTGCGGTTTGCTCCCTCTTCTCCCCGCCGGGGAGAAGGTGGCCCGCAGGGCCGGATGAGGGGGCGCTCCAAATGCTGCCCTCTAATGGGTTCAGCGTAAACAGCGCGCCCAATTTGTGCAAGCTTGAACGAATGAAGCCTCCGCTTCACCCCTCCAGCTCTTCGCGCAGCATTTCCAGCTCCAGCCATTCCTCTTCCCAGGCGGCGATCTGGTTGCGCAGTTTCTCGAGCTCGGCGGCGGTCTTGCTGAAGCCGGCGGGGTCCTTGGTGAAGAAATTCGCGTCGGCCATCTTCTCTTCGAGTTTGGCGGCCTTCTTCTCGGCCTCGTCCATCTGCTTGGGCAGGTTTTCGAGCGCGAATTTCTGCTTGTAGGAGAGCTTGCCCTTGGCCTTCTCGGTCGAGGCTGCGGCGGGTGCGTCGTCCCTCGGCTTGTCCTTCTTCGCCTCCGCCTGACGGCGCTCGGCCTCGATGCCCTTGCGCTGCACGAGCATGTCCGAATAGCCGCCGGCATATTCGATCCAGCGGCCGTCCGGCGCATCCGGATTGGCGGGTGCGATCGTCGAGGTCACGGTGCGGTCGAGGAAGTCGCGGTCGTGGCTGACGAGGATGACGGTACCGTTGAAGCCGGCGACGATTTCCTGCAGCAGGTCCAGCGTCTCGATGTCGAGGTCGTTGGTCGGTTCGTCGAGGATCAAGAGGTTGGTCGGCCGCGCCAGAATGCGGGCCAGCATCAGGCGGGCGCGCTCGCCGCCGGACAACTGCAGGATCGGCGTTCTCGCCTGTTCCGGCTGGAAGAGAAAGTCCTTCATGTAGCCGGTCACGTGACGCTGCTCGCCATTGACCAGAAGGTTCTCGCCACGCCCGTCGGTGAGATAATGCGCCAGCGTATCGTTGAGGTTCAGGTCCTCGCGGCGCTGGTCGAGGGTTGCGATGTCGAGATTGGTGCCGAGCTTGACCGTGCCGGTGTCCGGCTCGATCTGTCCGGTCAGCATCTTGAGCAGCGTCGTCTTGCCGGCGCCGTTCGGGCCGATCAGGCCGATACGGTCGCCGCGATGGACGCGGATGGAGAAGGGCGCGACGATCGTGCGCTCGCCATAGCTCTTGGTGATCTTCTCGGCCTCAATGACCAGCTTGCCGGATTCTCGCGCATCGGCGACGCTTGCCTGCACCGTGCCTTGCGGCCCCTTGTGGCCGCGATAGTCCTTGCGCATGGTCTGCAATTCGCCAAGGCGTCGCATGTTGCGCTTGCGCCGTGCGGTCACGCCATAGCGCAGCCAGTGTTCCTCGCGCTCGATCGCCTTGCCGAGCTTGTGCTGTTCCAGCTCTTCCTGCTCCAGCACCTGGTCGCGCCATTCCTCGAAATGGGCAAAGCCGCGATCGAGCCGCCGCGCCATTCCGCGATCCAGCCAGACGGTGGCGTTGGAAACCTTCTCGAGGAAACGCCGGTCGTGCGAGATGAGAACGATGGCCGAGCGGCTGCGGGTGAGTTCGGTTTCCAGCCATTCGATCGTGTTGAGGTCGAGATGGTTGGTCGGCTCGTCGAGCAGCAGGATATCCGGTTCGGGGGCCAGCACGCGGGCAAGTGCCGCGCGGCGCGCCTCGCCGCCGGAGAGGTTGGCCGGGTTCTCGTCGCCCTTCAGCCCCAGATGTTCCAGCAGATAGGTGACGCGATAGGCATCGTCGCCGGGGCCGAGGCCCGACATGGCATAAGCCTCGACGGTCTGGTGGGACCCGAAATCGGGGGCCTGTTCGAGATAGCGGATGGTCGCCGACGGATGGCGGAAAATCTCGCCGCTCTGCGCTTCGGCAAGGCCTGCGGCGATCTTCATCAGCGTCGATTTGCCCGAGCCGTTGCGGCCGACAAGGCAGATGCGGTCGCCCGGTTCCACCTGCAGGTTCGCGCCAGCGAGCAGCGGCGAGCCGCCGAAGCTGAGGAAAATGTCGTCTAGTTTGAGGATCGGCGGGGCCATCTTAGCCTCCAGACATGTCTGCGGGCCTTGCGATCACCATCGCGCGGCCGGATTGAAGCGTAATCGTCACCGGACCTTCGGCGACATTGGAAACGGTGCGCGACGAGCCATTGTCAATCTCGGCGTGGTCTAGCGGGTAGCGCGCGCCCTCGATCGTGAGGCCCGACAGCGCGGAAAAGGGCAGGATCGAGAAGAGCGCGCCCTTCGGCAGGTCGAGGCGCATCCGCCCGCCGAGATGGGCGCGGGCCTCTTCCTCGCCACTCGTCAGCAGCGTCGGGATGCCGCGTTCGGTGAGCGAAAGCGCCAGCAGAAGGTGCATAACGGCATGATCGGTGCGTTCGCCGCCGAGAGCGCCTGCAATCACCAGTGATGTCGCGCCACGCACGATCGCGGTATCGACCGCGATCTCGCCATCGGTGGCATTCTTGGCGCGCGGATAGGGCTGGCGCTCGATGCCCTGCCATTCGTCAAGTAGTGCTTCGGGGGCGGAATCGAAATCACCGACCCAGAGTTCCGGTGTGATCTTCAACGCCTGTGCATGCCGCATGCCGCCATCGGCCGCGATCACGCGCGTGCCGGCCACTTGGGCAGCCAGTCGGTCGGTGATGGCGAGATCGCCGGCAAGAAGAAGGGTAAAAAGGCTCATGGCTGGGCTGATAGCGGAAAACCTCGCGGCCCGGAAGGGTAAAGCGTGATCTGGATTGATCAGGGGGTGCCACCGTCAATCTCCCCCCTTGTGGGGGAGAAAGCAAAATCACGGTCTTAGCCGCAGGCTAAATCGTAGATTTTGCCAGAGAGGGGGCTGATGGCGGGGGCATCCTCTCCCCTTGTGGGAGAGGATAGCTCGCCCCAAGAGCCGAAGGCGATTGGTTTGGCGAGCTTGGTGAGGGGGTAAACTGCGGGGACAAATTTGCCCCCTCACCTGGAAAATCTAGCACTTAGCTTTCAGCTAAGATGCTGATTTTCCTTCCTCTCCCACCAGGGGAGAGGCTAACCCGGCCGCACCCTCTCCGCCGTCATCCTCGGGCCTGTCCCGAGGATCTGCTACGGACGAGATTCTGCTGCACCCTCAATTGCTTGGCTTCGGCAGCAGATGGTCGGGACAGGCCCGACCATGACGGCCTTGGAGGTTGTTCCAAGGGTGCCGCAAGTGAACTTCGGGAGAAAAATTTCATCCCCCAATTTCCTCGCCTACCGAAATCTGTCTTATCCTGAACCCCTCCCGCCACCGGATGGGCCAGCGACGGTTGGCTCAGGCGGGAGGAGAGCTTGGTGATACCCTTCGTAACGTGCGGTGGATGTCATCAGGGGGCGCGGGCGGCATTGAGACAAAAACCTCAATGAAACGACTCCCCCGATGGGCTGCGAATAGCTCGGCGGCCTGGCAACGCCAGAGAACCCGTCTGCCTCCGCAGACGGTTTAGCGAGGCGGCCCGCGCTTGAGGAATGGAGTCGGATGAGGCTCCCCTTGCAAATCTCGACGGGTCGCGCTGGCGCTCCGCCGTATTTTTAAACTACCAATCGGGGCGGCGCGTCAGCGTGGCTCTCCGGAAGTTTTTGGCCCGGAGACAGGGGCGAGAACGCCAGACCGGAGGATAACTCGGGAGAGGTTTTTTCCCGAGGGTTTTGGCGTGCCGCAGCTTCTTCCTCTCCCCTTGTGGGAGAGGATAGTAAGCCCGTGCGAGCCGCAGGCGAGTGCTGGGCGCACTTGGTGAGGGGGAGTTCCGATCTGCGCCGTTGCAATGCCCCCTCACCAAGCCCGCCAAGCCAATCGCCTGCGGCTCTTGGGGCAGGCTATCCTCTCCCACAAGGGGAGAGGATGGGCCGCCCCCGCCCCACAAAAACCTTGTCACAATTCCCGCCAACCCTTAAATGTCAACCTGCTCTAACGGGGTGCTGTTTCGACAGAAATGGCTGAGAGGCTTCAGTGCCAACCCGAAGAACCTGATCCGGTTAGCACCGGCGGAGGGATTAGACGGCTCGAGATCAAGCGCCTCTTCCCCTGTATTTGAAACGCAAGGAGGCGCAGATGCGCAAGACCATTCTTCTGGCGGCCGTGGCCGCTCTTCTTTCCTCGACATCCGCATTCGCGGCCGACAAGACCCTGACCGTCTATACCTATGAAAGCTTCACGGCCGAGTGGGGCCCGGGGCCGAAGGTCAAGGCGGCGTTCGAGAAGACCTGCGGCTGCACGGTCAACTATGTTTCGGTGGAAGATGGCGTGGCGCTGCTCAACCGGCTGAAGCTGGAAGGCAAGGACACCAAGGCCGATGTCGTGCTGGGTCTCGATACCGGTCTCGTGGCGGATGCCAAGGCGACGGGGCTTTTCGCGCCGAGCGGCATTGACGCCTCCGCCGTCAAGGTGCCGGGCGATTTCAAGGATGATGTCTTTGTGCCCTACGATTACGGCCATTTCGCCGTGGTCTACGACACCGAAAAGCTGAAGACGCCGCCCAAGAGCCTCGATGAACTGGTCAACGGCAATCCGGACGAGAAGATCGTCATTGAAGACCCGCGCACCTCGACGCCGGGGCTTGGTCTGTTGCTCTGGATGAAGTCGGTCTATGGCGACAAGGCAAGCGACGCCTGGAAGAAACTCTCCAAGCGCGTGCTGACCGTCACGCCCGGCTGGTCGGAAGCCTATGGACTCTTCACCAAGGGCGAAGCGCCGATGGTGCTGTCCTACACGACCTCGCCGGCCTATCACGAGATGGAAGAAAAGACCTCGCGCTATCAGGCGGCGAGCTTCTCGGAAGGCCATTACATCCAGGTCGAGGTGGCCGGCATGACCGCGACCTCGAAGGATCCGGCGCTCGCGAAGTCCTTCCTCGCCTTCATGGTGAGCCCGGCCTTCCAGGACATCATCCCGACGACCAACTGGATGCTGCCGGCGGCCAAGATGGACCAGCCGCTTCCCGACGCCTTCAACAAGCTCGTGCAGCCGGCCAAGACCTTCTTGATGTCCCCGGATGAGGTTCAGAAGAACCGCAAGGCCTGGGTGGATGAATGGGTCGCCGCCATGGGCGCCAAGTAAGGATCGTCGATGAATGCGTGGCGCGGCATAAGCGGGGAGCGGATCGGCGGGGCTCTGGCGCTCGCCTTCATCCTCGGCTTTGTCGCGCTGGCGCTGGCGCCGCTCTTCCGCTTCGGCGGGGCCGGCGGGTTCGATCCGCAGCTCGCCGGCGTGCTGCAATTCACGCTGTGGCAGGCTGCGCTTTCGACGCTGCTTTCGGTCTTCTTCGGGGGGCTTGTGGCGCTGTCCGTGGCGCGGCGTCCGGGGCTTGCGGGCCGCGTCTGGCTGTTGCGCTTCATGGCCGCGCCCATGGGGCTTCCGGCGCTGGCGGCCGCGTTCGGTGTCCTCGCCGTCTGGGGCCGGGAAGGTCTATTCAATAGCGTGCTATCGTTTCTAGGCATCGCGACCAAGTTCGATGTTTACGGCCTGACCGGCATCCTGATCGCGCACACATTCTTCAACATTCCGCTGGCCGCGCGGCTGTTCACGGCGGCGCTGGATCGTTTCCCGCCGACCTACTGGAAGCTGGCGGCCAATCTGGGGCTCGGGCGCATCTCGCTCTTTCGTTTCGTGGAAGGGCCGGCGCTGATGGCGGCGTTGCCGGGGGCCGCAGGGCTGATCTTCATGCTCTGCGCCACGAGTTTCACGCTGGTGCTGACGCTAGGCGGTGGGCCGGCGGCGACCACGCTGGAAGTCGCCATCTATCAGGCGCTGAAGTTCGATTTCGAGCCGGGCCGGGCGGTGTTTCTGGTTCTGGTGCAGATGGTGTTGACGGGGCTGGTCCTGCTCTTCCTCGCGACCTTCCCGACGCCCGCGGAAGAGCGGGCGCTGCAGGGGGTGACGGTGCGCCGCTTCGACGGCGGCTCGCTCGCCTCGAAGCTCTGGGATAGCGCAGTCATTCTCGTCTTTCTCATCTTTTGCGGCGCGCCCTTCTTGGCGATCCTGGTCGATGGTCTGCGCGCCGATTTCCCGCATCTTCTCGCCGATCGCCTCTTCTGGCGGGCGCTGGCGACCAGCGTGGGTCTCGGCTTGTCGGCGGCGCTGCTGGCGCTTCTCCTCTCCTGGCTGATTGCCATGGCGCGGGTCTCGACCCGTTCCCGCCTCTTTGCAGGCGGGCTCGATGCCGGTGGATCGCTGATCCTGCTGACGCCGCCCATCGTGCTTTCGACCGGCTGGTTCCTATGGTTGAAGGGCGGCAGCGGGTTTGCGCCATACCTGCTTGTTGGGATCATCAATGCGCTGATGGCACTGCCCTTTTCCCTGCGTGTCCTGCAGCCGGCGGTGCGCAGCCATATCGAGCGGACGCGGCGGCTGTCGCAGAGCCTTGGCCTTGCCGGCCTCCAGCGGCTTCGCATCATCGATGCGCCGGCGCTGGCGCGGCCGGTTCTGATGGCCTTCTTTTTCGCGTTTTCCTTGTCGCTGGGCGATCTCGGCGCGGTGGCGCTGTTTGGCGGCGATGGGTTCGTCACGCTGCCGTGGCTGATTTACGCGCGGCTCGGCAGCTATCGGACGACAGATGCGGCCGCGTTGACGCTGATTCTCGCTGTGGTCTGCATGGTCTTTGCCGTGCTGGGCACACCCTCGGAGCGGCGGCAGGGGAGGTGGCGCGATGAAGCAGGCCATTGAGCTTTCGGGCGTCGGTCTCAGGCTTGGCGACCACCGGTTTGGTTTCGACCTGACAGCTCCAGAAGGAGCCTTCGTGGCCGTGACGGGCCCCTCCGGATCCGGAAAGAGCACGCTTTTCAACGTTATCGCGGGCTTTGAAACGCCGGAATCAGGCCGCGTGCTTCTCGGCGGCAAAGACATGTCGACGGTCGCGCCAGGGGAGCGCCCGATCTCGCTGGTCTTCCAGGACAATAATCTCTTCGCCCATCTCGACATTTTCACCAATGTCGCGCTGGGTGTCAGCGCTTCGCTGCGGCTGGATGGCGCGGCGCGGGCGGCTGTCTCCTCCGCGCTTTCCCGCGTCGGACTGGCCGGCTTCGAAAGGCGCATGCCGGCGACCCTTTCGGGTGGCGAGAGGCAGCGCGTGGCCTTTGCCCGGGCGCTTGTGCGCAAGCGGCCCATCATGCTGCTGGACGAGCCCTTTGCCGCGCTCGATCCGGAGCTTCGGCAGCAGATGGGCGATCTGCTTGCTGCGCTCCATCGCGACGAAGGCTTCACGGTGCTGATGATCACGCATGATCCCGAGGAGGCAGCCCGCCTCGCCGACCGAATTGCCGTGATCGAGGCTGGCCACGTTGCAGCGCAAGGCACCATTGACCTTCTGCGGGCGGCGCGCGCCCGCTGACGCGTCACAATTCCGACAGGGTGCAATGCGATGCGGCTCTGCAACAGCGAGCAAATCTGCGGCATCTTTCTGTGCAAAAGTCTATGCAACCGAGGGTCAATCGGCTAGACCGGGCTTGCCATGCTGCGAAAGCGAAGACGGCGCCAACAGGGTCAAAGGCAAGCCGGCTTCAGGCGGGAATGCGGAACGAGATGAGCAAAGCTTTGTTTTTGTTTGCTGAAGCTGTCAAGGCGCGTCACCTGCCCGCAGGCCTCGCCAGGCGGACGCCGCTTGCCGCGATGTTGTCGCTCAGCATTGCCCTGTCTTCCTGCCAGAGCATCGTCGAAGACACCAATGCCGGTGCCATCGGCCCGTCGTCGAACCCGCAAGTCTTCTCCGAAGCACAGAAGAACGATCCGAATGCCTCGATGGGTGCACGCGAGCACCCGCGGATACTGGCTACCTACGGTGGCGAGTATAATGATGAAAAGACCGAGAAGCTGGTTGCCCGCATTGCCGGATCGTTGACCGCCGTTTCTGAAAATCCGAAGCAGTCTTATCGCATCACCATTCTGAATTCTCCGGCCATCAACGCCTTTGCACTGCCGGGCGGTTACCTCTACGTGACGCGCGGGCTGTTGGCCCTGGCCAATGACGCATCGGAAGTGGCGGCCGTTCTCGCGCATGAAATGGGCCATGTGACAGCCAATCACGGAATCCTGCGCCAGCAGAAGGAAGAGGCCGAGCAGATTGCCAGCCAGGTTGTCTCGGAGGTCCTGCAAAACGATGTGGCGGGCCAGCAGGCGATCGCGCGCGGCAAGCTGCGCCTTGCCGCCTTCTCGCGCAATCAGGAACTCCAGGCCGACGAAATCGGTGTGCGCATGCTGGGCGAGGCAGGTTACGATCCGTATGCGGCGGCTCGCTTCCTGACCTCGATGGAAAATTACAGCCGCTTTACGGCGGTGAACGGCGAGGACCAGACGCTTGACTTTCTGTCCAGCCACCCGAGTGCGCCGCAGCGCGTGGAACTGGCGCGCCAGCATGCTCGCGCATTTGGCCAGGAGGGAACGGTCGGAGACAGGGGGCGCGACTATTATCTCGCCGGCATAGACGGCCTTCTCTTCGGCGACAGTCCCAAGGAAGGATATGTTCGCGGCACGACCTTCCTGCATGCCAATCTCGGCATTCGCTTCGATGTGCCGGAAGGGTTCCAGATCGACAACAAGGCGGAAGCCGTGCTGGCGACCGGTCCCGGCGACATCGCCGTGCGCTTCGACGGCGTATCCGGCCAGCAGCAGATCTCGCTCACGGACTATATCGCCAGCGGCTGGGTCACCGGGCTCGACAAGGCCTCGATCCGCTCGATCAAGGTCAATGGCATGGATGCCGCGACGGCGCGGGCCTCGGCGCAGAAATGGGATTTCGACGTCACCGTCATCCGGTCCGGCACCCAGATCTATCGGTTCCTCACCGCGGTTCCCAAGGGTTATCCGAAGCTCGAGGACGTCGCCGGCGAAATCCGCCAGTCCTTCCGTCGCATGACGCCGAGCGAGATCGCCTCGCTCAAGCCATTGCGCGTGCGTGTGGTGACAGCGGGGCCGAAGGATACGGTGCAGACGCTGTCGGACCGCATGATGGGTACGGATCGCAAGGAGGACCTGTTCCGGCTTCTCAACGCGATGACGCCCTTCAGCCCCGTGCGCCCGGGCGACAAGTTCAAGATCATTTCCGAATAACGAAACTTGCTGGCTGGCTCGCAGCGCAGGCAAGCAAAAGCCCCGGCCTTGCGACCGGGGCTCTTGAACTCTTTCGAAAGAGAAGACGCGCAGATTATGCGGCTTCTTCTTCCTCCTGCGTCTCGTCCTCTTCGACAGCCTTGCCGCGCTTCGGGCCCTTGTTGAGGTTGGCCTCGACCAGGCGCACGGCCTCCGTTTCGGAGGTGCGGTTCACGGCGGCGATTTCGCGTGCCATGCGGTCAAGAGCCGCTTCATAAAGCTGACGCTCGGAATAGGACTGCTCCGGCTGGTTTTCAGCACGGTACAGGTCGCGCACGACTTCGGCGATCGCGATCAGGTCGCCGGAATTGATCTTTGCATCGTATTCCTGTGCGCGACGCGACCACATGGTACGCTTGACGCGGGCCTTGCCCTGAACGACCTTCAGAGCCTTGTCGACGCTGTCGTTCTCGGAAAGCTTGCGCATGCCGATGCTCACGGCCTTGGCGACCGGAACCTTCAGCCGCATCTTGTCCTTCTCGAAATCGATGACAAAAAGTTCGAGCTTCATGCCCGCGACTTCCTGCTCTTCAATAGTCACAATCTGGCCGACGCCGTGGGCGGGATATACGATGGACTCGCCCGTCTTGAAGCCGTGTCTGATTGCTGCCGGTTTTTTCTGCTGGATCGTCATGCGTCAAAAAAACTCCCTGTTTTCCCCCGGGCCTCGTCAGAAGCCCAAGGCCGGGTCAGTTCGGCCCGGGTAGACGGCAAGGCCGTCGTTGGCACTGGCTGGCCCATCAGCCGGGCGCAAAAACAAAATCCCTCAACGCAAAAACACGTTAAGCAACGCGAAGGTTGCTGTTCAGATGTTTGATCGCGTTTTCAGGATCAGTGCTTTCGTGGTGGTTGGCGCGTTCAAAAGGCACGCGTTTGGGTCAGTATTGATACCCTATCATAAAAAACTGAGGAAATCAACGATTTGATATGGCAAGACCGCAGCAGCTGGGGCAGCCGCTCTCAATCCCGCGGCACCCTCGCTCATTTGCATCGTCTGTTTGGAGGCAGCTTTCCGGTCTGCGGATCAGTTGCCCTGACCCGGCTCCGGCGAGAAGTATTTCTCGAACTTGCCTTCTTCGCCGTCGTACTTTTCGGCTTCCGGCATCGGGTCGCGCTTGACCGTGATATTCGGCCAGATGGACGCGAATTCGGTATTCACCTTCAGCCACTTTTCCATGCCCGGTTCCGTATCGGGCTTGATGGCCTCGGCCGGACATTCCGGCTCGCACACGCCACAGTCGATGCATTCGTCGGGATGGATGACGAGGAAATTCTCGCCTTCATAGAAGCAATCGACCGGGCAAACTTCGACGCAATCTGTATATTTGCAGCGAACGCAATTGTCAGTCACGACATAGGTCATGCGGCACTCCAGTTCCACGGGCGGATCGACAAATCAATCGACGCCATCTTTCTCGAAACGTCAGGTATCGGCTTTGAAATGCCATTGCAAGCGCAAAACCTGCTGAATTTTGCCGCAGCGAAAGCAAGATTTTTCAATCGTCAATCAGCATCCGGAAGGCCGCGCATCAAGCGGTCGATGGCGCGACGATCCTTCTTTTCGGGCCGTCCGGTTCCGACAGCGCGCTGGGCCTGTTCGAAGGGCGTCATCGTGTCTTTGGGCGGGGGAGGCGGTGAGAGGTCTTCGTAGAGGAGCTTCGCCTCTTCGTACGGTCCCCGCCGGTCGCCGGGGGCGATGACCTTCAGCACGATGTCACGCCGCTCGAGCGTGACGGCGATCATGTCGCCCGGCTTGACCTGAACGGAGGCTTGCGCGATGCGCTGGCCGTTCACCGTCACCTTGCCGCCGGAGACGAGCGTCTGGGCAAGCGAACGTGACTTGGCGACACGCGTGAAAAACAGCCACTTGTCGATGCGCTGGCGCGCGGCAACGAGAGGCTGGTTCTCAGGCATGCCTAGTCGACCTCATGTTTTTGTTCCATGCATGTCGTGACCGCAAAACCGCTGAACACTTTTGCGCGACATGCTTTATTTCTTCATCTGGTCCTTGAGGATCGCGAGCTTGGCGAAGGGCGAATCCGGATCGATCGGCTTTTCCTTGCGGGGCGGGGCCGCACTCATCGACTTGTTGCGGTCATTGCGATCATGCTGGGGCTTGCCGCCGCCATGACGGTTCTCGTCGCGGTCGCGATGCGACTTGCCACCCGGCTTGCCGCCAAAGCGCTGCTCCTTGCGGTCGCCCTGGTTGCGGTCGCCTTGCGGACGTTCTCCTTGGGCGCGATCGCGGTTGCCTCCACGGTTGGCACCCTGGTTGCGATCGCCCCGGCCTTCGCCTCTGCCTTCGCCGCGATTTTCACCACGGTTCTGGTCGCGATTTTGATCACGGGGACCACGGTTGTCGCGGCGCGGACCGGCGTTCTGGCGCGGTTCGCGCTCGTGACGGCCACCCGGACGCCACAGGAGAACCGGCTTGGGGGCTGCTTCTTCGGCGGGCGCTTCGGCCGTTGCCACAGCTTCGGCGGGAGCTGCTTCGGCAGCGGCTGCCTCGACTGGAGCGACTTCCGCGGGAGCGGCGGCGGCCTCTGCCGGCTGTTCTTCATGTTCTTGGCCAGCATCGCTGTCGGCGGTGTCGTCCTCTGCTGCTGCTTCCGCAGCGGCGGGAGCGGCGGCGCCTTCTGCCGGTGCGGACTTGGCGTCCTGTGCGGCAAGGTAGGTCGCGGCTTCTTCGGCCGTCACGCTGTCGGCGCGATAACCGAGGCCCTTGAGGATCTCTTCCATATCGTCCGGCGTTGCGCCGAGGATCGACAGCATGGCCGGTGTCGTCACGAAGCGGCGGCCGTCATAGGCGCCGTCTGGACGCTTGCCCGTTTCCGGCTTCCACTGCAGGAGCGGACGGATGAGGTCGGCGAGGCGTTCCAGAATGTCGATGCGCACGGCGCGCTTGCCGAGGAAGCGGAAGCCGGCGAGGCGGTAGAAATTGCGCTCGATGGCGTGGTCGGTCACGACCGAGGTGCGGCCGGCGGCGAGAACCGGGATCAGGTCGCCATAGCCGGGCTTGTCCATCGCGTCGTTCTTCAGCGCCCAGAGGAGCGTGATGAGTTCGGCCGGTGCCGGCTTGAGGAGAGCCGGCATGAAGACATGGTAGGCGCCGAAGCGGACACCGAGCTTGCGGAGTGCCGCGCGATGCTCCTGGCTCAGCGACTTCACCTCTTCGGCGACGTCGCGGCGGAAGAGCACGCCGAGATTCTCGACCAGCTGGAAGGCAAGGCCCTTGGCGAGACCTTCGAGGTCTTCAGCGCGGGACAGGTCGTCGAGCGGCTTCAGGACCGTTGCGATGTGATGATTGACGAAGCGCTCGATGCGGGCGGCGACGTGATCGCGCGCCGGACCGGTCAGCTGCTCGTCGGCCAGAAGGATGACGCGCGGATGCAGGATATGATCGGTGGAGACGAGACGCGCGACGGGATCGCCGAGCCAGCGCACGACGCCTTCCGAGGTCAGCGCCAGATCGCCATTCCCGGCAGCGTGCAGCCGAGCGGCGCGCGCTTCGAATTCCAGCGCGAGCGCCTTCTGCGCTGCCGACAGCATCGCCTTGGCTTCCTGGCCTTCCGCCGCATTTGCCAGCGTGAACCGGAACCCGGCCAGCTGCCCGACGTGGTGGCCTTCGACGAAGACGTCACCGTTTACACTGATTTCTGCTTCCAGCATCGCATTCTCTCTCAAGCGCTTCATGAGCACAGATGTCCTGCGATCAACAAAGCGTTTCGTCAACCTCTCATGCAGCGCGTCGGATAGCCTATCCTCGATTTCGCGCGTCTTTTCTTGCCAGTGTGTCGGATCGGCAAGCCATCCCGGACGGTTCGACACATAGGTCCAAGTTCTGATTTGCGCAATGCGCGCCGATAAACTGTCGATTTCCCCGTCCGTGCGGTCCGCGCGGCGAACCTGTTCGGCCATGTAGTCCTCGTTGACATGGCCGCGGCGGACCAGATCGGAATAAATGGTCGAAATGATGTCGGCATGCTGCGCGGGGGCAATCCTGCGATAGTCGGGAAGGGCGCAGGCCTCCCAAAGCGTCTCGACGCGGGCCGGGCGATCTGCCAGATCACGGATCTCGGGAAGTGCGGCGAGGAAGTCGAGCGCCTGCAGGTCGACGGCCGGCAGAGCCCGCGTCAGACCGCTGACGGTTGGGGCGGCGTTGAGGCTTTCCTGCAGCGCGCGGATGGTGGAATAGTCCACCGCCTTGGAGCGCCATTGCAGGACCTTCACCGGGTCAAAGACATGCGCCTCGATGCGCTCCACCAGCTCGTCGTCGAAGGGGGCGACCTGGCCTGTCACGCCAAAGGTGCCGTCATTGAGATGGCGGCCGGCGCGGCCGGCGATCTGGCCGATCTCGCCGGGATTGAGATTGCGATACTGGTAACCGTCGAACTTGCGGTCCTGAGCGAAGGCGACATGGCCGACATCGAGGTTGAGGCCCATGCCGATGGCGTCGGTGGCGACGAGAAAATCGACGTCGCCGGACTGGTAGAGGCCGACCTGGGCGTTGCGGGTGCGGGGGCTCAGTGCCCCGAGCACGACAGCGGCGCCGCCGCGCTGGCGGCGGATGAGTTCGGCGATCGCATAGACCTCTTCCGCCGAGAAGGCGACGATGGCCGAGCGGGCGGGAAGGCGGGTGATCTTCTTCTGGCCCGCATAGAGAAGCTGCGACAGGCGCGGGCGCTCGACGATGGTGATTCCTGGCAGGAGGTGACTGAGGATGGGGGCCATGGTCGCGGCCCCGAGGAACAGCGTTTCTTCGCGGCCGCGCAAATGGAGGATACGATCCGTGAAGATATGGCCGCGCTCGAGATCGCCGGCGAGCTGGACTTCATCGATCGCGGCAAAGGCCGCCTTCGTCTCGCGCGGCATGGCCTCGACCGTGCAGACCGTGAAGCGCGCGCCGGGTGGGGAGATCTTCTCCTCGCCGGTGACCAGCGCGACATTGGCCACGCCGACGCGTTCGGCCACACGCGTGTAAACCTCACGCGCCAGCAGCCGCAGCGGCAGGCCGATGACGCCTGAGCCATGGGCAACCATGCGCTCGATGGCGAAATGGGTTTTGCCGGTATTGGTCGGTCCAAGCACCGCGGTCACGCCGCGGCCGCTCAGGATCATGGGCTGGATGGTCACGTCGTTCTTGTTCCCGGCTTGGCCGGCCTTGCTTTTCTCGTGCCCAGAGACATGCCCGCTCGGGCGTGGAAGTGCAAGGGCGAAGGTGATTGGGACAGGTCTGGCAGATGGTGTTTCAAACGCTGTTCCGCAAGCCTCGGAACAGCGTGCGAACGAATCGGAGACGAATCGATGACTCCATGTCGTTCTTTATTTGTTCTATACCATATCTAGTCGGATTCACAGAATCATCTCCACATCATGAATCTCGCGGTGGAATCCGGATTCGTGTCGCGGAGGGTCCGGGGAATCGCTCGTGCGTGTTGGCAAGCGGCTTTGGAGATTATGGTTAACAGATTGCTAATTCTGGCTAATTTCTCCCCATTTTGCCGTCTCCGTTAACATCTCGATCAAAGCCGGAACGAATCATCGACGAATCAGAGATGTGTTTCCGTTGCGGATCTGTTCTCCACAAGATGTGGTGGGTCTTGTGGCGCGCGGCGCATAGAACCGATTCGGGCGCGTTCCGTTTTTCGATGTGCTCGACGTCAGCGTTAACGATTGGCGGGCGGGTGTTTATGAATCGGTAAGCCTTGGCGGATGTTAACTTTTGCCGCGTCGAACCAAAGCGGGAACGAATCATCGACGAATCACCGACCTTGTCGTCTTCCCGGTTTGTTCACCGCAATATGTGGTGCAAAAACAATTTGTTAACCATAGATATGAGTGCGCACAAAGCCTCTTGACCGCGCTTTTGTTAACCTTTGCGCTTGCGGGCGGGAACGTTCTGTTTTCTGGTTGGGCTGCAAGGAATCAGAATGAATTTGAGGGGAGGGAGTGATGGAACTCGTCACCTATCGCGGTGTCGTCTATCCTGTTCAATGCGACGTCATGGGGCATATGAATGTGCAGCATTATATCGGCGCGTTCGATCAGGCCGGATGGCATCTGGTCGCCGCCATCGGCTACAAGCCGACCTGGCTGAAGGAGCGCAACTGGGGCTGGGCGGACCGGCGCTACGAGATCGACTTCATTGATGAGCTGCCGGTGGGGAGCCTCTTCGAAGTGCGCAGCCGGTTCCTGAAGGTCGGGCGCACGTCTCTAACGACGCATCATGCGATGTACAATTCGGAGAAAGGGACGCTGTCCGCGGAAATCACCGCCGTGACGATCCTGTTCGATCTCGTGGCGCGCAAGTCGACGCCGCTGCCGCCGGAGATGGTCGAGGGAGCGAAGGCTTATCTGGCTGAGTGAGCTACACTCTCGACGTCATCCTCGCCCTTGTGGCGAGGATCTACGGACGAGCCCGAGCAATCGAAGGTGCGGCAGGAAGCAGACGTAGCAGATGGTCGGGACAAGCCCGACCATGACGACGTTTGGGGTTTGCGGCTTGATGGGGCCGTGCCTTAAAGCCCGGCCCAGGCTCGTCAATCAGGCGAAATACTGTCCGCCATTGGCGGTGATGGTCGAGCCGGTGATGAAGCCGGCGTCGTCGTTGACTAGGAAGACCACGCAGCGGGCGATTTCTTCCGGTTCGCCGAGGCGGCCGACCGGGATCTGCGGGATGATGCGTTCGTTGAGCACCTTTTCCGGCACCGCACGCACCATTTCCGTGCCGATATAGCCCGGGCAGATGGCGTTGACGGTGATGTTCTTCATCGCGCCTTCCTGGGCGAGCGCCTTGGTGAAGCCGATGTCGCCGGCCTTGGCGGCGGAATAGTTCGCCTGACCCGCCTGACCCTTCTGGCCGTTGATCGAGGAGATGTTGACGATGCGGCCGAAGGCGCGGTCGCGCATGCCGCCCCAGACCTGATGTGTCATGTTGAACAGGCCGGTGAGGTTGGTGTCGATGACTTCCTTCCACTGCTGCGGCGTCATCTTGTGGAACATGGCGTCACGCGTGATGCCGGCATTGTTGACGAGAATATCGACGGGGCCGAGTTCTGCCTCGACCTTGGCAATGCCGTGGCCGCAGGCTTCGTAGTCAGAAACGTCCCACTTGAAGGTGTGAATGCCGGTCACCTTGGTGAAATCGGCGGCGGCTTCGTCATTGCCCGCATAGGTGGCGGCAACCTTGTAGCCAGCATTCTTGAGAGCGATGGAAATGGCCGCGCCAATGCCGCGCGAGCCCCCTGTGACGAGTGCGACTCTGCTCATGTTTGTCCTCCGGAAGCTTATGGATTTTGTTATATCCCGCGACCTTCCCGGGGCCGCGGGCCTGTCAGTCGAGCCGGTTTATCGGCCGATCACATCGCCTCGACGCACATGGCGACGCCCATGCCGCCACCGATGCAGAGCGTGGCGAGGCCCTTCTTGGAGCCGCGGCGGGCCATTTCGAAGAGCAGCGTGTTGAGGATGCGGGCGCCCGATGCGCCGATCGGATGGCCGATGGCAATGGCGCCGCCGTTGACGTTCACGATGGACGGATCCCAGCCAAGGTCCTTGTTGACGGCGCAGGCCTGTGCGGCAAAGGCTTCGTTGGCCTCGACGAGGTCGAGATCGTTGATCGACCAGCCGGCCTTTTCAAGCGCCTTGCGCGAGGCCGGGATCGGGCCGGTGCCCATGATGCGCGGATCGACGCCGGCGGTGGCCCAGGAGACGATGCGGGCCATCGGCTTGATGCCGCGACGTCCGGCTTCAGCTTCCGACATGAGAACCGTGGCGGCTGCGCCGTCGTTGAGGCCGGAGGCGTTGCCGGCTGTGACCGTGCCTTCCTTGTCGAAGGCGGGCTTCAGCTTGGTCATGCCGTCAAGGGTCGCACCGGCGCGGATATATTCGTCGGCGTCAACGATGATGTCGCCCTTGCGGGTGGAGATGGTAAAGGGGACTATCTCGTCCTTGAAACGGCCGGCCTTCTGGGCTGCTTCCGCCTTGTTCTGTGAGGAGACGGCGAACTCATCCTGGTCGTTGCGGGTCAGCTGCCACTGCTTGGCAATGTTTTCCGCCGTGTTGCCCATGTGATAGCCGTAGAAGGCATCGGTCAAGCCGTCCTTGATCATCGTGTCGATGAGCTTGAAATCGCCCATCTTGGTGCCGCCGCGCAGATGCCCGCAATGCGGGGCCATGGACATGGATTCCATTCCGCCGGCGACGATGATCGAGGCATCGCCGGTGGCGATCTGCTGCATGCCAAGCGCCACGGCGCGCAGGCCCGAGCCGCAAAGCTGGTTGAGGCCCCAGGCTGTGGCCTCCTGCGGAATGCCGGCCTTCATGGCGGCCTGGCGGGCCGGGTTCTGGCCTTCGCCCGCGGGCAGAACCTGCCCCATGATGACTTCGTTGACTTCGGAAGCGGAGACGCCGGCGCGCTCGAGCGCTGCCTTGATCGCCGCAGCGCCCAGTTCGTGCGCCGGAGTGTTGGCGAAAGCGCCGTTGAAGGAACCGACGGCAGTGCGGGCTGCGCTGGCGATGACGATGGATGGTGTGCTCACGGCTTGGTCTCCTCGCGTCCTGTTGGCAGGGTTGCCTTTTGCGTCTTTTACGTGAGCCTGACAAACCCGTCGAGAGGAGTCAAATGCGATTTCTCGCAATCGGAGAATGAGCCGTTCCGGTTGAGACCGCTCAGTTGCGCGGCCCCAACAAGCAGTCCTGTCTGTATTGTAATCAATGTCTTACATTCAGCGCCGGCGGATAGCTCATCGGGATGAAACATTTCTGGGTCGGTTTTCCGAACCATTGAAAAACAGCCGGCTTCCCGGAATATTCCCCGTGTAATTCTGGGGGTTTCTCATGTTCAGACTTCATTTTGCAGCGCTTTCTCTCGCAGTCCTGTTCTCGTCGGGTGCACTCGTCGAGGCGCGGGCGGACAATCACGGTGCCATTGCCTATTCGCCTGAAACGGGTGCTGCGGGCTGGTCCTATGATCATCCGTCGCGGCGTCGGGCGGAGCGCGTGGCGATGGGCAATTGCCTCGCCTATGCAGATGATTGCCGGATCGCCACCTATTTCAGCAACGCCTGCGGCGCGGTGGCCAAGGCTTCCAACGGCGGATGGGGCGCCGACTGGGGCTACGACCGGCGCGATGCCGAGAGAAATGCCCTGGCGGCATGCTACGATCAAGGCGACAATTGTCGGGTCGTTCGCTGGCAGTGCACGAGCCGTTGAGGTGTAGGCGAAGGGTGGGAAAAGCGTCAGTTTTTACTTACGAAATGGCCATTTTTGCGCAACGTCCGCCTTTTCGCGGCGTTGCACAAAATCGTTTGCGTTCGGCCCGTTTCTCCGCTTAATCTCTTCTTTGGCAGCGCAACAGACGCTGGAGGTGAGGAGGATTGCATGGCGAAGAACGACGGCGAGATTGTCATCAAGAAATACGCCAACCGGCGGCTCTACAATACCGGCACCAGCACCTATGTCACGCTTGACGACCTTGCCGGCATGGTCAAGCGAGGCGAGGATTTTGTCGTTCAGGATGCGAAGTCCGGCGAGGACATCACGCATTCGGTTCTGACGCAGATCATCTTCGAGCAGGAGTCCAAGACGGGCAACACGCTGCTCCCGATCTCTTTCCTGCGCCAGCTGATCTCCTATTACGGCGACCAGATGCAGATGGTGGTTCCGAGTTTCCTGGAACATTCTATGCAATCCTTTGCCGAGCAGCAGGCTCAGATGCAGGAGCAGATCACCAGGGCGTTCGGTGAAACGCCGCTTTCGAAGAACCTGCAGCTGCCCATGCAACTCGTCGAAGAGCAGGTGCGGCGCAATACCGAAATCTTTCAGAACGCGATGAAGATGTTCTCGCCCTTCTCCGCTGTTCCGCAGGCGGAAGCCGCAAAGCCGGCCAAAAAGGCCGAGCCTTCCGACATCGAAGAGTTGAAGCAGCAGCTGAAGGCGCTGCAGACCAAGCTCGACAGTCTCTGAGTCTCGGCAGTTTTCTCTGCGGGGCCTCAGAGCCTCCGGGTTTTCCAAGGGCGCCTCCATTGGCTGGATGCGCCCTTTTTCGCGCCACGCGCCCCCGGGGGGCGAGCTTTCTGGTGGCGCCGCAAGGAGAGTCCTGCCTCATATTTGCGCTATTTGCATAGGTGCTGTGCAGCATAAGCACTTTTTATGAGCGCTGGGCGGGACTATATCAGCGTTATCGAAAAGACGCCGGGACTTGAAGTGAAGCCGCTGACGTCAAAAAAGACCTCGGAAAGGAAACACCCATGAACCTCGCTCGCTCTTTCAATGAATGGCGCAAATATCGTCAGACCGTCAACGAACTCGGCCGCATGAGCCACCGGGAGCTTCAGGACCTCGGCCTGACCCGCGCTGATATTCCGCGCGTTGCCCGCGGCGGCTCGATTCGCTGATCGATCTTGCCTTTGACTGGCATTGCAAGAGGCGCTGTCTCCGATGGAGCGGCGCCTTGTTCGCATCTTGAAGGGTCATTCATCCTTCGCAGTTGCGATATGCATTTCCTGCATAGCTGCACTGCAGCAAAATGGCTTTAATACGAAGCTGAAATCACTATTATGAGACTCATCGAAGCGATGCACCTCCTCCCGCAGAGCTTCGAGTTGACCGGGTCCTACTCCTCCTCCCAGGGACCCCGTCGGAACAGCGGCACTCCTCCTCCCAGTCGCTGTTCGGTTCTTTTCGAAAAGCCTGCCGCACCTCCTCCCGCGGCAGGCTTTTTCGATTCCGGAGGACTTTTCTCTCTTCCCGCCCGAAAGCATGCGGCCCGCCTGAGACGACGGACGCCGAGGCGCAAAAAAACGCGGCCTCTTCTCGGAACAAGCCGCGCCTGATGTCTTGGAGACTGTGCTCCCCGTCTATTCCTTGTTCTCTTCCACGATCATGGCCGTCAGGCTGCCATTTGCGGGGAAGAGCGGGATTAGGCAGGCCTGGAAGGCATGGTAGATGTCGGGCTTGCCGATGAAGAGGTCTTCTTCGGGCTGGAGTTCCTCCGTCAATTCCGGCATCCAGCCGCCGAAATCCTGGTCGATCAGGTTGGAGGCGGCGAAGTCCCAGAGCTTGCGATACCATTCCTCATGGAAATCCGAAGGCGCATGGGCATTCAGGAAGGCTGCCGCGCCAATGCCTTCCGAAATCGGCCACCAGAGCTTTTCGCGGCGCTTCGGATTGTTGTCCCAATCGAGCGTATAGAAGAAGCCACCATACGTCTTGTCCCAGCCGAGATCGATCGAGGTCTTGAAGAGCGCAATGGCCGCGTCCTTCAGCCAGTCGAGCTTCTTATCCCCCAGCACCCAGAGCTGGAGGCACAGGCGTGCCCATTCCAGCCAGTGGCCGGGCGTGGAGCCCGAGGGGCGGAACATCTCGTTGCCCGAATAGTCGTTGTCTAGGCTCCAGTCGGCGTGGAAATGTTCGGCCACGCGATAGCCGAGCGAACGGGCATGTTTGTCGATGATCAGCGAGGCGATCCGCTCGGCGCGCGTCAGATAAAGCCGCTCGCCGGTTGCTTCGTACGCTGCCATGAGCGCTTCGGTCAGATGCATGTTGGAGTTCTGGCCACGATAGTCGGAAATCGGAGACCAGTCGCGCTTGTATTCTTCCGACACCGCGCCGTTGGACTCTTCCCAGAAGCGCTTGTCGAGCACTTCCGACACGTCCGCCAAGATTTCCTTGGCGAGCGGATGGCCGATGAGGCTGGCACTGGAGGCCGCGAGCAGCACGAAGGCGTGGCCATAGGCCTGCTTCGTATCGTCCTTCGGCTGACCGTCTTCCAGCGACCACATATAGCCGCCGAACTTGTCGTCGCGATGGCCCTTCTTGAGGAAGTTCATGCCGTGGTCGATCATCTCGGCGGAGCCCGGACGGCCGAGCAGGTGGCCGACGACGTGGCAATGGACCATGCGGGTCGTCGCATGCAGGGCCTTCGGCCCTTCCATCGGCTCGCCCTCGCGATCCAGATCGTAGAATCCGCCCGCAGGGTCAATCGTGTTGAGGCTGAAGAAATCGAGCAGGTTGACCGCTTCTGCCGCCAGCCAGTCGCGATGAAACGGTCTCTTCTGCCAGCCGTTGCCGAGCGTTGCAGACATTGTCTCTCTCCCTTTGAATTGCAGGTGACGCGATACATGCCGGAAACCGGCGGCGATCTCAATCGATTAAATGGCAAGTTTGACAAGAGCGTGATGACGGTCTCGATCGAGTTGGCGGGGCGCATCCGCGCCTCCTCTTGTCGATGCCCTCAAAAGGTGTTTTCATGAGTTGATTCTTGTTCAGATTGCATATGGAGGGGGCATGGCCAAGAAAGTCATTTTCATCACCATCCATGGAATGGGAGAGGTGGACGACAACTATTATCTCGACATGAAGACGGGCGTGAAGGCGCGTCTCAAGACAAAATGGGACAATGTCGAATTCCGGGCGATCCAGTATCAGCGGGTCCTGCAGCCAAACGAGGATCAATATCTCGGCGCGGTCCAGAATCTCATCTCGGGCCATTGGTTGCGCAAGCTGATGATCAACGGCTTTGCTGATGCCGGCAGTCTCGAATATTCGCGTTCGACGCCGGGCGGGCCCTACCAGCAGGTGCAGAAGATCATTTTCGATGAGCTGGGATCGGCCTATGGCGCGGTGGGCAAGAGCGCTCTGCCGGTGGTATTCCTCGCCCATTCGCTTGGCTGCGAGGTTCTCTCCAACTACATCTGGGACGGCAACAAGCCGGATGATGGCAAGAAGCATGGGGTCTGGTTCGACGTCCCCGAAACCAGTTCTGCCGCGGACCTCGAGTTCCGCAAGCTGAAGACGTTACGGACACTGGTGACGACGGGATGCAACATTCCGGTTTTCACCACCGGCCTCGCCTATGGGGAGCGCTATCCGATCAAACGGCCGAACGACAAGTTCGTCTGGGAAAACTATTATGACAAGGACGATGTGCTCGGATATCCGCTGCAGCAGCTCTCCGAGGGCTACAAGGCGTTGGTCAAGGATGTGCCGGTTTCGGTCGGCAATCTTTTTACCGGCTGGAATCCCATGAGCCATACGGCCTATTGGGAAAACAGCCACATCCAGGACATTGTGGCCAATCATCTGCTCGATGCGATGACATAGGCGACATTCATTCGGCGCGCGGCAGGTCGGGCCCTCAGCCCGTCTTGCCGATGCGCCGCACGCCGGACAGAAGCGCTCCGGCGTGTTTCAGCGACACGCCGGTTGCGTTCAGCATCTGCGGCACGACCAGCCACTCCAGCGTCCAGGCGGCGCCAGAGCGCTCCTGCTCGTGCACAAGCGATTGGTGCAGGGCAGAGACCTGCGTGGCGTTGAAGCGGGCGAGGCTCACCAGGACTTCGGCGCGCACGGGGTTCTGCTTGTGCGGCATGGCGGAGGATGCGCCGCCGCCGGAGAGCGCGATTTCGCCCATTTCGTTCTGCGCCATCAGCGCCACGTCCTGGCCGATCTTGCCGAGTGCGCCGGTGACACGGGAGAGCCAGCTTCCAAGGTCCGCGATGCGGCCGCGGGCGGCGTGCGGGACGTAGACCGGAACAGTGAGGCCGAGGTTGCCGGCGAGGTCTTCGCGGACCGCGCCGATCCTGTCGCCATATTTCTCTGCCGTGCCGGCGGCACCGGCGAGCGAGAGGATCAGGTTCTCCCGGCGAACGGCTTCAAGAGCGCCCAGCGCCTGCGAGACGCCCGCGCGCCAGACGCGGAGCCGGTCGGCGGCCGTGATGGGTATGGCCGACTGCATGCGGGTGCGACCGGGGATTACGGCGGTGCCGAAGCTTTCGATCAGCCCTTCCAGCAAAGCCGCGATGCCGGTCAGCCGCGCCTCGAAGAGATCGAACACGTCGCGCAGCTTCAGCACCAGCGCCGTGTCGATCACGTCCTGGCTGGTCGCGCCGAAATGGACGGATTTGGCCGCTTCGCCGCCGACATGGGCGCGGAGTTGCCGGACATAGTCCGGGATGACCACGCCGTCCTTGAGGGTGGCGGTTTGCAGAGAGAGGAGGTCTGGCGCGAAACTCGCAGACTTTTCGGCAAGCTCGCGGGCGTGCTCCTGGGGGATGAAGCCGTTCTTCGCCGCAGCCTCGCCAAGCGCGACCTCAAACGCGAGCATCGCCTTCAGGTCTGCATCCGTGCCGATGAGTTCCGACACTTCCGGGTCGAAGAGCAGGTCGTTGAGGAAGGCGGGGAAGAATTCGGTCATGGGAGGGTCCTAGAGGGACGTCGGCTGCAGATATACCGGGAAGATGTCATGAAGCAGGCGGGGTCGCAATGTGGGCGCGGCCTCTTCTCCCCTCGGGGAGAAGTGGCGAGCGGCGCGAGGCGATGTGGGGGTTCTCACATCGCTGAAGGATAGACCCCTCATCCGGCCCTTCGGGCCACCTTCTCCCCAAGGGGAGAAGGGCAGATCACACCCGCTCGAGCGCCACCGCGATGCCCTGGCCGACGCCGATGCACATGGTGGAGAGCGAGTAGCGGCCGCCGTTGAGCGCCAGTTCCAGCGCCGCTGTGCCTGTGATGCGTGCGCCGGACATGCCGAGAGGGTGACCGAGCGCGATGGCGCCGCCATTGATGTTGACGCGCGGGTCGTCGTCGGCAATGCCGAGGTCGCGCAGCGTCGCAAGGCCCTGGGAGGCGAAGGCTTCATTGAGTTCGATGACGTCGAACTGCTCCTGCTTGAGGCCGAGGCGCGCCATCAACTTCTTGGAGGCCGGTGCGGGGCCGAAGCCCATGATGCGCGGCGGAACACCCGCCGTCGCACCGCCGAGAACGCGAGCGATGGGCGTCAGGCCGTGCTTCTTCGCGGCCGCTTCCGAGGCAATGATGAGGGCTGCGGCGCCATCATTGACGCCCGAGGCGTTGCCGGCCGTGACCGTGCCGCCTTCGATCTTGTTCACCGGCTTCAGCTTGGCGAGCGCTTCCATCGACGTCGCGCGCGGATGCTCGTCGCGGTCTACGACGATCGGGTCGCCCTTTCGCTGCGGCACGCTGACGGGCGTGATTTCCTTGGCGAGGCGGCCGTTGCCTTGCGCTTCCGCCGCGCGGGCCTGGCTGCGGACGGCAAAAGCGTCCTGATCCTCGCGGGAGATCTTGAAGTCGATGGCGACGTTGTCACCGGTTTCCGGCATGGAATCGACGCCATACTGCTTCTTCATCAGCGGGTTGACGAAGCGCCAGCCGATCGTGGTGTCGTAAATTTCCGCATTGCGCGAGAAGGCGGTTTCGGCCTTCGGCATGACGAAGGGCGCGCGGCTCATCGATTCGACCCCGCCGGCGATCATCAGCTCGGCCTCGCCGGCCTTGATGGCGCGCGCGGCTGTGATGATGGCATCCATGCCGGAGCCGCAGAGGCGGTTGATCGTGGTGCCCGTCACGGACACGGGCAAGCCCGCGAGCAGCAGCGACATGCGCGCGACGTTGCGATTGTCTTCGCCGGCCTGGTTGGCGCAGCCGTAGATGACGTCATCAATGGCTTCGAAATCGACGGTCGGATATTGCGCCATCAGGGCTTTGAGCGGTACGGCGCCCAGATCGTCGGCTCGGACGGAGGAAAGCGAGCCGCCGAAACGACCGATGGGGGTGCGGATATAGGCGCAGATAAAGGCTTCGGTCATGACGATCCTCTTCAAACTTCAGGTACGACGAGATCGGCCACGGGGCCGTCCGTGTGCAGCTTCGCGCCGGTCATGGCCTGAAGCTCGTCCATCGTCATGGCGGCGAGCTTTTCACGAACCACGAACTTGCCGTCCTTGATGTCAATCACGGCATGGCTGGTATAGACGCGGGTGATGCAGCCGACGCCGGTCAGCGGGAAGGTGCAGCGCTCGACGAGCTTCGGCTTGCCGTCCTTGGTGACGTGTTCGGTGATGACGACGACCTGCTTGGCGCCGTGCACGAGGTCCATCGCGCCGCCGACGGCGGGCACGCCCTTGGAACCGACGCGCCAGTTGGCGAGGTCGCCGTTTTCGGCCACCTGATAGGCGCCGAGGATCGCGACATCGAGGTGGCCGCCGCGCACCATGGCGAAGCTGTCGGCATGGTGGAAGAAGGCGGCACCCGGCTTCAGCGTGATCGCCTTCTTGCCGGCATTGATGAGATCCCAGTCTTCCTTGCCGGCAGCGGGGGCTTCACCGAAGTTCAGCACGCCGTTTTCGGTGTGGAAGATCGCCTCGCGGCCGGGTGGCTGGAACTTGGCCACCATTTCCGGAAAGCCGATGCCGAGGTTCACATAGGCGCCGTCGGCGATGTCCTGGGCTGCGCGCCAGGCGATCTGGGCGTTGGAGAGCTTGATGTCTTCGCGGGTGTTGATCGTGGGTGCGTCGGTCATGCGTAGGCCACTCCGGCTCGGATGAGCTCTTCTTCCTGTTGCGGATTGGCGACTTCGACGACGCCATCGACGAAAATGCCGGGGGTGATCACCTGTTCGGGATCGATCCCGCCAGGCTTTACGATCTTCGAGACCTGGGCGATCGTCTTCGCGGCGGCCATGCACATCAGCGGGTTGAAGTTGCGGCCGGCCATGCGGTAGGTCAGGTTGCCCATCGTGTCGCCGAGATGCGCCTTGACGATGGCGAAGTCGGCCTTCAGCCAACGCTCCTGCACATATTTGCGGCCGTCGAATTCGGCAATCACCTTGCCGTCTGCAAGCTCGGTGCCGAACCCGGTCGGCGTGTAGAAAGCCGGGATGCCGGCGCCGCCGGCGCGGATACGCTCGGCCAGCGTCCCCTGCGGCACCAGTTCCAGCTCGATTTCACCGGCGAGATAACGGTCGGTGAAGGCGCGTGGATCGGAGGAGCGCGGGAAGGAGCAGATCATCTTCTTGACCATGCCCGCGTCGATCATTGCGGCAATGCCGATGCGGCCGTTGCCGGCATTGTTGTTGATCACGGTCAGGCCTTTCGGCCCCTTGTCGATGAGCGCGTGAATGAGCTCGATCGGCGCGCCGGAGCCGCCGAAACCGCCGATCATGACAGTTGCGCCGTCGCCGATATCGGCCACCGCCTCCGCCAGACTTCCAATCGTCTTGTCCATCAAATCCTCCGTCGCGGTCGGCCAAGTTTTCCCGACCCATCGTCGGGAGAAGGGATAAGACGAATCCCGCTCGACGGCAAATAATTTGTGCGTTATACGATATTTGTTCGAATATCGCACAAGAGGAAACGGGATGGCGGTGCAGGAACGGGACCTGATGGGCGGGCTCATGAAGGGGCTGAAGGTGATCGAGGCCTTCAGCGCAGATCGCCCAAGGCTTTCCATTGCCGAGGCCGCGGAGCTCGCGGGGCTCGACCGCGCCACGACACGGCGCTGTCTTCTGACGCTCTCGGAAGGCGGTTATGCGGATTATGACGGCAAGTTCTTCACGCTGACGCCGCGCGTCCTGCGCCTTGGCGTGGGCTGTCTGGCGGCCATGCCACTGCCGCGCGTGGTGCAGCCGCTGCTGGATGCGCTGTCGCAGGAGATCGGCGAGAGCACGTCAGTCTCCATTCTGGATGGGGCAGAAATCGTTTATGTGGCGCGCGCGGCGCAGCGCCGGGTGATGTCGATCGCACTGATGCCCGGCTCCCGGCTGCCGGCCTATTGCACGTCCATGGGGCGGGTGCTGCTTGCCGCACTCGATCCCTCCGAGGCGCGCGACGTTCTGGCGAGCCATCCGCGTCCTGCACGCACCGACCGGACGGTGACGGAGATCGACGCGATCCTGGAAATTCTTCTCGAGACGGCGGCGCGTGGCTATGCCTTTATCGATCAGGAGGTCGAAATCGGGCTGCGGTCGCTTGCCGTGCCGCTTGTCAATGGGCGGGGTGCGACGGTTGCGGCCCTGAATGTCGGCCTGGCAGCGAGCGGTGAAACGCGTGAGTCGGTGGTCGAGCGTCTGTTGCCTTCACTGCTCAAAGCTCGAAGCGAATTCAGGCGTCTTTCTCTGTAATCACTAAAGTCCTGCAAGGAATTCTCGCCTGTTTCCTAGGTCTCTGGCTAAACTGTCGCATCATTGAGACATATTTGTATTTGATTTTTGTCAAAACATTGAGATTTATATCAATGCTTTCAGTATTTGTTCTGATAATTCCCTGGAAATACATATTATATCACTATATATGAATGTCCTTGTTAAGGAATGAGAAAATCGGAGTTGAGAGCATTCCCCTCAGAATCGTGGGGTTATCGGCTGCCTGACCCGCAACGCCACGTATTCATTCGCGCGATCGAAGAGGTCGCATCGGGGCTTTGGGGGTATTCATGCAATTCAAATCCATCAAATCGAAGATCGCGGTCCTGTCGGGCCTCTGCGTTCTGACAGCCGTGGGCGGCGTCCTTGGCTACGGAGTTTTCTCGGCCAACAACCGTCAGACATTCGTGACGGAAAATGTTTCATCCCTGACGGAAGATCTGACGAAGGACGGCCTGAAGCGGCTTGCTTCGACACAGGCCGGGATCATTCGTGCATCGCTGGACGAGGCGTTCGGCGCGGCGCGCAACATGGCGCGGAGTTTTGAAATCGCCGCCTCGCAAAAGGACGGCGCTCCCGCCAATCTGCGCCGAGCGCAGTTCAATGAGATCCTTTTGAACGTGTTGAAGGACAATCCGGGCTTCAATGGCACCTACAGCGCTTGGGAGCCGAACGCCATCGATGGAAACGATGCGGGCTTCAAGAACAATGCCGCCGCAGGTTCCGATTCGACCGGGCGCTTCCTGCCCTATTGGACGCGGGCTGCCGATGGGAAGATCGCCATCCAGCCGCTGGTCGAATATGACAGCAACGCCACCCATCCGAACGGGCTGGTCAAGGGCGGCTGGTACATCGGCCCATCGACGACGGGCAAGGAGAGCCTGCTCGCGCCGCTGCCCTATATCGTGCAGGGCAAAAACGTCTATCTCGCCACGATGTCGGTTCCGATTGTCGTTGACGGCAAGTTTGTCGGCGTTGCCGGCGCGGACTTCGATCTCGCCTTCGTTCAGAAACTTGCGACAAGCGTCAAGGCATCGATCTATGACGGCAAGGCCTCGGTGGACATCGTGACCTCGGCGGGTCTGGTGGTGGCGTCCAGCGAACATCCGGACAAGATCGGCGGCAGCTATTCGGCGATCCGGGGCGATGCGCCCAAGGTCATCGCGGATATTGCCAAGGGTGCGGAGGCGGTTCTGGCTGACGACAAGGCCTTTACCGCGCTGGCGCCCATCGTCAACGGACGCACGCAGGCTACGTGGTCCGTGGTGGTTGAAGTCCCGCGCGCCATAGCGCTTGCCAAGGCGGACGCCCTTCGTGACGCACTCTCCGCCCGCAGCCAGCAGGACACGACCCTGCAGCTGATCGTCTCGGCGGTCATGGGTCTGGCCGGCATTATCGCCATGTGGTTCGTTGCCGGTGGCATTGCGGGGCCGATCGGCGCCATGACCGCCGCCATGCGCCGGCTGGCCGGCGGCGATCTCGAAGTCGCCGTGCCGGGCGAGGGCCGCATCGACGAAATCGGCGCGATGGCAGGTGCCGTCGTCGTCTTCCGGGAAAATGCCATCGCGAACCGTCAGCTTGAGGCGGACGCCACATCGCAGCGGCAGATGTCCGAAGCCGAACGTCAACGCGTGGCTGATGCCGAGCACCGCAAGGCGGCCGAAACGACGCATGCGACCATGCAGATCGGTCTCGGCCTGCAACATCTCTCCGACGGCGATCTTGGCTTCCGGCTGACCGAGCCCTTCGCGGCTGATTTCGAACAGTTGCGGCAGGATTTCAACCGCTCGCTCTCCCAACTGGCGCAGGCCATGTCGGCGGTAGCGACCTCTGCCGAATCCATCGACGGGGGCTCTCGCGAAATCAGCCGCAGCGCGGATGATCTGTCGCGGCGCACCGAACAGCAGGCGGCGTCGCTGGAAGAGACCGCTGCGGCGCTCGACGAGATCACCGCCAATGTCAACAATTCCTCGCAGCGCGCCGAAGAAGCCCGCAAGATTGCCGCCCGCGCCAATGTCAGCGCAACGGAGTCCGGACGCGTCGTCGCCGGTGCGGTGGATGCCATCCATCGCATCGAGCAATCCTCGTCGCAGATCGCCAATATTATCGGCGTCATTGACGAAATTGCCTTCCAGACCAACCTTCTGGCGCTGAATGCAGGCGTCGAGGCGGCACGCGCCGGCGATGCCGGCAAGGGCTTTGCCGTCGTGGCGCAGGAGGTCCGCGAACTGGCGCAGCGGTCCGCACAGGCCGCCCGCGAGATCAAGGCGCTGATCCAGTCCTCGGCGGAAGAGGTGGGCCATGGAGTCAAGCTGGTGAGCGAAACGGGTGAGGCGCTGAAGACGATCGCCGACTATGTCATCAACATCAACCACCATATGGACGCGATCGCCACGTCGGCACGTGAACAGGCAGTCGGGCTTTCTGAGGTCAACACCGCCGTCAACCAGATGGATCAGGTGACCCAGCAGAATGCCGCCATGGTGGAAGAGGCCAACGCGGCCAGCGGCGCGCTGGCGGATGAATCCCATACACTGAAGGAGCTGATCGCCCGCTTCAAGCTCGATCATTCGGCCGGAATGCAGGCCGAGGCGCTGCGCCAGACGGCGCGCGCCATGGCGCCGAAGGCGGTTGCACCGGCGGCGCGTCCGAAGCTTGCCGCCAATGGCGGTCGCGTCACCCAGGAATGGACCGAGTTCTGAGCTCAAGCATTCGGGTTTCCGCCCCTCCGGAAATCCGAACGGCCGGCGCGCCCGCCCCTCTCTCCGCGGCGCGCCGGTCAAATCTTTCGGAGCGTGTCTAAAGCTCCCATTTGCCGCCCGTGGCGGACAGGCGGATTTCGACCGGGTTGCCCACCACCTCGACCCTTGGACCGCCGAGGTCATTCCAGCGAAACAGATCGAGATGCCAGCCGCCGGGAATGTTGCGGGACGGATCGATCAGGCCGTCGGCTCCTGCGGCTCGCGCAATGTCGGAGGTCTGCCATGACGGTGGCTCGCCACCCGCCTCCAGGGCCGTTCGCCAGGAGGTGTCCGACCGCGACCGGTCGATGCCCAGCCGATCGCACAGGGTCTGGTCATGCTGATCGAGAACATATGCCTCGTTCACCATAACCGGCACCAGAACCCGTGCCTTGCCATCCTCCCGCATATAGCCGGAAATTGCCCGGATCGCCCATTCCGGCTCCGGGCTCATGTAAAGCGCCGGCTGGCCGTGACGGTGATAGCGCCCGGCGCTTTTCGGGGAGGGTGGGTCGAGAACATTGTCGATACGCTCGACGAGGACCGCGCGGTAGAAGCGGCCGCTAATTGCGCGGAAGATGTGGGGAATGGTGTTGGCTGGCATCTAAGGACTCTAAAGCGATCGTTACATATAGGACAGGGCCTGACATGGGAGAGTTTTGCACCCCGTGGTGACGGTGTGATGGCAAATGGTTCATGCGTTGCGCCTCCGCCTGCGCAAGCCGGTCTCGATTCCAGCATTGAACGTCCGAATATTTATTGACTGACTATTAGTCAATAAATATGATCGCCGAAAAGGAGTTGCTTCATGACACCGTCCATCCTGATTTCGCTTTTTCACTACAAGGCCTCCGCCGGGCGCGAACTCTTTAATGCGCTAAGGGGCGCGGAAGCGAGCATACCCGTCGATAATTTGCGGCGGGCGCTGCGCATCCTCAATCACGCGCATATCGTTGATCGCATTTTTCTCGCTCACCTGGAGGGCCAGTCCCATGCTTATGCTGCGAGTTGGGAGGCCGATGCGCCGGCGCTTCCCGCGCTTGCGCAATCGACGGCGGACGTCGATGCACGTTACATATTGCTTCTTGCGACGTTTGACGATGATGCGTTGGAGGAGGCGATCGACTTCACCTTTACCGACGGGCAGGAGGGTCGGATGACACGGGCGGAGATGTTACTTCATGTCGCGACCCATGCCGGCTATCACCGCGGCGAGGCGGGATGTCTTGTGCCGGAGGTTCAAGCGGCGTCCATGCGCGACGTGTTCGCGGGTTATCTGCATCGTGCGGAACCGGTGCGCCGCGAGAGGAGCGTGGCATCGTGAAACAGCCAGGCAGGCCCCGCACGAAGCCCGCTCTGGAGCGGCGGGAAGATATCATGAGGGCTGCCGAGCAGGTTTTCCTCATCAAGGGATTCGAAAGCGCGACGATTGAGGACATCTCCAAAGGGGCCGACATCTCCAAGGGGGCCTTCTATTTGCATTTCACCACGAAAGTCGAGGTCGCGGAGGCGCTGCGCGACCGTTTCGTGGAACATCTTCTGAAAGAGATCACGAGAGATGTCGAGACAGAGCCGGCAGCAGACTTTCGAGCCCGCTTACAGACTTGGTCGAGAGCCTGCGCCAAGGGTTACATCACCGCCGCAGCGGCGCACAAATTGGCATTTTCGGCTGTGCCGCCACCGAAGGACGGTCTGACAAACAATATTCTGATCGATGATCTGAGGCACCTGCTGTTGGCCGGACAATCGGCGGGCGTCTGGTGTGTCGACAATCCTGCCCTGACAGCTATTTTCCTGTTCAATGCCTTGCATGGTGCCATTGGCATGAGTGTGCTGGAAGCTGATAGTTTCGCCCGTGATGCGCTTCTCGATGCGCTGTCGGCGCATTTTCTGCGTGCGGTGGGCATCGGGACCTAAAATCAAAAGACCGCCGCATCCTCTCGGGCGGCGGCGGTCTTGTCTTGAGAGATCAATTGCTCAGATGTCGAAGAACACCGTTTCGTTCTCACCCTGGAGATGGATGTTGAACGTGTAAGTACTGCCGTCCTTCTTGGCGATCAGGGTCGGCACGCGGACGCGGTGTTCGATGCGGCCGAGGATCGGGTCGGCGGCGTTGGCCTCTTCCTCCTCGGGGAAGTACATGCGCGTCTGCAGGCCGATATTGATGCCGCGCGCGACCACCCAGAAGGTGATGTGCGGGGCCATCCAGCGGCCGCCCTTGAACGGGACCTTGCCAGGCTTGATCGTCTCGAAGACGAACTCGCCGGTCGACATGTCGCCGGGCGTGCGGCCCCAGCCGAGGAAGTTCGGATCCGCCGAGCCGCGCGTTTCCGATGGGCTGTTGTAGAGCCCGTCGGCGTCGGCCTGCCAGATCTCGATCAGGGCGTCCTTGAGCGGGGTGCCCGAGCCATCGATGACGAAGCCGCGCACGGTGATGCGCTCGCCCTTGGTCTTGTCGTTATAGAGCGGGCCGGAGCCCAGATCGGTCTCGAAGACGCCTTCGATGCCGGAGAAATTTGGCGTGCAGCCGATATGAACATAGGGACCTGCCGTCTGCGAGGCGGATTCCTTCAGGTAACCGAGCGGTTGGACCATGTCAGTTGCCCTCCTTGCGGTTTTCGAACAGGGTGGAGCGGCGGCCACGCAGCACGATGTCGAACTTGTAGGCGCGCATGTCGTGCGGGATCGTGTTGTTCATGTCGAGCGGGGCGACAAGGCGCTTGATCGCCTCTTCGTCCGGGATCGTCTTGACGATGGGACACATCCAGATCAGCGGGTCACCCTCGAAATACATCTGCGTGATCAGGCGCTGGGCAAAGCCGTGGCCGAAGATCGAGAAGTGGATATGGGCGGGACGCCAGTCGTTGACGCCGTTCGGCCACGGGTACGGGCCGGGCTTGATCGTCTTGAACCAGTAATAGCCGTTCTCGTCGGTGATGGTGCGGCCGACGCCGCCGAAATTCGGGTCGAGCGGGGCGAGATAGGTTTCCTTCTTGTGGCGGTAGCGGCCGCCGGCATTGGCCTGCCAGAATTCCACCAGCGCGCCGGGAACGCCAACGCTACGTTCGTCAAGCACGCGGCCATGAACCAGAATCCGCTGGCCGATCGGCATTTCGCCCGGCTTGGCATAGTTCAGGATCAGGTCGTTATCGAGCTCGTTGAGCATGTTGTGGCCGAAGACCGGGCCGGTGATCTCGCTCTTGGTGCCTTCCAGCGAGATCAACGCGCGCTGCGGCGAGCGCAGCACGGTCGTCTTGTACCATGGCGTATAGGCTGGCGGATGCATGTCGCGGTCACGCGCAAAAAATCCGCCGGTTTCGGGCTGAAAATTGGTCATTTCCCTTCCTCCGGTTGGGTAGCTTGAATGTGCATCTTCTCCAGCACGTCTTTTATGATCTTGATATTATGATTGGCTGCCGGCACGCCGGCATAGATCGCCACATGCAGCATGACTTCCATCAGGTCGTCGGGCGTCGCGCCCGTATTGGCCGTGGCGCGGGTATGCATGGCGACCTCGTCGTGATGTCCAAGGGCGGCCAGCAGCGCGATGGTGATCAGCGAGCGCTCGCGCTTCGTCAGCCCCGGGCGCGACCAGACGTGGCCCCATGCGCTCTCCGTGATCAGCGTCTGGAACGGCTCGTCGAAGGCGGTCTTCATCTTTTCCGCACGGTCGACATGGGCATCGCCCAGAACCGACCGGCGGGTCTTCATGCCCTGTTCAAAACGTTCCGAACGCTGATTGCTCAACTTTTTAGTCTCCAAGTCTCGACAGGAAGCGCGAGATCAGCCGGGCAAGCGCCTCGGGCTGTTCCACGCAAGGAATATGGCCGCAGCCCTTGATGATTTCGAAGGCGGCGCCGTCAATGAGATCGGCCGTGGCGCGCACGAGATCCGGCGGCGTCGAGCCGTCCTGGTCGCCGACGACCACGAGGGCCGGCACATTAATGGTTGCCGTGGAGGCGGTGAAATCAGCATCGCGGATCGCGGCGCAAACGCCATTGTAGCCGGCGACGGGCTGACGCTCGAGCATCTGGCGGTAGCCTTCCAGATCGGTCGCGCGCTCCTTGAAGAACTTCGGCGTGAACCAGCGCTCCAGAACGGGCGTCGAAAGCGAGGCGATGCCGTTGGCCTCGATGGCGGCGATGCGGCCGTTCCACATGTCGGCGGTGCCGATCTTGGCGGCGGTGTCGCAGAGGATGATGGCTTCGACCAGTGCCGGCTTCAGTTTCCAGATGCCTTGCGCGATCAGGCCGCCGACGGAGAGGCCGCAGATGACGGCCTTGTCGATGCCCAGCATGGCGCAAAGGTCGATCACGTCCTGTGCATGGTCCTCGATGGACGACGGCTGCTTGCCGAGGCCGGAAAGGCCATGCCCGCGCTTGTCATAGAGCAGGATGGCGATGTCGTCGTCGAGCTCGTCAAAGACCGGCAACCAGATACGGAAATCGGTGCCGAGCGAGTTGGCGAACACGATGGTGCGGTCGGCCTCCGGATCGCCCAGAAGTTCGTAATGCAGTACCGTTCCGCCGATTTCAGCAAAAGCCATGATGTCCTCCGTAAGGGTGTGATAAATGCTGTGTTTTGTTTGGTAAAATGATATTTCTGGCTCAATCGATAACGGGATGGTTATGAATTGGACAGTCGCATCAAGTTCCGCCACTTGCAGGTGCTGATAGAAGTCGCACGTCACAAAAGCGTGGGCAAGGCAGCCGAGGCGCTTCATGTCACGCAACCGGCCGTGACGCGCACGATGCGGGAGCTCGAAGACATTCTGGAGACGGCGCTTGTGGAAAAGGACGGGCGCGGCATTCGGCTCTCCCATGCCGGCGAGATTTTCCTGCGCCATGCGGGGGAGAGCGTGGCGTCGGTGCGGCGCGGGTTCGATTCTATTTCGCAGGCGCTGAAGGAGGAGGGGCCGCCGGTGCGGATCGGCGCGTTGCCAACGGTTTCGGCGACTGTCATGCCGGATGTGGCGGCGGATTTTCTGGCGCTGAGGACCGGGAGCCGGCTGACGGTGGTGACGGGCGAGAACCGCTGGCTGCTGGAAGAGCTGCGGGTCGGTGGGCTCGATCTCGTTGTCGGCCGTATGGCCGCGCCCGAGATGATGACGGGCCTCACCTTCGAACCGCTCTATAACGAGGAGGTCGTGTTTGTCGTGGCCGCCGACCATCCGCTGGCGGCAGGGCGGAATTTCTCGCTGAGCGAGCTGGCGAATTTTCCGGTTTTGATGCCGACGCGGGGCTCCGTCATCCGGCCCTATGTCGACCGGCTGCTGCTGACGAACGGGATTGCAGGATTTCCGAACGTCATCGAGACGGTGTCGGACAGTTTCGGCCGCGCCTTCGTGATGGAGCATAGCGCGGTGTGGATCATCTCGCGGGGTGTGGTGGCGTCCGAGCTTTCGGCCGGGCGCTTCCGGGCGCTGGAGATCGACATGGCGGAAACGCGAGGCTCCGTCGGGCTGACGCGGCTTTCCGGCGTCGAGCCGTCTCCGTCGCTCACCCTTCTCATGCAAACGATCCGCGACAGGGTGTCCCGCCGCGGATCGTCATTTGATTGATCAGGATTTTTTCCTGAAAGGGATCAGCCCTTCTTCGGCGGTGGCGGCGGTGCGCCCGGGCCACGGTCGCGCATCATGCGCGGCATGTCCTTCATGTCGATCACGCCGTCGCCGTTGCGATCCATCCGCGTGAACATGCGATCGGCCATGACGTTGAACTCTTCCTGGCTGATAAAGCCATCGTCGTTGGCATCGGCGCGCAGGAACATCTCGGCCAGGCGTTCACGCGGGTCCATACGCGGACCGTGGTGATGCTTGCCGTGCGGACCTCTCGGTCCCGGACCCCAGCCATCGGGGCCGGCATCTGCCTTTTCAGGACCCGGCGGCGGCGGTGGCGGTGCCTTACCATCAGCCGGCGGTGGCGGCGGAGGCGGGGCCTTGCCGTCAGCCGGGGGCGGCGGAGGTGGCGCATCTGGACCTTCGTCCGGCGCGGCATTGTTTTCCGCCATCTTGGCCATGACATCCTTGGACCAGGCCTTCACCTCGTCGTAGGAAAGCTTCTTGTCGCCATTCTTGTCGATCTCGGCGAAGATCTTTGCCTTGTCGGCCTCGAACTCGTCCCGCGTGATCTTGCCGTCCTTGTTGGTGTCCAGCATCATGAAGGCATAAGCCATAGGACCGCGCGGTCCCGGCATCTTTTCGCCATTCGCCTGCTGGGCCAGCGACGGTATCGCGGCAGCACTCACCAGCATCACCGAAGCAATGCCCGCCAGAACCAGTTTTCCCGATTTCATGGTGTCTTCCTCTGTTCAAGTTATGCCCGCGCAGGAAGAGAGGTAGGGAGGCTTTGTGGCTTTTCCAAATCAAAGGGCCGAAAAGAAGATTACGGATTGGTCATTGTCGTTAACACGCGCCTCAGCATTGCGTGTCGGGCGCAGGTGGGCCGCACTTGACTGGCCACCTTCGAAGAGGCATTTTATACCGAAACCTGTATGGTTCTGGGGTGCCCACAATGTCCGAAAATCTCGCCTTCGACAATATTTTCGAATCCGTAGTCGATGATGCGGCGGAAGCTGCTGATCTCGCTTTTCGCGCGGACGTGCTTTCGACGCTGATCGATATCTTCAAAGATCGGCAGTGGAGCCAGGCTGAGATTGCCAGGGCGCTCGATATTCCCCAGCCGCGGGTCAGCGAGTTGATGCGCGGCAAGGTTCATCTGTTTTCGTCCGACCGGCTGATCGGCTATCTGGCAAAGGCGGGATTTCGATTCAGGCCGGCCTTCGACGGTCAGGCCGTTGTTTGTGCTGTCGAACCGGTCAAGGCCGCCTAAGCGCAGTCATTTTTTCAGCCGCTGAATGAGAAGTTTGTAGCGCGCTTCAACGGTCGCCATGGCCTTTCGGTCCACGCCGTTCGTCGTCTTCGCAAAAGCGTGGAGTATAAAGACCGTGTCTTCGAACTTGGCACAATAGATCGCGCGGTATGCCGGGCTGCCGTTTTCGATCAGCTCCACCACGCCCTCTCCGATGCCGCTCAGGTGCTTGAAATCGGAGACCGGCGATTTGCCCTCCTGAACGCGTAAGAGATCAAAGGCGAACTGAATTCGTATATCCTTGGGCAGATCCAGCATGGCGCTGCGGGCGGCTTCGTTCACGTATTCGAATTTCTTCTTGTCCATGTCCGAAGCCGTCTTGCCTCAATCAATGCGCCTCGTCCCAGTTATGCGCGGCTCTCGCGTCCACCTTCAGCGGCACCCTCATGTCGATGGCGGGGAACGCGGCGTGTTCCATGGCCTTGGTGACGACGGTGATCGTCTTCTCGGCTTCGGCTTCCGGGACCTCGAAGATCAGTTCGTCGTGGACTTGCAGCAGCATCCGCGCCGAGAGTTTCGCCTCTTCCAGCACGCCGTCCATGCGTACCATAGCGCGGCGGATGATGTCGGCGGCTGAGCCCTGGATTGGCGCGTTGATGGCGGCACGTTCGTTGAAGGCCTTCAGCGAGGGATTGGACGAGCGGATTTCCGGATACCAGGCGCGGCGGCCGAAGATCGTCTCGACATAGCCGTGTTCACGCGCGAAGGCCTTTGTGCTTTCCATGTAGTCCTTGATGCCGGGGAAGCGCTCGAAATATTTCTTGATGTAATCGCCCGCCTCGCCGCGCGCGATGCTCAGCTGATTGGCGAGACCGAAGGCGGAGATGCCGTAGATGATGCCGAAATTGATCGCCTTGGCGCGGCGGCGCACTTCCGACGGCATGCCTTCGACGGGAACGCCGAACATTTCGGATGCGGTCATGGCGTGAATATCGATGCCATCCTCGAAGGCGCGGCGGAGCTGCGGGATCTCGGCGACATGGGCAAGCACGCGCAATTCGATCTGGCTGTAGTCGGCGGAGACGAGGACATTGCCGGGCGAGGCGATGAAGGCGGTGCGGATCTTGCGGCCTTCCGCCGTGCGGACGGGAATGTTCTGAAGGTTCGGCTCTGAGGAGGAGAGGCGGCCCGTGGTCGTGGCGGCAAGCGCATAGGACGTGTGGACGCGCTTCGTGTCCGGATGGATATAGCCGGGGAGCGCGTCTGTATAGGTCGATTTCAGCTTGGTGAGCTGGCGCCAGTCGACGATGCGGCGGGGCAGTTCATGGCCTTCCGCCGCGAGGTCTTCTAGAACCTGGGCGGAGGTGGACCACTGGCCGGTCTTCGTCTTCGAGCCGCCCGGAAGTCCCATCTTGCCGAAGAGGATATCGCCGAGCTGCTTCGGCGAGCCGGGATTGAAGGGTTCGCCTGCGAGCGACTGGATCGATTCCTCCAGTGCCGCCGCGCCCTGAGCGAGTTCGCCGGAGAGGCGGGAGAGGATCTGGCGGTCCACCGAAATGCCGCGCTCTTCCATCAGCGCAAGAACCGGAACAAGCGGGCGCTCCAGCCGTTCATAGACGCTCATGACGCCTTCGGCGGCGAGGCGGGGCTTCAGCACCATCCAGAGGCGGAGCGTCACGTCGGCGTCTTCGGCGGCGTAGGCGGTCGCCTTGTCGATCGGCACCATGTCGAAGGTGACGGAGGCCTTGCCGGTGCCGGTCACGTCCTTGTAGGCGATCGGCTTGTGGCCGAGCCAGCGTTCAGACAGCGTGTCCATGCCGTGATTGCCCTTGCCGGCATCGAGCACATAGGACATCAGCATCGTGTCGTCGAAACCGTCGATGGTGACGCCATGGCGCTTCATAACCAGCCAGTCATATTTCATGTTCTGCGCGACCTTCAGCACTGCCGGGTCCTGCATCAGCGGCTTGATGAGGTCGAGAGCGGTGCGGATCGGGATCTGGCCGGCGATCAGTCCGCCGCCGCCGAGAAGATCGCCGACGCCGTCCTTGTGTCCGACAGGGACGTAGGCGGCGCGGATAGTCGCGCCATCCGGCGATTTGCTATTGTCTGCGATGGCAAGCGAGAAGCCGACGAGTTCCGCCAGCATCGGGTCGAGCGAGGTCGTTTCCGTGTCGAAGCCGACAATGCCGGTTTCGTAGGCGTCAGCGATCCATTGCTTCAGCGTCTCGACATCGCGGATCGTGACATAGGCCGATGTGTCGATGGGCTTGCCAGCAAAGGCGGACGCACGGGCGGCGGCCAGATCGGCGGGCTTGAAGCCGTCAGCGGGGGCTTCGACGGAAGCGGTCTTGGCCGAAGCGGGCGCAGCGGCTGCCGGCTTGGCGGTGGCGCCGGTCGTGCCAGCAGCACCGGCCTCACCCGGATCGAGATCGGGACCGTGGGCGGCTTCGCCCCATTGGACCGGAACATTCGCCGGTTCGATCTCGCCCGCTTCGGTTCCGGTCTTTTCGGCGACGCGGCGGGTGAGCGTGGTGAATTCCATCGCCTTGAGGAAGCCGATCAGGCGCGGGCCATCCTGCGGATGCAGCTCCATGTCTTCCAGAGGCACATCGACCGGCGTATCGGTCTTCAGCGTCACGAGCTGGCGCGAGATGAGCGCGAGTTCGCGGTTCGCGATAATGGTCTCGCGGCGCTTGACCTGCTTGATCTCGTCCGCGCGGGCCAGCAGCGTGTCGAGATCGCCGAATTCTTCGAGCAATTGTGCCGCCGTCTTCGGGCCGATGCCGGGAATGCCGGGAACGTTATCGGTCGAATCGCCGGTCATGGCCTGCATGTCGATCATCTTTTCCGGCGGCACGCCCCATTTCTCGATCACTTCCGGGATCGAAATCTGCTTGTCCTTCATGGCGTCGTACATGTGGACATTGGCGGTGACGAGCTGCATCAGGTCCTTGTCGGAGGAGATGATCGTCACATCCGCGCCGATGGCTTCCGCCTGGCGGGCATAGGTGGCGATCAGGTCGTCGGCCTCGTAGCCTTCCTTTTCGATGCAGGGCAGGTTGAAGGCCTTGGTCGCCTCGCGGATCAGCCCAAATTGCGGGATGAGATCGGCCGGCGGTGGCGGGCGGTGGGCCTTGTACTTGTCGTAGAGTTCATTGCGGAAGGTTTTCGACGAATAGTCGAAAATGACCGCGAAATGCGTTGGCGTCACGCCGACCGAGGTGTCGCGCGCATCATTCAGAAGCTTCCACAGCATGTTGCAGAAGCCCGAAACGGCATTGACCGGCAAGCCGTCGGACTTGCGGTTGAGCGGCGGGATGGCATGGAAGGCCCGGAAGATGAAGCCGGAGCCGTCGACGAGGAAGAGATGATCACCTTTTTTCATGGGTTCATGGCATAGCGCGGGGCGCGCAAAACGTCCATCGCGGATCGGTGAAAACCCGGCGCGGCGGGCAGACTGCTGACAGGCTTTTGCAGTGCGGCTTATCGGCCACGCGCTTCGGTGAATTGCCCTTTGTCAGATTGGTCCGCTTCCCAGGCTGCCGGGGATTTCGTATCACCGTATCTGGTCATTTCAACCTGCGTGCAGATATGCGATTGTTCACGGCGATGATGGAGCTTTGTACTGGTATCCGCGTGAGGGTGCCTGCAGCCTTGCTCGTGCTTTCTTTCGTCACGCTGCTGTCGGCCTGCGCCAGCCGTCCCGGACCGGAAGCGCTTGATCCGCGCGCGGCGACCGTACCAGGCGCGAAAATCGTCACGGTTTATCTGGCCACGTCGCGCGAGCGGGTGGGTCCGGGTCTCAACCGCTATAACGACATACCCTCCGAGACTCTGAATTTCGCGGAATACAAGGTCTCCATTCCGCCGAACCACACACCCGGCCAGATCGAGTATCCGGACACCCGGCCTGATCCGCGCAAGGCGTTTACGGTTGTCGGCGAGGAAGTGCTCGACCGTGCGACTTTCCTCAAGCGGATGACCGCCCGAAGCAAGGGCAAGCAAGGCGATCTCAGTATTTTCGTTCATGGCTTCAACACGAATCTGCCGGAAGCCGTGTTTCGCCAGGCGCAACTGACGGCCGATGCGGATGATCCCGAAGCGAACGATGTTTCCGTGGTGTTCGCATGGCCGTCTGCCGGCAGCATTTCGGGCTATCTCGCCGACAAGGCGACGGCCACGGCATCGCGCGACCAGCTGACAGACCTCCTGACCATGGCCGTTCAGGCGCGACCAACTGGCGAGATCACCGTGCTGGCCCACAGCATGGGCGGATGGCTGACCAGCGAGGCGCTGCGGCAGTTGAAGCTGACCGGGAAGCAGGCGGTTCTCGACAGGCTCAAGGTCATTCTCGCCGCGCCGGATATCGACGGAATTGTCTTCCTTGCGCAAATGCAGAAGATCGGGCGTATGCGAAAACCGATGACGATTCTCGTTTCCAAGGATGACATCGCCCTTTCGGTGTCCAGCTTCATTTCACTCGACCAGATGCGTATCGGTAGTATCGACGTGAACGACCCGCGCGTGCAGGCCGGTGCGAAGGAGGTGAACATCCAGTTCATCGACATTTCCAGCGTGGAGACCGACGATACGTTCAAGCATAACGGCTTCGCTGCCCTTGCCGCCGTCTATCCCGAAATGAAGAAGCAGAGCAACAAGGGGGGCGATGCGCTGCGACTTGGCCAGGCCGGCGTTTTCGTTTTCGACGCCGTTGGCCGGACGCTCATCGCACCCTTTGCGCTCGGTCGCCGTCTCGCAGCAAGCCAATGACTGCGCCCGGAGAGCCGATTTCCAGCACCGTCGCTGTCGCCATCGTGGGGGGTGGACCGGCAGGACTTGCCGCCGCCGAGGTTCTGGCTGCCGAAGGCCTCGAGGTTCATGTCTTCGATGCCATGCCCTCCCTTGGCCGCAAGGTGCTGCTGGCAGGCAAGACCGGGTTGAACCTCACGCATGGGGAGGCCAATGAAGCATTCGTCTCCCGCTACGGAACTGCCGCTTCCCGGCTGCGGCGTGCCCTGGATGCGTTCCCGCCGAGTGATGTTGTCGCCTGGGCGGACGGGCTGGGCGCGGATTGTTTCACCGGATCATCCGGCCGGGTCTTTCCCAAGGCAATGAAGGCTTCGCCACTGATGCGGGCATGGCTCGGCCGGCTTTCCAAGCTGGGTGTGCGGTTCCATACGCGTCATCGCTGGAGCGGGTTTGCGCAAGGCGCGCTCCGCTTCGAGACGCCTTCGGGGCCAAGGCGCGTTTGTTTCGACGCCTGCCTTCTCGCACTGGGCGGCGCGAGCTGGCCGCGCATGGGGTCCGATGGCGCCTGGACAGACATATTGGGCGAGCAGGGCATAGAGATTGCGCCGCTAAGGCCTGCAAATTGCGGCTTCGATGTTTCCTGGAGCGAGAGCTTCCGGGAGCGGTTTGCCGGCGCGCCTCTGAAATCGGTGACCGCGACCTCGGCGGCAGGGAGGGTCCCCGGGGAATTCGTGATCAGCCGGCACGGCATCGAAGGCAGTCTCGTCTATGCCCACTCGGCAGCGTTGCGCGACGCGCTGGAGCGTGAAGGACACGCCGCGCTCGTGCTCGACCTTGCGCCTGGACGCAGCGAGCAGCGCATAGCAGGCGATCTTTCGCGTCTGCCGGCCAAGGTCAGCTTTTCGAACCGGTTGCGCAAGGCGGTGGGGATCGAGGGCGCGAAGGGCGCGCTTCTGCGCGAATTGATTCCGGAGATCTCCACGTATCCACCGCAAAAGATAGCAGCCTGTGCAAAGGCGCTTTCGCTCCCGGTTTTGCGGCCGAGGCCGATTGCGGAGGCGATTTCTTCGGCGGGCGGCGTTTGCTGGGATGCGCTTGACGAAGGCTATATGCTGAAGGCGATGCCCAATGTCTTCGTGGCCGGCGAGATGATCGATTGGGAAGCGCCGACGGGCGGTTATTTGCTGACGGCCTGCCTGGCCACCGGTCGGATGGCCGGCCGCGCGATCGCGAAGAGGCTCACGGGAGCCAGGGCATGAGCTCGTGCGAGCGGGTAGACGGTGCGCTGATCGGACCGGGATGCAGCATTTCGCCATCACGGATGCGCTGGTAGTAGCCGAGATATTTCAGGGCCATTTGACGGGCTGAGAAATGCTTGCGCCAATAGCCGTGGATGGCGCGCCGGTCATAGCGGCTTTCGTCGCGCGCTGCCTCCGCCAGTTCCGCAGCGCTGGCCGAGAGATGCCCGGTCTCCGGCGTCACCAGTTCGTTCAGCGAGCCATAGGGCGTGGCGAAGACCGGCACGCCGAAATACATGGCTTCGGCCACGGCGACGCCGAAGGGTTCGTGCCACAGAACCGGAAAGATCAACCCGCGCGACGGTTTGAGGTAACGGGATTTCGCGGTGTCGTCGACCATGCCGTGAAAACGCGCATTCGGATCGAGCGTGATCCGGAAGCCCATTTTGAGATTGACACGATGGCCGCCGAGGATATCGATCGGCGCGCCGGCCTGGCGGGCGACGGCGAGCGCGCCCTTCAGGTTCTTTACCTTCCAAGCTGCCTTGCCCAGGAAGGTGAAATGGCCGCCGCGCGCTTCCAGGTCCGGCGCGGGATAATCGCGCTCGTCCATGCCGTTATGCACGAACGCCGTGCCGTGGTGCCGGTGTGCGTGATCCTGCGAAACGAAGACCGTGTTGGGGTGAAGTTCACGCGGATCGTGCGCGTTGCCGTGCATGGTGGTGCAGAAGGGTATGCCGCTTTCGTCCGGAAAGGGCCCGCCATGGACATGAAAAAGATCTATGCCCAGCCGTCGCGCGGTTGCCGCTGTTATCGGTCCAGACAAAGCTTCACAGGCGGCGAAATCAACATGTGAGCCAGGGCGTGCAAAATAGGTCACCGTGTGGCCGAGTTCGATCAGCGCCCGGCCAAGCCAGATCACGACCCGCTCCGTGCCTCCATAGAGGCGCGGCGGAAGGGTCGCATCGATAATGATCCCGATATGCATGATGCGATCTGCCGTTGGTGAGAAAAGCAAAGCCCGGCGGGCGCTTCACGCGTCTCGCCGGGCGGAACAGGCGTTTTTCAAGGACAGATCAGGCCCAGGGGCGCTCGTTGGCTGTCTTCTTCTCGAATGCGTCGATGGCGGAGGCCTTTTCGAGCGTCAGGCCGATATCGTCGAGGCCGTTCAGCAGGCAATGGCGCTTGAATTCGTCGATCGAGAAGTTGATCTTGCCACCATCCGGACCGGTGATTTCCTGGGCCTCAAGATCGACGGTCAGAACGGCGTTGGAGCCGCGCGAGGCGTCGTCGAGCAGCTTTTCCAGCTCTTCCGGGGTCACGGTGATCGGCAGGATGCCGTTCTTGAAACAGTTGTTGTAGAAAATGTCGGCGAAGCTGGTGGAGATCACGCAGCGGATGCCGAAATCGAGAAGCGCCCACGGTGCATGTTCACGCGACGAACCGCAGCCGAAATTGTCGCCGGCGACGAGGATCGAGGCGTGGCGGTAAGCGGGCTTGTTCAGGACGAAATCCGGGTTTTCCGAGCCGTCTTCCTTGAAGCGGGCTTCGGCGAACAGGCCGGCACCGAGACCGGTGCGCTTGATCGTCTTGAGGTAGTCCTTGGGGATGATCATGTCCGTGTCGATATTGACGACCGGATAGGGCGCTGCAACGCCGGTGAGCTTGACAAACTTGTCCATGGTCTCGCCTTCAATCGTGTCAGAAATGTAAAACTGACCTGCCTTTAAAACAAACGGCGTCCGAAATGAAGGGGAATCTTGCGGGCCGTTTCCGGCCCGCTGCGTTCCTTACATGTCGATGATCGTGCCGCGGCCATCGTTCCAGATGCGGACCGGCTGGGCGCGGTTGGCGTTGCGGCGGTCGGCATAGACGTAGGCCGGCTGGGCCTTCTGCTGCATGCGCATCGTCAGCGCGCGGCCGGCGAGAAGTACGGTCGCAATGCCGGCGAAGGCCACCACGAGGGACGCGGTGAACAGCGTCGCAAGCAGCGCGACGGCAAGCCCGATGACGGTGAAAACAACGGTCCTGAGCATGATCATTTGGAATTTTCCTTTCAGCTTGAACCACATTTGGGAGGGCAAATGCGTCCGCACAAGGGCGGGCCGGCAAGATATTGCTCTTGCGGGCCCAGGCGATCCGCGCCAAATATCGCCACATGACAGTTTCACATTCGCGCCGTTCCATGCTCTGCCTGCCAGCCTCCAATGCCAAGGCGCTGGCAAAGCTTGCGATTCTGGAGTGCGACGCAACAATCTATGATCTCGAGGATGCCGTCGCACCCGATATGAAGGTTGCGGCACGCGAGGCGCTGATCGGCCATTTTGCCGCAGGGGCCAAGGCAGGCGTCGAACATGTCATCCGCATCAATACGCTCTCTTCACCCTGGGGTGAGGCCGATCTTGAGGCTGTTGCGCGGTGCAGGCCTGATGCGGTGCTGGTGCCGAAGGTGGAGAGTGCTGCCGATCTTGCTGCCGTTGCCGAGAGGCTGGATGGTGAAGGGCTTTCGGAGACACGCCTGATGGCGATGATCGAGACGCCGAAGGGCGTGTTGAACGCGGCGGCGATTGCAGAGGCGCATGCGCCGCGTTTGTCCGCGCTGATCGTCGGGCTCAACGATTTGCGCAAGGATACCAAGGTGCCGCGTGGCCCGGATCGGCGCGTGCTCGTGCCGTGGCTGATGCAGGTGGTGCTGGCGGCGCGTGCCTATGGCGTCGCGCCGGTTGATGCCGTTTCCAACGATTTCCGCGATCTCGCCGCCTTCGAAGCCGAATGCGCCGAAGGCCGTTCGATGGGTTACGACGGCAAGATGCTGATCCATCCGGCGCAGATCGAGCCCGCCAACCGGCATTTCGGTCCCTCGGACGAGGAGATCGCTGCGGCGCGCAGGATCGTTGCCGCCTTCGATGCCCCGGAAGCGCAGGGGCAAGGCGCGATCAATATCGACGGCGAAATGGTCGAGCGCCTGCATCTCGATGAGGCGCGAAAACTTCTCGCGCTCGTGTCATCCTAGGCTGTTTGTTTTCTGCGCAATTCCGGACGCGAAACCGGCTTCCACTTTTCGCTGGAATTGCTCTAAGGGGAAGGAAAAACCATGAAACTCTATCGTTTTCTCACCGGTCCCGATGATGCCACCTTCTGCCACAAGGTGACGGCGGCGCTGAACAAGGGCTGGGATTTGCATGGCTCGCCGACCTATGCCTTCGATGCCGCGACGGGCACGATGAAATGCGGCCAGGCGGTCGTGAAGAAGGTCAAGGGCAAGGACTATCACCCGGATATGAAGCTCAGCGAGCAGTAAGGCAGACGAGTTTCACGTCGGGCCGCGCTGCGACCAGCAGCGTCGTCTGGTGATAGGCGAGTTCGCCGCGTGCCGGATGGCTGAAATGCCGCTCGCCGCCTTCGCGGCCGAGCACGCTCTGAGCTTTCCAGAGCCGCGCGAAATCGGGGCTTTTCTCCTTGAGTGCGTCGACCAGATTGCCCATGGCGACATCGTCAGGATGACGGTTGAAATCGGCGCGGAACTCGGCCGCAAGGCGGCTTGCGCGGTCCTGCCAATTGCCGATGAGCGTGCGTGCGGTGGGAGACAGGAACACGAAGGCGAGCAGGTTTCGCTCGCTCGTGTCTCCATCGAGCCAGCCTGTGAAGAGGTCGGCTGCCACATCGTTCCAGGCGCGCGCGGTCCACAGATGATCCAGCAGATAGGCGGGGCCCGTAAACTGTGCCGGCAGCGCCAGAAGGTCCGCGGGCAGCTCCGTTTCATCGGGCACCGTTTCATCGGGGTCGCGCTTGCCGGCCAGATCGAAGAGCGAGGCGCGTTCCGCGGGCGTGAGCCGCAGCGCATCGGAGAGCCTGACGAGGGCCGGGACCGACGCTTTGACTTCGCGGCCCTGTTCCAGCCAGGTGAGCCATGTCGCGCTGATGCCTGCGGCGTCGGCCAACTCCTCGCGGCGCAGGCCGGGCGTGCGCCGGCGGCTTGCGGCACTGGGCGGCGGGGCTTGGCGCTCGCGATGGGCGCGGATGAAATCGCCGAGGCGCTTGTTCGTGGAGGCGTCGTTCATGGTGGATTTTATACCAGGATAAATGCTCATCTTGTACCAGTAGAAAATCCCGGCAAAGTGTCGCAGTCAATGCAAAAAAAGCACAAGGAAACGACCCATGTCGGCGAGCCCCGATAAGCCCCAAAAATCCCATGCCAGTTTCGTCACCGAGCAATTCGGCCAGCAGGCGCGCGCCTATCTCGAAAGCGCGGTTCACAGCGCCGGCGAAGATCTCGACATCATGGAGCGCGCCGTGGGCGAGCGGCCTGATGCGATCGCGCTCGACATGGGCTGCGGCGGTGGTCATGTGACCTTTAGGCTTGCGCCGCATGTGGCGAAGATCGTGGCTTACGATCTGTCGACCGACATGCTGCAGACGGTGGCAGGGGAGGCGGAGAAGCGCGGGCTTGCCAATGTCGTGACCAAGAACGGTGCTGCGGAGCAGCTGCCCTGTCCCGATAACTCTTTCGATGTCGTGGCGACACGCTTCAGCGCGCATCACTGGCGCGACGTGCCCGCGGGGATTGCGCAAATGTATCGGGCGGCCAAGCCGGGTGCCTTAGCACTGTTTGCCGATGCGGTGGCGCATGAGGATCCGCTGATCGATACATGGCTGCAATCCATCGAGTTGCTGCGCGATCCCTCGCATGTCCGCGATTTCAAGGTCAGCGAGTGGGAGAGCATGGTGACAGGGGCCGGATTTGTGGTCCGCGAGGTCAAGCGCCTGCGCATCCGGCTCGAGTTTTCGTCCTGGATCAAGCGCATCCGGACGCCGGAGGTCAATGCGGCGGCGATCCGCGCGCTTCAGGCACAGGCGCCTGCGGAAGTGGCGAAGCACTTTGCCTTCGAGGCGGATGGCAGCTTCATGCTCGATACGGCTGTGGTGATCGCCGAGAAGGCTTGAGGTCTGGCCGTCTTATGAGAAAGGGTGAGGCAGGACGGGGCCGGTGCGCCAATCCGTCTCCCCCCTTGTGGGGGAGATGGCGGCAGCCAGAGGGGGACTTTACCGCGGGCGCCGAGTTTGGCGAGAGAAAGACCCCTCCCCACCCCTCCCCACAAGGGGGAGGGAGAGTGACCGGCGTGCCGTATGACCCGCATTCGGTTAAGGTTCGTCTTGCAGGATAACCTCAATGCGGCACGATATGCGACTTGTGGAAGACATCGTCGGACGGTGGGATCACCTGCCGTTCGATCATGCGGTGGACTTTGGGCGGGTGCTCGCCGCGATGGAGCGCCCGGATCTGGTCGAAGTTCAGCGCGTCGGCTTTTGTACGGCGGTGATTGTGGCGGACATAGTCCACCCATGTCGGGGTGTGGTATGTCTCGGTCCAGATATGCGGGTTTTCCAGATCGCGCATCAGCGCCCAGGCCTGTGCTCCATCCCTGATCCGGATGCGGCGGCGCTCGACCATCAGCTTGAGGAATTCGCTGACGTCCTGGTCGGCAATTTCATAATCGATATTGATGGCGATGGGGCCGCTGCGGGGCAGGATCTCGAGGCTGAGATCCGGCTCGCGGAAGCGGTCGAGCGGGTCGAGGTCCAGTTCCTCGAAGACCGGCATCGGCAGGAAGAAGCCGATGACAACGCCGACCGCCGTGACGATGGCGGCGATGGACAGGGCAGTGGCGCTGTCAGAGCTTTCCGCAACCGAACCCCACAGCCAGCTGCCCGCGGCCATGCCGCCAAAGGAGGCGGTCTGGTAGAAGGAGACGGCGCGTCCGACGACCCAGCGCGGCGTCGAGAGCTGCACGATCGTGTTGAAGAGCGAGAGCGCAATCACCCAGCAACCGCCGGCGACGACTGCCGCGAGGCCGGAGATGATGCCGTTGCCGGTCGCACCCATGGCGGCTTCCGACAGAGCGAAGCCGGCGAAGGAAAGGCGCACGATGTTCTCGCTTGTCAGCTTCTCGCGCAGCCAGCCGTTTGCGAATGCGCCGCCGATCGCGCCGACGCCGAAGGCGCCGAGCAGCAGACCGTAGGTCAGCGGGCCACCCTGGATCAGGTCTTTGGCCACGATGGGCATGAGGGCGAGAATGGCGATGGAGGAGAGGCCGAAGACGAAGCTGCGGAAGAAGACCTTGAGCAGCTTGGGCGACATGGCGACATAGCGCAGGCCGGCGGCGACGGCGGGGCCGATATCTTCGCGGGGCAGCAGGCGGGTCTTTTCCGGGCTTTTCCAGCGGAAGAGCGCATAGATCAGCGCCAGATAGCTCACCGCATTGGCCGCGAAGGCCGCAGCGCCGCCGCCGAAGGCAACGATGGCACCGCCCAGCGCCGGGCCGACGCTGCGGGTCATGTTGAAGCCCATGGAGTTCAGCGACACCGCGCCCGCCACATCCTGCCTTGGAACCATGTCGCCGACCGAGGCCTGCCAAGCCGGATTGTTCAGCGCCGTGCCGCAGCCGATGAGAAAGGTGAAGGCCAGCAGTGTCCACGGGCCGATCCAGCCGATATAGGCGAAGACGGCCAGCAGGACCGAGACCACGAACATGAACATCTGTGCAGACAGGATCACCTGACGCCGCTGGAAATTGTCGGCGAGCGCGCCCGAGAGGATCGAGAAGAGCATGATCGGCAGCGTGGTGGAGGCCTGCACGAGCGCCACCATGTTTTCCGACGCCGAGATCGAGGTCATCATCCAAGCCGCGCCCACGCCCTGGATCAGCCCGCCGAGGTTGGAGATGTTGTTGGCGATCCACAAATCCCGGAAGGTCGTGTTGGAAAGCGGCGCGAAGAGCGGTTTTCTGTCGGGCATGGGTATGGATTGCTTTGCTGCTGCGGGGGGACTCGTTGCTTGCGTCGTTGACTATAGGCAAGAAGACGTGGCTGACCTATGGCAGAATGTGTCTGACAGCGCGAAAAGTGCGTGCCTCGCAATTCGCTTGCCTTTTAGCCGAAATCGGCCTATATGAGCCTCAAATTCTTGATCGGTAGATGAAGAGTGGGTCCGCGAGGTCCCGCTCTTTTTTGTTACCTGCCGGCGGGAGGCACATTCTTCAAGCTCTGGGAAAACGGCCTTGTCCGATACCGAATTCGCGCCCGAAGCGCGTCTGATCACCGAAACGGGTCTTGACCTGCGCATCGCGCAGATGATCGAGCCGCTGCTTCAGTCCATGGGCTACAATCTGGTGCGCGTTCGCCTCTCCGGGCAGAACGGCCTGACGCTGCAGATCATGGCCGAACGTTTCGACGGCACGATGACCGTCGAGGATTGCGAACAGGTCTCCATGGCCGTTTCGCCGGTTCTCGATGTGGAAGATCCGATCGACAAGGCGTATCATCTGGAAGTGTCCTCGCCCGGCATCGACCGGCCGCTGGTGCGCAAGTCCGATTTCGAGAAGTGGGTCGGCCATCTGCTGAAATGCGAGACCTCGGTTCTCGTCGACAACCGCAAGCGCTTTCGCGGCAAGCTGGTTTCGGCAAACGACAGGGGTTTCACCGTCGAGCGCGACCAGCCGGGTTATGGCGAGGAGCTGACGGTCGAGATCCCCTATTCGGCGCTGTCCGAAGCGCGGCTGATCCTGACCGACGACCTGATCCGCGATGCGCTGAAGGCCGACAAGGATGCAAAGGCTGCCGCCCGCGAGGCCGCCAACGAGAATGAAGAACCCCAAGACGATTGACCGCCGGGCCAGACATGATGCCCCGGTCCTCAAATGGAGACGAATGAAATGGCAGTGAGTGCGAACCGGCTTGAGCTTCTGCAGATCGCGGATGCTGTTGCGCGCGAAAAGGTCATCGACCGCGAGATCGTTCTGGCCGCCATGGCCGATGCGATCCAGAAGGCGGCCCGCTCCCGTTACGGCACGGAATCGAACATTCAGGCCGACATCAACCCGAAGACCGGCGAAATCCGCCTGCAGCGTCTTCTCGAAGTGGTCGAGAAGGTCGAGGATTACTCGACCCAGATCGCGCTGGAACTCGCCCGCGACCGCAATGTCGATGCCAAGATCGGCGACTATATTGCCGACCCGCTGCCGCCGATGGATTTCGGCCGCATCGCCGCCCAGTCGGCCAAGCAGGTCATCGTGCAGAAGGTGCGTGAAGCCGAGCGTGACCGTCAGTTCGACGAATTCAAGGATCGCATCGGCGAGATCGTCAACGGCACCGTCAAGCGCGTCGAATATGGCAACGTCATCGTCGATCTCGGCCGTGGCGAGGGCATCATCCGCCGCGACGAGATGATCCCGCGCGAAACCATGCGTTACGGCGACCGCGTCCGCGCCTATGTTTACGACGTGCGCCGCGAACAGCGTGGCCCGCAGATCTTCCTGTCGCGCACGCATCCGCAGTTCATGGTCAAGCTCTTCACCATGGAAGTGCCGGAAATCTATGATGGCATCATCCAGATCAAGTCGGTTGCCCGCGATCCGGGCTCGCGCGCCAAGATCGCCGTCATCTCGAACGACTCGTCGATCGATCCGGTCGGCGCCTGCGTCGGTATGCGCGGTTCGCGCGTTCAGGCCGTTGTCGGCGAACTGCAGGGCGAAAAGATCGACATCATTCCGTGGTCGCCGGATCCGGCGTCCTTCATCGTCAATGCGCTGCAGCCGGCGGAAGTCGCCAAGGTCGTGCTGGACGAGGATGCAGAGCGCATCGAAGTCGTGGTTCCGGACGAGCATCTGTCGCTCGCCATCGGTCGCCGCGGTCAGAACGTGCGTCTGGCTTCTCAGCTCACGGGTTGGGACATCGACATCATGACGGAGCAGGAAGAGTCCGAGCGTCGCCAGAAGGAATTCAACGAACGCTCCAAGCTGTTCATGGATGCCCTCGACGTCGACGAAATGGTCGGTCAGGTTCTCGCTTCCGAAGGCTTCGCCCAGATCGAGGAAGTGGCTTACGTCGATCTCGATGAAATCGCCTCCATCGACGGTTTCGATGAAGAAACGGCTCAGGAAATCCAGAACCGCGCCCGCGACTATCTGGAGCGCCTCGATGCCGAACTCGACGAAGAGCGCAAGACGCTCGGCGTGTCCGACGAACTGCTCTCCATTGACGGCATGACCCGCAAGATGCTGGTCGCGCTCGGCAAGGACGGCATCAAGACGATGGAAGACTTCGCAGGCTGCGCCGCGGACGATCTCATCGGCTGGTCGGAACGCAAGAATGGCGAGACGAAGAAGTTCCCGGGCCTGTTCTCCGACATGGAGATCTCGCGCACCGAAGCCGAAGCCATGATCGTTCAGGCCCGTCTCGCGGCCGGCTGGATCACGGAAGCTGATCTGGCTGCCGAAGGCGACGCAGACGCGCTGGAAGACGCAGGCGATGCGGAGCAGGACGCCTGATCCAGGCGTCTTGGAAGATCAGGGGCCGTTCATGACGGAAGATGAGGACATTTCTGACGTGAACGGCCGCCAATGTATCGTGACGCGCGAAAGTGGATCGGTCGATGACCTGATCCGCTTCGTGGCGGCGCCTGACGGAACCGTTGTGCCGGATATCAAGCGCAAGCTTCCCGGCCGCGGCTGTTGGGTGAAGGCTGAACGCGCAGTGCTTGAAAAGGCGATCGCGAAGAACCTTTTCGCCCGCGCGCTCAAGAACAAGGTGACGGTGCCGGATGGTCTGGCCGATCAGGTCGAGCACCTTCTGGCTGCCGATCTCGCTGGCATGATCAACATGGCGCGCAAGGCCGGCGAATTCGTCTCCGGCTTTGCCAAGGTCGACAGCGCCGTGCGCTCCGGCAAAGCAATTGCCGTGCTGCATGCCCAGGACGCCGCCGATGATGGCGTGCGAAAAGTCGGCCAGGCACGCAAGGCTTTTCATATGCTTGCCGAGACGGATGAAGAAATTCCCGCCTACCGGCCGTTTTCTGCCGAAGAAATGGTCAATCTGATGGGCGAGAACGGCTTTATTCACGCATGCGTGCTTGCAGGAAAGGCCGGAGAGGGTGTAGTGAAGCGCGCAAGACTGCTTGAGCGCTTTCAAAGCCTCGGCAATGCAAGGGAGAAGGGTTCAGGTGCCCTGATGAACAAGTGTTGAAAGTCCCGGCTCTCGCCGGTTTGCAAATCTCATTATTGAACGATTGAACGACCGGATCGGTAGAGACGATTCCGTATCCGGTCCCTGAGGAACTGGAACGGAATGACAGACAACAACGACGACAAGACCGGCATGGCTGGCAAGAAGACGCTTACCCTGAAGCCCTCCGGCTTCAGCCAGGGGACCGTCCGCCAGGACATGGGTCGGGGTCGCACCAAGGCGGTCGTGGTCGAAACGCGCAAGCGTCGCATCAACCGCCCCGAAGACGAAAAAGTAATAACACCCGTACAGCAGACGCAGCCGGCCCCCGCGCCGCGCCAGCCGGAATCGCAGACGCGCACCCAGCAGCCGGTGGCCCCGCCGCCGCAGGCTCGCCCGCGTCCCGTCACCGTGCTGAACGATCTCTCCGCCGGCGAGATGGAAGCGCGTCGCCGCGCGCTCGCCGAAGCACAGATTCGCGATGCGGAAGAAGCCAAGCAGCGCGCCGAACAGGAAGCCCGCCGCAAGGCCGAGGAGGCCGAGCGCCTTGAACGCGAGCGTATCGAGGCGGAAGCCCGGGCTCGCGAAGAAGCGCTCAAGCCCAAGGTTGAGGAGCCCGTCGTCGATGCCGAAGAAGCCCCCGCACCCGTTGCCGCCGCTCCGCGCGCCGCACAGCCGGCCGGTGGTGTCCAAGTGCGCCGTCCGGCGCAGCCCGATGCCACTGCTCCCCGTCCCGATGCCCGCGCACCCGTGCCGGCAGCCGGTGCACCGCGTGGCCGCCGCGGCGCCGACGACGAAGAGGAAGACCGTGGTGGCGCCCGTCCCGGTGCTCCGCGCGGTAAGGTCGCAGGTCCGGCTCCGGCCAAGGTTCCGGCCCGTCCGAAGGCTGACGATGGCCGCCGCCAGGGCAAGCTGTCGCTGAACACGGCGCTTGACGAAGACGGTTCGCAGCGTGGCCGCTCGATGGCGGCCATGCGCCGCCGCCAGGAGAAGTTCCGCCGCAGCCAGATGCAGGAAACGCGTGAAAAGGTCATGCGCGAAGTCATCCTGCCGGAAACGATCACCATTCAGGAACTGTCGCAGCGCATGTCCGAACGCGCGGTCGACGTGATCAAGTACCTGATGAAGGAAGGCCAGATGATGAAGCCGGGCGACGTCATCGACGCCGACCTTGCCGAACTCATCGCGTCGGAATTCGGCCACACCGTCAAGCGCGTCTCGGAATCGGACGTTGAAACCGGCATTTTCAATGTCGAGGACAACGAAGCTGCGATGAAGCCGCGTCCGCCGGTCGTGACCATCATGGGTCACGTCGACCACGGCAAGACCTCGCTGCTCGACGCCATCCGCAATGCCAACGTGGTCAGCGGCGAAGCCGGCGGCATCACGCAGCATATTGGCGCCTATCAGGTCGAGCATAACGGCCAGAAGATCACATTCATCGACACGCCCGGCCACGCCGCCTTCACGGCCATGCGTGCCCGTGGTGCGCAGGCCACCGATATCGCGATCCTCGTGGTTGCCGCTGACGACAGCGTCATGCCGCAGACGATCGAATCGATCAACCACGCCAAGGCGGCCGGCGTTCCGATCATCGTGGCGATCAACAAGATCGACAAGCACGAGGCAAAGCCCGAAAAGGTCCGCCAGCAGCTGCTGCAGCACGAAGTCTTCGTCGAATCGCTCGGCGGTGAAGTGCTCGACGTCGAAGTGTCGGCCAAGAACAAGATCAACCTCGACAAGCTGCTCGAGGCGATCCTGCTCCAGGCCGAAATCCTCGACCTCAAGGCCGATCCGGAGCGTACCGCAGAAGGCAGCGTCATCGAAGCCCAGCTCGACCGCGGCCGTGGTTCGGTCGCGACCGTTCTGGTCCAGAAGGGCACGCTGCGTCCTGGCCAGATCATCGTGGCCGGCGATCAGTGGGGCCGCGTCCGCGCGCTCGTCAACGATCGCGGCGAACATGTGAAGGAAGCGGGTCCTGCCATGCCGGTGGAAATCCTCGGCCTTCAGGGCACGCCGCAGGCCGGTGACCGTTTCGCGGTCGTCGAAAATGAAAGCCGCGCCCGCGAAATCTCCGAATATCGCCAGCGTCTCGCTCGCGATCTGGCGGTTGCACGCCATGCCGGTTCGCGCGGTTCGCTCGAACAGATGATGAGCCAGCTCCAGACCTCCGGTCTCAAGGAGTTCCCGCTGGTCATCAAGGGCGACGTGCAGGGCTCGATCGAAGCCATTGCCGGCGCGCTCGAAAAGCTCGGAACGGACGAAGTGCGTGCGCGCATCGTCCACTCGGGTGCCGGTGCGATCACGGAATCGGATATCTCGCTCGCCGAAGCCTCGAACGCCGCCATCATCGGCTTCAACGTTCGCGCCAACCCGCAGGCCCGCGATGCGGCCGAACGGGCGGGTATCGAAATCCGCTACTACAACATCATCTACGATCTGACGGATGACGTGAAGGCGGCCATGTCCGGTCTTCTGTCGCCGGAACGTCGCGAGACCTTCCTGGGCAATGCCGAGATCCTCGAAGTCTTCAACATCACGAAGGTTGGCAAGGTTGCCGGTTGCCGTGTCGTCGAAGGCAAGGTCGAGCGTGGGGCAGGCGTCCGCCTGCTGCGCGACAACATCGTCATCCACGAAGGTAAGCTCAAGACGCTCAAGCGCTTCAAGGACGAAGTCGCCGAAGTGCCGATGGGTCAGGAATGCGGTATGGCCTTCGAGAATTACGAAGACATCCGCGCCGGCGACGTCATCGAATGCTTCCGCGTCGAGCATATCACGCGCTCGCTCTGATCAGACATTGCGTTTCATCTGGAAAATGGCGGCTTCGGCCGCCATTTTTGTTTTGTGTCTAACGCGCATTCGTGATTCTGCGTTGGACATGAGCGCGCTATAAGAGCGACGACATATCCGGAAGGAAGAGATGAACCCGTTTGGCGCCCGCATCACGCAATTGAGTTTCAAGCGCCTGTCGGAAGAGCATGCGGACCTGATGCTGCGCGCGGGCAAGCTTTTCCTGCAATCGCGTTCGCGGCGCAGGCCGGTTCCCTATCTCATCGGGGCAGTCGTTTTCGGCATTGTCTGCGGTGTCGGGATCGAGGCCTTCCGGCAGTTCGTGCTCGCACCCCATTTTGGGATTGCCACCCTGCCGACCATCCAGGTCGTGGCCTTCGAGATGCTGCCCGTTATGCTGGCGATCGGTGCGGGTGCGGTGATCCAGCGCGAGATCGTTCGACGCGGGCGGCGCAAGCGGCTCATTGCGTCGCTGGCTGAAAATGTCATGATCGACGTCGATATCTACGAGCGCGGCATGGAAACGAGCATTGGCGGCGTTTTCAGCTATTGCAGCTGGCCGGCCTTTCTCGATGTCCGGCAGGAAAAGAACGCGATCACCTTTTTTCGCGATGACGCGCTGTTTTCCATACCTGCCCGCGCGTTCAAGGATCGCAAGGAATTCGAGCTTCGAGGGCAGGAGATCGTCGATCTATGGAGACGGGCGAAAGCGGCAGCTCGACCGGAGGCGGCCCGCACCGAGCCCGCCCGCAGGGAGCCGTCGCGTGGGGAGCCCGTGCGCAAGGACCCGCCGCCCCTTGACCTTGGGGGCGAAACGAGGCATTGAGGCGCCTCTTTGAAATTCCCCGGGTTCGAACCCCGAATTTGCCGCGCTGAGCGGCCTCACGAGCATACAAGACAGAAAGACAGATGAAAAAACCGACTTCATCGGCTCCCTCGCAGCGCATGCTGCGTGTCGGCGAGCAGGTTCGCGCCGCCATTACCCAGGTGCTCCAGCGCGGCGACGTCCGCGATCCGCTGATCGAGAAGACCGTGATCTCGATTTCGGAAGTGCGCATGTCGCCCGATCTCAAGATCGCCACGGCCTTCGTCACCCCGCTCGGCGCGACCGATCACGACGAGACGGTGGCTGCGCTGAACCGCAATGCCAAGTTCATCCGCGGCCGGCTGGGCAATGCGCTCCGGCAGATGAAATACATGCCGGAGCTGCGATTCCGCGACGACACCAGCTTCGACAATTACCAGAAGATCGACGAGCTTCTCCGCTCGCCGGAGGTTGCCCGCGATCTCGACGCAGACACGGAAGAATAAGCAGACATGTCCAAACCGCGTAAACCGAAAGGCCGCCCGGTCTCGGGCTGGCTCGTCCTCGACAAGCCGTTCGATTTCGGCTCCACGGAAGCCGTTTCCAAGGTGAAGTGGCTCTACAAGGCACAGAAGGCGGGACACGCCGGCACGCTGGATCCGCTCGCCTCCGGCATGCTTCCGATCGCGCTCGGCGACGCCACCAAGACCGTGCCTTACGTCATGGACGGCCGCAAGATCTATGAATTCACCGTCGCCTGGGGCGAGGAGCGCAATACGGACGATCTGGAAGGCGAGCCGACCCAGACCTCAGACAAGCGCCCGTCGGAAGAAGAGATCCGCGCGCTGCTGCCGAAATATACCGGCGTGATCGAGCAAGTGCCGCCGCAGTTCTCGGCGATCAAGATTGCCGGCGAGCGGGCCTATGACATGGCGCGCGAAGGCGAGGCCGTCGAGATTCCGGCCCGCGAGGTGGAAATCCATCGCCTGACGCTGCTCAAGGCCGAGAAGGATCAGGCGCATTTCGAAGTCGAATGCGGCAAGGGCACCTATGTCCGTTCGCTCGCCCGCGACATGGGCCGCGATCTCGGCTGCTACGGCCATATTGCCGGTCTGCGCCGGACGCTGGTTGCGCCGTTCGGCGAGGAGCGTCTAGTGCCGCTGGAAAAGCTCGTGGCGCTGGAAGAGATCGAGGATGCAGACGAGCGTCTGGCCGCGCTCGATGCTTTCCTGATCCCGCCGGTCGAGGCGCTGACCAGTCTGCCGCATGTGCGCGTCAGCGACGACCAGGTTCGGCGTCTGCGCGCCGGCAACCCGGTGATCCTGCGCGGACGCGATGCGCCGCTGCCGACGCCCGAGGCCTATGCGACGTCAATTTCGGGTGATCTTGTCGCCATCGGCGCGGTGGAGGAGGGGGAGTTCCGCCCGAAACGCGTCTTCGGCTGACCACCCTTTTCATCGGACCAAAAAAGAGGCTGCCGCAAGCGATTGCGGCAGCCTTTGCCGTTCCAGGAGCCTGTCGGATCAGGCCTTCGCGTCGCGGAAATCCGCGTCCATCAGATTGTCCGACTTGTTGGCCGGCAGGATGAGGGAGAGCACGGTGGCGACGATGACATTGGCAAGCACGGCAGTCAGTCCGTTGTAGAGCGGAATGCCGAGGAAGGCCTTGGACACCGGAACCCAGGATGTCGGACCATAGGAGAGGTAGGTTCCCAGAACCAGGCCGACGAGGAGACCTGTCAGGAGCGCGCCACCCTTGTACCAGCGGGTGTAGAGCCCGAAGATGATGGCCGGGAAGATCTGGATCATCCATACGCCGCCGAGCAGTTGCAGATCGAGCGCGAACTGTGTCGGCAGGACGAGGATGACGATCAGGGCGCCGATCTTCACGACCAGCGACATCAGCTTGGCGAGCGTCGATTCCTCCGACGGCGACATGTTCTGGTTGACGAAGGGTCGCCACAGGTTGCGCGTGAAGGTGTTGGCCGCGCCTATGGACATGACCGCCGCCGGGACCAGCGCGCCGATGGCGATCGCCGCGAAGGTGAAGCCGACGAACCAGCTGGGGAACATCGCCAGGAACAGTTGCGGGACGGCGTCCTGCGGGTTCTGAACCTTGATGCCGGCAGCATGGGCCATGTAGCCGAGCATGGCAATCAGCGCCAGAACCAGCGAATAGGCCGGCAGCGAGATCGCGTTGTGTCGGATCGCTCTCGGGCCGGAGGCCGAGAGAACGCCGGTCAGCGAATGCGGATACATGAACAGCGCCATGGCCGAACCGATGGCCAGCGTCACGAAGGGCCAGATCTGCCCCGGCGCCAGCAGGATGCCGCGGGCGACGTTCGGATTGGCCGCCATTTGTGCCGCGAAGTCCTTCTGCGCGCTATCGAAGATTGCGCCATAGCCGCCGAGCTTGGCCGGGATGATGACGACCGCCGCAATCACGAAGATATAGATCATGATGTCCTTTACGAAGGCGATCATGGCAGGCGCACGCAGGCCGCTGCGATAGGTGTAGACGGCGAGGATGAGGAAGGCGATGGTCAGCGGCAGATGGCCGGCGACGCCCTCATGCGGGAAGCCGAGCGCCTGGATGACCTTTTCCATGCCGACGAGCTGCAGCGCGATATAGGGCATGGTGGCGATGATGCCGGTCAATGCGACCAGGCCTTCGAGCCACTTGTTGCCATAGGCGCCATAGACAAAATCGGCACCCGTCAGGTAGCCGCGCTTGTGCGTGGCGTTCCAGAGCCTTGGCATCGTCAGAAAGATGAAGGGATAGATGAGGACGGTGTAGGGTACGGCGAAGAAGCCGTAGGCGCCCACCGCATAGACGACGGCGGGAACCGCGATCACCGTATAGGCCGTGTAGAGGTCGCCGCCGAGCAGGAACCAGGTGATCCACGATCCGAAGCGGCGGCCGCCGAGGCCCCATTCGTGCAGCTCATTGAGGTCTCCCGCCTTCCAGCGCGCGGCGATGAAGCCCATGACGGTCACGAGGACGAAGAAGATGATGAAGACGGCGGTTGCCGTGATGTTGATCCCGCTCACAGGTCGTCTCCACCGGTCTTGGCGGCAAGCCAGATGAAAAGGGATGATGCCGGGATGAGGATCATCAGGAACCAGTAGAAGAACGGAATGCCCAGCAGCATGGGCTCGGATATGTTGTAAAGCCACGTCGCAACGGACGCGACGCAGGGGATGAGCAGAAGAACGTAACGCAAGGTCTCTCCTCCATGTTGAACGGTGCAAGCGTTCGATCCGAGGAGAGCGACGCATGCGGCGAAGGGGCATATTGTGGCGGTGGTGTCGAAAACGGGTCGCTTGCGAGGCCCGGCTTCTCCCAGGACGTGTTGTGCGGCGTGGAAAATGCTTAACAAAACACAAACAAGCACTAAGGGAGCCTTAGTCTTTTTTCAAGCGGGTTGTTGGGCCGAATCTGCGATGAAAACGGGCCGCGCCGAGAGGGTGCCGGTTTCCGGGTGACAGCGTCCTCGACCTCCGCTATCGCTTGCTGCCGCCGTTCCTTTGCCCATCCGTGAGTCACCGTCTTGTCACAGGTCCAAACCCGCCAGTCCCTCGCCATCGTCGCGGCGCTGGGGCTTACGCAGATCATCGGCTATGGCACGCTTTATTACAGCTTCAGCATCCTGGTGCCGGCAATGGCGCGAGACGTGGGGTTGAGCGAGGAGGGGGTGTTCGGCACGTTTTCCGTGGCGCTTCTGGCCGGCGGGCTGGCTGCCTCGTTCATGGGGGGCTGGATGGACCGCTTCGGTGCGGCCCGGATGATGGCGCTGGGGTCCGGCCTTTGCGCCGCCCTGTTGCTGGCCTGCGCCTGGTCGCCCACCGTCTGGTTCTTCATCGGGGCCGTGATCGCCACGCAGGTCGCCAGTGGCCTGGTCACCTATCAGGCGGCCTTTGCGACGCTGGTCGACCATGAGCCGCAAGGCGCCACCCGCACCATTACCTATCTGACGCTCATGGCAGGTTTCGCCTCCAGCATCTTCTGGCCGATCACCAAGACGCTTGCAGAGCATTTCGACTGGCGCGAGATCTATGTCATCTTTGCGGCCCTCAACCTTGCCGTCTGCTTGCCGGTGCATCTGGCGCTGGCGCGGGGCAGGGCCAGGCGAGCCGCTCTCGTCCTCGGGGCCTCGCCAGGCGCGCCTGTCGCGGGCGTGCTGGAGCCGCTGCAGCGGCGGTCGGCAATGATCATCGTTTCGATTGCCTTTGCCTTGTCCGGTTTCGCGCTTTCCTCGCTGCTCATCCACATGGTGCCGATGCTCGGTGCGCTCGGGCTGGGTGCTGCGGCTGTCACGGTCAGCGCGCTGTTCGGGCCGGCGCAGGTGGCAAGCCGGCTGGTCAACATGATTTTCGGCGAGCGCATGCCGCCGACCGGCCTTGCCATGCTGTCCTCTGCGCTCATCGCCTTCGGAGGCGTGATCCTTGCGCTCACGGACGGCAACATGGCAGGGGCGGTCGTCTTCGTTCTGTGTGCTGGCATGGGGTCGGGCATCGGCAGCATCGCACAGGGATCGGTACCCTTGCATCTCTTCGGTTCGCAGGGCTATGGCGCGATTGCCGGGCGGATGACATCGGCGCGGCTGGTGGCAAGCGCTGCAGCCCCCGCCGTCTTCGCGCTCGCGATGGAACGTCTCGGCGTCCCCGTCTCGCTTTTCCTCAATGCCGGACTTGGCCTCCTCGGGATGATCTGTTTCGGACTGGTGAGCCGCAGCGTCAGGAAGAGCGGCTGAGACGAGCGTTAGCCGCAGGTGCCGCGAAAATGCCGCCTCTTCCCTTTCATGACGGTTTCCTGTATAGCGCAGCCAGCTTTGGGCAGTTTGCCCGAAAGCCTCATGGCCGAAGCTGGACGACATCCCGGCTTGTGGCGTCCGATTACTCCTTAAAATGAAAGGAACACACGATGTCGATCACTGCTGAGCGCAAGACGGCCCTCATCAAGGAATATGCAACGTTCGAAGGCGACACCGGCTCTCCGGAAGTCCAGGTTGCCATCCTGACGGAACGCATCAACAACCTGACGGAACATTTCAAGGACCACAAGAAGGATAACCATTCCCGCCGTGGCCTGCTGACGATGGTTTCCAGCCGCCGTTCGCTTCTTGATTACCTCAAGAAGAAGGACGAAGCCCGTTACACCAAGCTGATTGGTTCGCTGGGCATCCGCCGCTAACAGTTTCAGGGCCGGCGCGCCGCAGGGTGTCGCCGGCCTTGTCGCACCGCCTGCTCAAAACACAGAGTGCGGTGTCTTTAAAATTCCTCCTTCCCGTCTTACGGGGATGGGGCGCTGGCAGTCCGGATGGGCCGGAATGCCGCAACTTAACCGTTGGCCTGTCATGGGGCAGGATTGCCGGATGCTTTGGCGGAAAATGTTCCGCCGGTGGACCAAAGCTTCCTGTTGTCTTGCCCGTGATGTGCTGCATGAAAGGCGTTGCGAGCCAAGTTGCCCGGATGGGTAGCCGGCAGTTGCGCTTTCTATTGAAGGACAAGATATGTTCGAGACTCACAAGGTCGAAATCGAGTGGGCAGGCCGCCCGCTCATTCTCGAAACCGGCAAGATCGCCCGTCAGGCTGACGGCGCCGTTCTCGCCACCTACGGCGAAACCGTCGTTCTCGCCACCGTCGTTTCGGCCAAGGCGCCGAAGCCGGGCCAGGACTTCTTCCCCCTGACCGTCAACTACCAGGAAAAGACCTACGCCGCCGGCAAGATCCCGGGTGGCTATTTCAAGCGCGAAGGCCGTCCGTCCGAAAAGGAAACGCTGGTTTCCCGCCTGATCGACCGTCCGATCCGCCCGCTCTTCCCGGAAGGCTACAAGAACGATACGCAGGTTGTCGTCACCGTCGTCCAGCACGACCTTGAAAACGATCCGGACGTCCTGTCGATGGTTGCCACCTCGGCAGCGCTCACGCTCTCCGGCGTTCCCTTCATGGGCCCGGTTGGCGGCGCACGCGTCGGCTACATCAATGGCGAATACGTTCTCAACCCGCATATCGACGAGATGGACGAGTCGACACTCGACCTCGTTGTCGCCGGCACGTCGGATGCCGTTCTCATGGTTGAGTCCGAAGCCAAGGAACTGAGCGAAGAAGTCATGCTCGGCGCCGTCATGTTTGGCCATAAGGGCTTCCAGCCGGTGATTGACGCGATCATCAAGCTCGCCGAAGTTGCCGCCAAGGAGCCGCGCGAATTCGAACCGGAAGACTATTCCGCTCTCGAAAACGAGATGCTGGGCCTTGCCGAAGCCGAACTGCGCGAAGCCTACAAGATCACCGAGAAGGCTGCCCGCTACGCCGCCGTCGACGCCGTCAAGGCGAAGGTCAAGGCACACTTCCTGCCGGAAGGCGGCGAAGCCAAGTACACGGCTGAAGAAATCGGCGCTACCTTCAAGCACCTGCAGGCCAAGATCGTTCGCTGGAACATTCTCGACACCAAGAGCCGTATCGACGGCCGCGACCTGTCGACCGTTCGTCCGATCGTCGCCGAAGTCGGCATCCTGCCGCGCACGCACGGTTCGGCGCTCTTCACCCGCGGTGAAACGCAGGCGCTCGTCGTTGCCACGCTCGGCACCGGCGAAGACGAACAGTATGTCGACAGCCTGACGGGCATGTACAAGGAGCAGTTCCTGCTTCATTACAACTTCCCGCCCTATTCTGTCGGTGAAACGGGCCGCATGGGTTCTCCGGGCCGCCGCGAAATCGGTCACGGCAAGCTGGCATGGCGCGCCGTTCACCCGATGCTGCCGACCGCGGAACAGTTCCCCTACACGCTTCGCGTCGTCTCGGAAATCACCGAGTCGAACGGTTCCTCGTCGATGGCAACCGTCTGCGGCACCTCGCTGGCGCTGATGGATGCGGGCGTTCCGCTTGCCAAGCCGGTCGCCGGCATCGCCATGGGCCTCATCCTCGAAGGCGACCGCTTTGCGGTTCTCTCCGACATCCTGGGTGACGAAGACCACCTCGGCGACATGGACTTCAAGGTTGCGGGTACGGCCGACGGCATCACCTCGCTGCAGATGGACATCAAGATCGCCGGCATCACCGAAGAGATCATGAAGGTCGCTCTCGGCCAGGCCCAGGGCGGCCGCCAGCACATCCTCGGCGAAATGGCGAAGGCCATTTCCGAAAGCCGCGGCCAGCTCGGCGAGTTTGCTCCGCGCATCGAAGTCATGAACATCCCGGTCGACAAGATCCGTGAAGTCATCGGCTCGGGCGGCAAGGTCATCCGCGAAATCGTCGAAAAGACCGGCGCGAAGATCAACATCGAAGACGACGGCACCGTTAAGATCGCCTCTGCCTCGGGCAAGGAAATCGAAGCGGCCCGCAAGTGGATCCACTCCATCGTCGCAGAGCCGGAAGTCGGCGCGATCTACGAAGGCACGGTCGTCAAGACCGCCGACTTCGGCGCATTCGTCAACTTCTTCGGCGCGCGCGATGGCCTCGTCCACATCTCGCAGCTCGCCGGCGACCGCGTTGCCAAGACGACCGATGTCGTCAAGGAAGGCCAGAAGGTCTGGGTCAAGCTCATGGGCTTCGACGAACGCGGCAAGGTTCGCCTCTCCATGAAGGTTGTCGACCAGGCAACCGGCAAGGAGCTTCCGGCGCCTGAGAAGAAGTCCAAGGATGAAGGCGACGCCGAATAAGCGTCTGCTATTCCCGATCAGGCGCGGGGGCTTCTCCCGCGCCTTTTTTGTTTGAACAACCGGATTGACCGCCATGGCCCGCGACGCGCTGAAAACCCTCTTCCATCCCTTCGACACCGGAACGCTCGACGTGCCGGGCGCCGATCAAAAGGTGCTGTTCCTCGGAGCCGAAGCAGGCTACCGCCTGCCGGAAGGTTTCGCGGCCGAACTGGCCTGCGTGCAGGGCTTCCGCCCCGTCTTTAACCGGCTGGTGGCTTCGGGTGCTGTCGCCACGCCGTCGGCGGAGGGTGCCGACTACGATCTGGCGCTGGTGCTCTGCGACAAGTTCAAGGGCAACAACGAGGCGCGCGTGGCGGAAGCGATGCGGCGCACGAAGCCGGGTGCGATGATCGTGCTGGCCGGAGCCAAGGAAGACGGTATCGAGGCACTCCGCAAGCGGATTGCCAAGCTCGGCGTTTCGGTCGAGCACATGCCGAAATATCACGGGCAGGCCGTGTGGTTCGTTCGTCCGGACAATGCCGACGCGCTGGCTGCGACGCTGGCGCCCGAGCCTGCCATGGTCGAGGACCGTTTCCGCACGGCGCCGGGCATGTTCTCCTATGCGGAGGTTGATGCCGGGTCCGAGCTGCTGGCGGGCCGTCTGCCGACCGATCTCGATGGCGCGGCTGCCGATCTCGGTGCCGGCTGGGGCTATCTCTCGGTCATGCTGGCCGATGCATCGCCGCGGCTGAAGTCGATCGATCTCTACGAGGCTGATTATGCCGCGCTGCAGATGGCCAAGGGCAATCTGGCGGCAGCCCATCCGGGCCTCGCCTCGCACGCCAACTGGCACGACGTGGCGGGCGAGGAAATCAAGGCGAAATACGATTTCGTCATCATGAACCCGCCCTTCCATGAGGGCCACGCCGCCGACCCGGCGCTGGGCCGCGCCTTCGTCAGGCGGGCCGCCGATATTCTCAAGATCGGCGGCAGCCTTCTCATGGTCGCCAATCGCGGCCTGCCCTACGAGGATACGCTGGCGACGCTGTTCAATGCGCATGGCGAGACCTGCCGCAACGCCCGCTACAAGGTGCTCTGGGCGCGCAAATAATCTGTCTGCGGACGTCTCTTCCGGCAATAGGGCTTGCGTCATCGGAACGATCTTCTGAGCCGCAAGCGCTTTGGATGAGGCGACATCTAGACATATTAAGATAGGTGTGCGTTTTTACTTTAGACGCCACTTATTTGACATCTGGGTGCCATGCTGGAGGAGGCCTTTTCAGATCGTTATAGCATCGTGTCCGGAATGGGCGCGGGGCTGGTGGAGTTTGCGCAACGCCAAGGGCTCGATATTGGCCCGGAATGTCGGCGGCTCGGGCTTGATCCTTCACTTTTCAGTTCCATGGTCGAGCGGGTCAGTCTTGGCCGCTTTTGCGCGCTTCTGGAATATTGCGCCGAAACGACGCAAGACGAGGCCTTCGGGCTCCGATTTGGTCTGCAGTACAAGGCAGGCTCTACAGGCCCGTTCGGTTACGGCCTGATGGCGGCGCCCACGCTGGAGCATTTCCTGCGCTTCCAAACCGAGCATATGCAGTATAGCGCGCAGACCAGCTATGGGCGGTTGGAGGCCGAGGACAACTATCTTGTCTATCGCTGGACATTTGCGCCCGTTATCCTCAAACGCGACCAGTTCGTCGATCTCGGCATCACGCTGATCATGCGGCATATTCGTCGCCTTTTCGGAGTGAAGACAGCCGAGATCGAGGTCGAGCTGGAGCGCAAGCCGCCTTCCGATCCGCGGCCCTTTCGCGAAAACATCGCGGGTCACATCAATTTCGATTGTCGTATCAACAGCCTATGGGTCCCGGTCGAACTTCTGTCGTTGCCGAATGCAGCGGGTGATCCCAAGCTATACGAGCTGATGGACCTGCAATGCCGGCAGCTCAGGCCGGAACTGACAGAAGAGGCGGACTTCCGTGAGGAGATGGAGCGCTTCATCCTGTCACGCATGTCGGAAGACGACATCACGCTCGCCTCGGCAGCAGGTTTCTTTGGTGTTTCCGAACGGACGCTGCAGCGTCGTCTTGCGGAGCTCGATACCACGCTGAATGAACTGCGTGACGGTTTGCGGCGGCGGCTGGCAGAGCAACTCATGGCCGAGACGGCCCTCAGCGCGACAGAGGTATCATACCGACTGGGATATTCGGCACCCAGCGTCTTCACGCGCTCCTTTCACCGCTGGTTCGGGACGACCCCACGTGAGTTTCGCAGCCTCAGTCGCACTCAAGATTTGACAAAGATCAAAGACACGGTATCAGGTTCATAGGATAGTGCTCCAATGTCAAGCGATTGGCATGGCCTGTCAAAGACAGATATATAAATCCGGTTTATATATTTGCACATGATGCGCGGGTCCTTCTGGATCGAGCGCATAATTTTTTTCGCGCCATTTTAAGCGCTTTGACATCGTGTTTTGGAGACTGACGTGGCCATTCCTTCGCGCATGGTCGGCGAAAGCGTTTCTCTTGTCGAGACGTTGACCCGTTCGGAATTGAAATGTCTCGCGCTGACCGCCGCCGGTCACGGGGTGGAATCCCTTGCACGCAAGCTTGCCTTGACGCCGCAGGAGGTCGAGACCCTGCTGTTCTGCGCCGAGCGCAAGTTGAGTGCACAGAACCGCATGCATGCCGTGTGCCTTGCCGCATCGATGGAGATCATCGACTGCAACGATTAATCCGGGGATGATAAACGGCGCTCGAAGTTTGTGCGTATCTTGAGCATTCGACCCTGACGCTCCTGTCGTCTCGGTCGATTGCGACCGCGCCAATGGCGGACCCATCCTACGGAAAAGGCCCGGTCGCTCCCAACGACCGGGCCTTAATCATTCCTGGCACTTCGGACAGGCTCAATCCTGATCGGATTTCATCAGCTGGTCGAGCACCGGCATCGAGGTGATGTTGTAGCCGGCATCCACGTAGTGCACTTCGCCGGTGACGCCGCGCGAAAGGTCGCTCAACAGATAGAGCGCCGAGCCGCCGATGTCCTCGATGGAGGCCGTGCGGCGCAGCGGAGCATTCTTCTGGTTCCAGGAATACATGGCGCGCGCGTCCGAAATGCCGGCGCCTGCCAGCGTACGAACCGGGCCTGCGGAGATCGCGTTGACGCGGATGTCGCGCGGGCCGTAATCGGCCGCGAGATAACGCATGGAGGCCTCGAGGGCCGCCTTGGCAACACCCATGACGTTGTAGTTCGGGATCACGCGCTGCGAGCCGTTATAGGTCAGGGTCAGGATCGAGCCCCCCAAGTTCATCATCGCGGCCGCGCGCTTGGCGATTTCCGTGAAGGAGAAGCAGGAGATGACCATGGTGCGCACGAAATTCTCGCGCGTCGTGTCGGCGTAAAGCCCTTTCAGCTCGTTCTTGTCCGAGAAGCCGATGGCGTGCACGACGAAATCAATCGTGCCCCAGCGCTCCTTCAGAGCAGCAAAGACGGCATCCACGGAGGCGATGTCCTCGACGTCGCAGGGCAGCACGATGTCCGAATTGACTTCGGCTGCCAGGGGCTTGACGCGTTTGCCAAGGGCTTCACCCTGGAACGTGAACGCGAGTTCGGCGCCCTGTGCATGAAGCGCCTTGGAAATTCCCCAGGCGATGGAATGATTGTTGGCGACCCCCATGATGAGGCCGCGTTTACCCTGCATGAAACCCGACATGGACGATTACCCGTTATAGCGCTGGAAGACCAGCGTGGCGTTGGTGCCGCCGAAGCCGAAGGAGTTAGAAAGCACGGTGTCGATCTTCGCATCGTCGATACGCTTGCGCACGATCGGAACGCCGTCGAATTCCGGGTCCAGCTCCGTGATGTGGGCGCTTTCGCCGATGAAACGGTTCTGCATCATCAGGAGGCCATAGATGGATTCCTGGACGCCTGCGGCACCCAGCGAATGGCCAGTCAGGGACTTGGTCGACTGAATATGCGGGATCTTGTCGCCGAAGACTTCGCGGATCGCGCCGATTTCCTTGCTGTCGCCCACCGGCGTCGAGGTGCCGTGGGTGTTGATGTAATCCACTTCACCTTGAACCGTCTTCAGCGCCTGGCGCATGCAGCGGATCGCGCCTTCGCCCGAGGGGGCCACCATGTCGTAACCGTCGGAGGTCGCGCCATATCCGGTGATTTCTGCATAGATCTTGGCGCCGCGAGCCTTTGCATGTTCCAGCTCCTCAAGAACCAGAACGCCGGCGCCGCCTGCGATGACGAAGCCGTCACGCGAGGCGTCATAGGCGCGCGAGGCCGTAGAAGGTGTGTCATTGTACTTCGAGGACATGGCGCCCATGGCGTCGAAGAGGTTCGACATGGTCCAGTCGAGGTCTTCGTGACCGCCGGCGAACATCATGTCCTGCTTGCCCCACTGGATCATTTCAGCGGCATTGCCGATGCAATGGGCAGATGTCGAGCAGGCGGACGAGATGGAATAGTTGACGCCGTGGATCTTGAACCAGGTGGCGAGAGTCGCCGAAGCGGTGGAAGACATCGCCTTCGGCACGGCGAACGGGCCGATGCGCTTCGGGCTCTTGTTGGCGCGGGTGATGTCGGCTGCTTCCACGACCTGACGGGTGGAAGGGCCGCCGGACCCCATGATGATACCGACCCGGTCGTTCTCGGCGTAATCGCCTTCGGCAAGGCCAGAGTCGGCAATCGCCTGCTTCATGGCGACATGGTTCCATGCACCACCCTGAGAAAGGAAGCGCATGGCGCGACGATCGACCATCTCGGCCAGTTGTTCGGCGCCCAGTGTCGGGCGACCCCAGACCTGGCAGCGAAACCCGTGTTCAGCAAAGTCCGGCGACGCGCTGATGCCAGAGCGGGCATCCTTCAGCGATTGCGTGACCTCTTCGGCATTGTTGCCGATGGACGAAACAATTCCGAGACCCGTGATGACGACCCGTCTCATGTATCCTACCTTCTTCTAACCGGAGGAGCGACAGGCCCATCGATGGCCTTGCCCTCTTGTCTGCCGCACGGCGTAATGCCGCAGGGCAAGATTGCATGCCGCGCGGCGGCGGCTGAACTTATCGCCCGACGGATGTCAGGCGGTCTTTTCCTTGAACAGGCCGACACGAAGGTCGGTGGCCTTGAAGACTTCCTCGCCATCCGCCTTGACCCAGCCATCGGCGGTGCCAAGCACCAGACGCCCGCGCATGACGCGCTTGAAATCGATGCCGAATTCCACGAGCTTCGTGGCCGGGGTAATCTGGCCGGTGAACTTCACTTCGCCGGTTGAAAGGGCGCGGCCCTTGCCCGGTTCGCCGAGCCAGCCGAGATAGAAGCCCGTCAACTGCCACAGTGCGTCCAGGCCGAGGCAGCCCGGCATGACAGGATCGCCTTCGAAATGGCAGGGGAAGAACCAGAGGTCCGGCGTGATGTCGAACTCGGCGCGGGCAAAGCCCTTGTCGTTCGGGCCGCCGGTTTCGGAAATTTCGGTGATCCGGTGCAGCATGAGCATCGGCGGCAGAGGCAATTGCGCATTGCCCGGGCCGAACATCTGCCCATGCGAGCAGGTCAAAATCTCTTCGTATGTATAGCTGGACTTCCTGGAGGTCATCAAATGCAGGTCCCTAGTTCCGTCTGCGAACCGCGTTGCGGGTTCAGCTGCGACATTTGCCTACCTTGCAAAAGGTTCAGGAGAATGTCGCTCCGGAAGCCTCTAGCAAAAAAATCGACGCGGGGGAAACTCTCAAGTTCGGCGAAGCGCTGCCTCATATGGCGGTTGCGACGGGCCCTTGCAATTCCCCACCCGGGCTTTCGCCCTTGCCGACCCAATGCCGGCCTTATTGTGCGGTTTCTTAATCGAGTTGCAAGCGGGCAGCCAGTCCTCTTTTCGCGTTGCGGCGCTTAACGACAGGTTTTTGCGGGCATTGGCCGTCATGAAGCGGTTGCAACAGCACCGGCGGCGCGATATATGATAAACAGTAGTGAATTCGTCCACTTTTATACACACAAAGCGAGACGCTTGAGACGCATGGACCCGAGAGTGCTTCCCGATACCGAGAGCAGACTGCGCGATTCCGGTTTGCGGCCGACGCGCCAGCGTATTGCGCTGGCGGACCTGCTGTTCGCCAAGGGCGACCGCCATCTGACGGCCGAGGAACTGCATGAAGAGGCAACCGTTGCCGGTGTGCCGGTTTCACTGGCGACCGTCTACAATACGTTGCATCAGTTTACTGAAGCCGGTCTCTTGCGCGTGCTCGCCATTGAGAGCGCCAAGACCTATTTCGACACCAACGTGTCCGACCATCACCATTTTTATGTCGAGGGCGACAGCGAAGTCGTCGATATTCCGGTCAGCAATCTGGAAATCAGCAATCTTCCATTACCCCCCGAGGGCATGGAAATCGCCCATGTGGACGTGGTGATCAGGCTGCGGCGCAAGACGCGCTGACATTGCCGCCGCCGGTGCTTTGAAACCAGCTGCGCCCATTCCGACTTTCCGTATGGAAGATGAACTCGTTCGCTGGTGCGCTTGAACGTTTCCGTTGAACGCGGAAATGCTCTATCTCTTTGTCTTTTATAATCTCGGACGTGAAGTCAGTCTCCACTTTCGGCTCGGAATTGCTCTATCGCCGCATGGATGGAATTTCATCCGGATGGCGGCCGGGGCGCTGGCGGTATCCGGTCAGGCGCCAGCCGAATTTCAAGGCGCCGCCGCGAATGACAAAGGCGGCTAGCGCTGCGACTGCTGCCGAAAGGGTATGCGACAGATCCAGTTGGACGAGCCCTGTATAGACGCCCGCGCCGGCAAGTGCTGCGGTGACGTAGATTTCCGGCCGCAGCAGCACGGAGGGTTCGCCAGTCAGAAGATCACGCAGGATGCCTCCGAAGGCCGCTGTCAAGACGCCGGTGACGATCGCGACCGTTGGCGAGCCGGATGCCTCCAGGCCCTTCTGCGCTCCAATGACGCAATAGGCCGAAAGCCCGACCGCATCGAGCCAGAGGAGCCAGACATAGCGGGATTCCAAGAGGTGGGCGGTAAAGAACAGCAGGACCGCAACACCGGCACAGACCATGATATAGATGGGGTTTACGACCCAGAAGACAGGGACATCGCCGAGCACCAGATCCCTGAATGTTCCGCCGCCGACGGCGGTGACGACGGCCAGGAACAGGAAGCCGATGATGTCCATCTGCTTGCGCGAGGCCGACAAGGCGCCCGTCGCTGCAAACACGGCGATCCCGGCATAGTTCAGAATATCGGCGAAACCCATCAGGCTCTCTCCCGGGCATCAACGGATCGTCCTTCGGTTTAACCTGCAGAGCTGCCGTCAGGCTTGAGTGGCGTTATTTTCTTGAAGGTTGACAATTCTTAAACGCGGAGACCGCGACTGTTGATCATCGGCGCATGTCTAAATTTTTCTCGATGTTGGAAGGCCTATGTTAATCCCCAGCTCGCTATAAATCGCTAGGTGTCAGCAAGAAAGATGAAACAGACATGCGTCTCGAAGGCTTCCTGAAATCGGCGGTTGGTCGCTTCATACGTGAGAGACGAGGAAACTTCGGTATCCTTGCGGCTGTTCTCATTCCGGTCATCCTGACCGCAGTGGCAGTCAGTTTGGATATTTCGAAACTGCTGTCCGACAAGGGGCGGCTGTCGGCCGCGATGGACGCGGCATCGCTTGCCACGGCTTCAGCTCTGACCAATGGCGACATCACGATGGCCCAGGCTCAGGAATTTGCAGTGCGGATTGCTGCCGGTCAGATGGCCGCGGTTCTTTCCGACGCACAGATCAAGGAACTGAAGACATCCATTGTGGCGACCGTGACCAGTCAGGGCAGTGGCAGCAAGAAGGATTACACGGTCAAGGTGACCGGGCGGTTCACGTCGCAACTGATGGCCTTTTCGGCCTTCCATGCCGATGGCGGCCGCACCGTTGCGGGCAGCAGCACGTCGACCAGCCAGGCACAGACAGCGACGGCGATCTCGCTATACCTGGTCGTCGACCAGTCCGGCTCGATGGCGTGGCCGACTGATACCGAGGATACGACGCAGCCCTATGGCTGCTATCAGTATCCTGAAAAGAAGTGGGACCAGAGGGTCTTCTCCTATCCCTGCTACATCAGCAAGATCGCATCGCTGAAGACGGCGGCGGCCGGACTGTTTGACCAGATGGACGCCATCGAATCGGCCGATCCGGGCAACATGCTGGTACGTACCGGAGTGAATTCCTTCAACGACGCCGTTCAGAAGGGGTCTCCTCTGGCCTGGGGCACCAAGGACGCACGCAAATACATCTCTAATCTTCCTGTGAAGCCCACCGGAGGGACGGATATGACTGATGCTCTCGCCAACTCGAATAATTCGCTCAAATCGACGGAGGAAGCAAAGGCGCAGGCTGGAAAGGGAAACACCACGTTCAAGCGATTCATCGTCCTGATGACGGACGGAGAAAATACCGGTTACAGCAGCCAATGGAACCCCTCGCTGGATGCTGAAACGCTGCGGACCTGCAATGATGCACGCTCCTCGGGCGTGGAAATATTCACCGTCGCTTATATGGCGCCTCCGAACGGTGAAACGTTGTTGAAGAACTGCGCCAACAATCTTTCAAACTATTACAAGGCTTCTGACGTCAAGACTCTGAACAAGGCCTTTGCGGATATCGGCGGCAAGGTCGCGAATCAGACGACGCGGATGACCAATTGATATGAGAACCGATTGACGGCGCAGTCCGCCTTGATTTCCACATATCCCGTCACCAGTTTTACCTCCATCGAGAAACCCTTATGGAGAGACGCGTGAACAAGACTTTCGTGAAATGGACGACCTACGGCATCCTGGCGCTGGTGGCGGCATCGATGGTGGCCGTCGATCTTCTGTCAGTCGTAGCCGTCGAGTGAGCGCGTCAAACGCGCTCATTTCACATGCGTGACATGTTCTTCGTGTCTATCAAGTAACGGTAATGGGAAGATTTGGTGGAGCTAAGCGGGATCGAACCGCTGACCTCTTGCATGCCATGCAAGCGCTCTCCCAGCTGAGCTATAGCCCCATACTTGCCAAGCTTTCCGCTGGCGTGTCCGGGATTGGGCCCCGGAAGGTGGCGGCTTGATAACGCTGCTTAATCGCGTTGGCAAGCCCCAAATTCGAAAGTCGGAAATTTTTATTCCGGCCCTGTCTCCGCCCCGCGAACGCCATCGTCCTGCGGGGCGAAATCTTTTCAGAATCAGACTTCGTCTTCGTCGCTGTTGACGCTGATGATGCCCGACATGTCGTCGTCCTCGTCATCTTCGTCGGCTTCGAGGAACGTATCGTCATCATCGTCGTCAAGTTCGACGTCGTCATCGCCGAGATCGGGCAAGTCTTCCGAGCCGCCGGCTGCTTCGTCGTCGGCATCCTCGAGAGAGACGAGTTCGATTTCCGTGTTTTCGGTATCGACCTCTGCGACGTCTTCCTCTTCTTCCTTCTCCATCAGCGCGCTGACCTTCGTTTCTTCGAAGAAGGAGAGGGGATAGGACTTGCCCGTGTAGGGCGAGACGATCGGATCGCGGTTCAGGTCATAGAATTTGCGGCCCGTATCCGGGTCGACACGCTTCGTGCCAAGTTCTGCTTTCGCCACGGTGAAACCTCGTGTGTCGCCATTCGAAGTCCGGCATGGCCGAACTGGTGATTGAGACGAAATAAAATCAAGCCGGTCCCATACTCATCTTGCCGCCGCCTGTCAAAGCCAAACTTGACCACCCTGCGATATGTGCGGATCGCATAAAAACCGAACGTTAATCTTCAGGATTTATAAACGATCTGAGTTCTGTTTACCGCCCCCCTGTTTCGTGGCGGGTCTCGCGCTTGAGTCCATGCCCCCGGATCACACGCCATGTCCGGATGTTGTCGGCATGTTTGTATGGAGTAATGACGATGCGTTGGGTGTTTCTGGCATGTTTGCTGGTCCTTGCCGGCTGCGCCACGGTTCCGCGGCATACGACGAATGCCTGTGCGATCTTCGACCAGAAGGACAGCTTCTTCGACAATTGGCGCGACGCGACACGAAAGGCCGAAGCGCGCTGGGGTGTCCCGGCGCCCATTCTGCTTGCCACGATCTATACCGAATCCGGTTTCCGCTCCAACGCGCGTCCGCCGCGCAAGAAACTACTTGGCTTCATTCCCTGGTCGCGACCCTCGACGGCCTACGGCTATTCGCAGGCGCTGGATGGCACCTGGTCGCACTACATGGCAGAGACGGGTCATTTCACGGCAAGGCGGACCAGCTTTGCGGACGCGGTCGACTTTGCCGGCTGGTTCCATCGCAAGAGCTATGAGATGAACCGGATCGCCCTCAACGATCCCTACAACCTCTATCTTGCCTACCATTCCGGGCAGCAGGGCTACGCGCGCCAGAGCTATGTCGGCAATGCGGATGCGCTCAATGGCGCCCAGCGCTTCACCCGGATCGCCTATCGTTACGCTGCCCAGTTGCGAACCTGCCCGAACTGAGGGCGGATCATTAAATCGCCACTTTCGGCCGCCATGTTGACCCTCAGAGGCCGCCGCCTGCGGCCCGAAAGGCGCGAAACCGTCCCCCTAGAATTTTCGCGCCGCCAGCGGTCGCCATCGCCCCATGGCGCTGCGTCACATACCGGCCGCAACGGAATATGCCCCTTCCGTTGCGGCCTATTTCTTTCATGAATTCAATCTGTTTCGAGATCTGCGCGGTCCGCGTGCGGCGTCTGTTCAACCCGCTCATGATTACCAATTTGTAATCCCTGTGACCTTGAAAAGCCACATTCGGACGGCCATTTTGAACCCGTCGGCGATTGATCACGCCGCTGTCTGACAAACGGCCTGTCCCCCGCCATTGTCAGACGTGGACAAAGACCTCATCCCCCCTCTCCGGGTCTTTGTCCCCAAATCGCAAGCCGCCATGGCGTCCCCCTCCAGGCCATGGCGGCTTTTGCGTTTCTCGGGCACCCCTCAAGAAAACACCTGGTGAATTCGCTGTCGAGCAAGTTGCATAGCCTGCTTTGGTTCGGATTGCCGCGAATCGCCGCCTCGTCTATCAAGTCAGCCATGGCCTTTGACCTCACCAGTTCCGCGACCTATCTTTCAAGCCTGCTGGCGCGCGGCTTTGCACGGTCTTTCCAGGAGCGGGCTGCGAGCCTTGGCTTTTCGCCCGGCCAGTATCCGATCCTGGTGGCGCTGTGGGCCGAAGACGGCCTGACGCAGCGCCAGCTTGTCGACAGGTTGGACATCGAGCAGGCGACCATGGCCAACACGCTCGCCCGCATGGAACGCGACGGGCTGGTCGAGCGGCGGCCGCATCCGAGCGACAGGCGGGCGCAACTGCTTTTCCTGACGGAGCGGGCGAAGGGCATGCAGGCGGAGGCCGAGCAGGCTGCACGGGCGGCCGAAGATGCGATGTTTTCCGGCTTCCGGCGCTTCGAGCGCGAACTGGTTCTCGAATACATGCGCTGGCTGGTCGAGAATGCCCGCAAGCTGGAAGAGGACCCCGAGACGCTTCCTGGACCGATTTCGGAAAGAAAACGGATTCCTGTTTGAGCCATTGTCGGCTATGGTCGCGAACGAACTCCTCCCAGCAATCTGGATTTCCTGTCATGGCCCCAATAGACAACGTGCTGTCCCGCGCGGACGAAAACCTGCCCTCCAGCCTGGAGCGGCTCTTCGAGCTCGTCCGCATCAAGTCGATCTCCACCGATCCGACCTTCAAGGCCGAATGCCGCAAGGCCGCCGAATATCTCGTCACTGTTCTGACCGGGTTGGGCTTCGATGCTTCCGTGCGCGATACTGCCGGTCATCCCATGGTCGTGGCCCATCACGCAGGCGAGAAGGCCGATAGCCCGCATGTTCTGTTCTATGGCCACTACGACGTGCAGCCGGTCGATCCCATCGAACTTTGGGAAACCGATCCGTTCGAGCCCTCCATCAAGGAAGAGGCGTCGGGCCGCAAGATCATCACCGGTCGCGGCACGTCCGACGACAAGGGTCAGCTCCTGACCTTCGTGGAGGCCGTGCGCGCCTACAAGGACGTGAAGGGCGCGCTCCCGGTACGGGTCACCATTCTTTTCGAAGGCGAGGAAGAATCTGGCTCTCCGTCGCTGAAGCCCTTCCTCGAGGCCAACAAGGCCGAGCTGAAGGCGGATTTCGCACTCGTCTGCGATACGTCCATGTGGGATGCCGAGACGCCGGCGATCTCGGCCGGCCTGCGGGGACTGGTGGGCGAGGAGATCATCGTCAAGGCGGCCAGTCGTGACCTCCATTCCGGCTATTACGGGGGCGCTGCCGCCAACCCGATCCACATTCTTTCCGACATTCTCTCCGGTCTTCATGACGAAACGGGCGCTGTCACGCTGCCCGGCTTCTACGATGGGGTGGAAGAGACGCCGGCCGACATCAAGGCCAAGTGGGAAGAGCTGGGTCGCTCCGGCGAGGACTTCCTTGGCGCCATCGGCCTGTCCATCCCCTCGGGCGAAAGGGGTCGTTCGATCCTCGAACTCACCTGGGCGCGGCCGACGGCCGAGGTCAACGGCATTATCGGCGGCTATACCGGAGGCGGCTTCAAGACGGTGATTGCAGCACAGGCCTCGGCGAAGATTTCCTTCCGCCTTGTCGGCAAGCAGGACCCGGCGAAGATCCGCGAAGGCTTCCGCGCCTACGTCAAGTCGCGCATTCCGGCCGATTGCTCCGTCGAGTTCCACGAACATGGCGGCTCGCCCGCGATCCAGCTGCCCTACGATTCGCCGCTTCTCAACAAGGCGCGCGAAGCCCTGTCGCAGGAATGGTCCAAGCCCGCGCTGATGATCGGCATGGGCGGCTCGATCCCCATCGTCGGCGATTTCCAGTCGCTGCTCGGCATGCCGTCGCTGCTGGCCGGCTTCGCACTGGCGGACGACCGGATCCATTCGCCGAACGAGAAGTACAATCTGGAATCCTATCGCAAGGGCATCCGATCCTGGATCCGCATCATGGACGCGCTGGCGGCCTGAGAGGCGGGAAATTCCAGGCCTTGAAAAGGGCTGGCCGCCGCGCCAGCCCTTTTGTTTCGAGATTGTGGCTCCGTGCCAGAATGTTTAACGCCCCCTTAAACCGCCACAATTAAAGTTCAGGGCGACACAGGTCCCTCAAGCCCCTCAAGGACATAACCCGGCGGAATGGCAAGACACGACGATAGTGACAGGCGCATCGAACCCTCGTTCGATGGCGGATTGAACGCGAGCCAAAGCGATCGCGTTGGCGGCCCGTCGCGTGGTTCGCGTGACAGTTCCGGAGGCGGTTCGCGCCGCGGCGGCTCCCGGCGCGACGCGAAAGCGTCGGCCAAGCGGTCGCGCAAGCGTTCCGGCGGCTTTTTCGGCCTGATCCGTTCGATGATCTACTGGGGCATCGTGCTGGCCATCTGGGGCATGATGGGGATTGGCGGCATTTTTCTCTATTACGGCGCGAAGATGCCCAATGCGACCACCTGGTCGATCCCCGAAAGGCCGCCGAACATCAAGATCGTTGCAGCTGATGGCTCCGTCATTGCCAATCGCGGATCCACGGGCGGGGAGGCGCTGAGCCTCGACAGCATGTCGCCCTACCTGCCGGAGGCGGTGATTTCCATCGAGGACCGCCGTTTTTACTACCATTTCGGCTTTGACCCCATCGGTCTCGCCCGCGCCGTCGTCACAAACCTGATCAGCGGTCACACCGTGCAGGGCGGTTCGACGCTGACGCAGCAGCTTGCCAAGAACCTCTTCCTGACGCCTGAACGCACGATGGAGCGCAAGGTGCAGGAAGTGCTGCTCGCCATCTGGCTGGAGCACAAGTTCACCAAGGACGAGATCCTCGCCATGTATCTCAATCGCGTCTATTTCGGCGCGAATGCCTATGGTGTCGAGGCGGCTGCGCGGCGCTACTACAACAAGTCGGCGCGTGATCTCAACCTGATGGAAGCCGCGACGATCGCCGGACTGCTGAAGGCGCCGTCGCGTCTTTCGCCTGCGCGCGACCCGGCGGCGGCCAAGGCGCGTGCCGAAGTCGTGCTCGGTGCAATGAAGGATGCCGGCTATATCAACGAAAAGCAGGTGCAGAGCGCGCTGTCCCAGGCGCCTGACCCGGGCCGGCCCTACATGTCCAGCGCCGGCCAATATGTCGCCGACATGGTCATGGACAGGCTGCACGACATGGTCGGTGACGTGAAGGAAGATCTGATCGTCGACACCACCATCGATCCGACGCTTGAAACGGAAGCCGGCGACGCCATCCGCAATGCCATCAACAAGGAAGGCAAGCGGCTGAATGTCAGCCAGGGGGCGCTGGTCGCCATCGACGGGACAGGCGCGATCCGGGCGCTTGTCGGCGGCAAGGACTATGCCGAGAGCCAGTATGACCGGGCCTACAAGGCGTTGCGCCAGCCCGGTTCGGCCTTCAAGCCCTTCGTCTATGCCGCCGCGCTCGAGCAGGGCGCGACGCCTGACTCGATCCGCAATGACGCGCCTGTGCGCATCGGCGACTGGACGCCGGAAAACTACGAGAAGAAGTATAACGGCCCCGTCACGCTCTCCTATGCGCTGGCACATTCGCTGAACACCATTGCGGCCCAGCTTGTCATGGAGGCGGGGCCGCAGCAGGTCATCAAGGTTGCCCACCGCATGGGCATCGAGGCTGATCTGCAGCCGAATGCCTCGATCGCGCTTGGCACGTCGGAAGTGACGCTGATGGACCTGACGGCGTCTTATGCACCCTTCATGAATGGCGGCTACAAGGCGACGCCGCACGTGGTGCGGCGCATCACCACCGCCTCCGGCAAGGTGCTTTACGAAAACACCTACGACGATCCGCCGCGCGTTCTGGAACCGAATATCGTCGCCATGATGAACGGCATGATGACGCGCGTCGTCACCGAAGGAACCGGTCGGGCGGCGAGGCTTTCCGGCTGGCAGGTTGCCGGCAAGACGGGGACGACGCAGTCCTCGCGTGATGCCCTCTTCGTCGGCTTCACCTCGGACATGACAACCGGCATCTGGTTCGGCAACGATGACGGCACGCCGATGAAACGGGTCACCGGTGGCGGGCTTCCGGCGCAGACCTGGCACCAGTTCATGGTCCAGGCGGAAAAGGGCAAGACGCCGGCGCCGATTTTCGGAACTTCGGGAGGGCCGATCGCCCCGGCTCAGCCGCCGAAGTCGACTGTCCCGATGGCATCGCGTGACGTTCCGGAAAAAAGCCGCACGCTGACCGACATCATTTCGGACTTCCTGAACGGCAAGCCGGCACAGCCGGCGCGGAGTGTTCCGCCGCCGACACAGGCCCAGCCTGCGGTCCAGCCGCCGCCTGCGGCTCAGCCCGGCCCCGTGCCGCCTGCCGCGATCGACAGGCCGCAGCAGAACGCCCGTTCGCGGTCCGATGGCTCCGTTCTGGAGGGCCCGGTTCCGCCCGGCGACATTCCTGGCGGCACGCTGGAGGGACCGGTACCACCCGGCGATGTCGGGGCGCAGAACACGCGCCCGCAGGGTACCCGACAGAAGACCTTGCTCGACATCATCAACGGCAATTGAAACAGCAACTTGTCACGGACATGCCGGCGCAAGGCTCGCATGCAAAATCACCGCAAATCTGTTGGTTTGCGGGGCAAATCCGCCTTGCAGAGCGAAAATTCGCTCCTTATATACCCCGCATCGCCGCAGTTTAGGCTGCGATAGACAAGTGTAATCCCGTTAGGGGCTGCCAAGGAATGCCTGACCGGGTCCCGGCAGCTTGCTTCAAGGAGAGAATGAACATGGCTAAAGTAATTGGTATCGACCTGGGAACCACCAACTCCTGCGTTTCCGTGATGGATGGCAAGGATGCCAGGGTCATCGAGAATGCCGAAGGTGCGCGCACGACGCCTTCGATGGTTGCCTTCAACGACGATGGCGAGCGCCTTGTCGGCCAGCCGGCCAAGCGCCAGGCTGTCACCAACCCGGAAAACACGCTTTTCGCCGTCAAGCGCCTCATCGGTCGCCGTTTCGACGACAAGATGGTTGAAAAGGACAAGGGTCTGGTTCCCTATCAGATCGTTCGCGGCGGCAATGGCGACGCCTGGGTAAAGGCCGGCGGCACGGATTATTCTCCGTCGCAGATCTCCGCCATGGTGCTCCAGAAGATGAAGGAAACGGCGGAAGCCTATCTCGGCGAAAAGGTCGAAAAGGCCGTCATCACCGTTCCGGCCTACTTCAACGACGCCCAGCGCCAGGCCACCAAGGATGCAGGCAAGATCGCCGGTCTTGAAGTCCTGCGCATCATCAACGAGCCGACCGCTGCTGCTCTGGCCTATGGCCTCGACAAGCGCGAAGGCAAGACGATTGCCGTCTACGACCTTGGCGGCGGTACGTTCGATATCTCGGTTCTCGAAATCGGCGATGGCGTCTTCGAAGTGAAGTCGACCAACGGCGACACGTTCCTCGGCGGTGAGGACTTCGACATGCGTCTCGTCGAATATCTTGCCGACGAGTTCAAGAAGGACAACGGCATCGACCTGAAGAAGGACAAGCTTGCTCTGCAGCGCCTCAAGGAAGCTGCCGAAAAGGCCAAGATCGAACTGTCGTCCTCGCAGCAGACCGAAATCAACCTGCCGTTCATCACGGCTGATGCTTCCGGCCCGAAGCACCTGACGCTGAAGCTGACGCGCGCCAAGTTCGAAGCACTTGTCGACGATCTCGTCCAGCGCACCGTCGCACCGTGCAAGGCAGCGCTGAAGGATGCCGGCGTCACGGCCGCCGAGATCGACGAAGTCGTTCTCGTCGGCGGCATGAGCCGCATGCCGAAGGTGCAGGAAGTCGTCAAGCAGCTGTTCGGCAAGGAGCCGCACAAGGGCGTCAACCCGGATGAAGTGGTTGCCATGGGCGCCGCCATCCAGGCCGGCGTTCTGCAGGGCGACGTCAAGGACGTTCTGCTTCTCGACGTGACCCCGCTGTCGCTCGGCATCGAAACGCTCGGTGGCGTCTTCACCCGTCTGATCGATCGCAACACGACGATCCCGACGAAGAAGAGCCAGACCTTCTCGACCGCCGAAGACAACCAGAACGCCGTGACGATCCGCGTATCGCAGGGTGAGCGCGAAATGGCTGCGGACAACAAGCTGCTCGGCCAGTTCGACCTCGTCGGCATTCCGCCGGCACCGCGCGGCGTGCCGCAGATCGAAGTCACGTTCGACATCGACGCCAACGGCATCGTGCAGGTTTCGGCGAAGGACAAGGGCACCGGCAAGGAGCATCAGATCCGCATCCAGGCTTCCGGGGGTCTCTCCGACGCCGAGATCGAGAAGATGGTCAAGGACGCCGAGGCCAATGCCGACGCCGACAAGAAGCGCCGCGAAACCGTGGAGGCCAAGAACCAGGCCGAAAGCCTGATCCACTCCTCGGAAAAGTCGCTGAAGGACTATGGTGACAAGGTCTCCGAAGCCGATCGCAATGCGATTTCGGACGCCATCGCCAGCCTGAAGGAAGCCGTCGAAAAGGCAGAGCCGGATCTGGCTGAACTGCAGGCCCGCACGCAGACGCTCATGGAAGTTTCCATGAAGCTCGGTCAGGCCATGTATGAACAGAGCCAGGCTGCGGAAGCCGGCGCTCACGGCGCTTCGGCCGACGACAAGGTTGTCGACGCTGAATATGAAGAAGTCGACGACGACAAGAAAAAGTCGGCCTGATGCCAAACCGGCCGGGATCGGGTCTCGATAAGACACCGATCCCAGGCCGGACACTCGGGAAGCGGAGCTGACTGACGATGGCAAAGGCGGATTTTTACGAATTGCTCGGCGTCTCCAAGACGGCCGACGAAAAGGAGCTGAAAAGCGCCTTTCGCAAGATGGCAATGAAATACCATCCGGACAAGAATCCGGATGACAAGGAAGCCGAGAAGACCTTCAAGGAAATCAACGAAGCGTATGAGACGCTCAAGGACCCGCAGAAGCGCGCGGCCTATGATCGTTTCGGCCATGCGGCCTTCGAACAGGGCGGCATGGGCGGCGGCGGTCCCTTCGGGGGCGGCGGCCAGGGCTTCGGCCAAGGCGGCTTCTCGGACATCTTCGAAGATATCTTCGGCGAAATGATGGGTGGCGGCCGTGGCCGTCGTCCGTCCGGTGGTCGCGAACGCGGCGCCGACCTTCGCTACAACATGGAGATTTCGCTCGAGGAAGCTTATGCGGGCAAGACGGCGCAGATCAGGGTTCCGACCACGATCTCGTGCGACGTCTGCAACGGTTCGGGTGCCAAGCCCGGCACCAAGCCGACGACGTGTCCCACCTGTCAGGGCGCGGGGCGCGTGCGCGCGGCTCAAGGCTTCTTCTCTATCGAACGCACCTGCCCGACCTGCCAGGGTCGCGGCCAGACGATCACCGACCCCTGCACCAAGTGCCATGGTCATGGCCGGATTCAGGAAGAACGGTCGCTCTCGGTCAACATTCCGGCGGGCATCGAGGACGGCACGCGCATTCGCCTGACGGGCGAGGGCGAGGCTGGCCTGCGCGGCGGACCGGCGGGGGATCTCTATATCTTCATGTCGGTGAAGCCGCACCAGTTCTTCCAGCGGGAAGGGGCCGATCTCTACTGCTCCGTTCCCGTCTCGATGACGACGGCAGCGCTCGGCGGCAAGTTCGATGTGACGACGCTCGATGGCACGAAATCGCGGGTGACGATCCCGGAAGGCACGCAGACCGGCAAGCAGTTCCGCCTCAAGGGCAAGGGCATGCCGATCATGCGGTCCAGCCAGACCGGGGATCTCTACATCCAGATCATGATCGAAACGCCGCAGAAGCTGACCAAGCGCCAGCGCGAACTGCTGCAGGAATTCGAGCAGATCTCGTCGAAGGAAAACAACCCGGAATCCTCCGGTTTCTTCGCCAAGATGAAGGAATTCTTCGAATAAGGGCCAAATTTTCTGGCTGAACATTTTAAACCGCCGGGTGATGAACCCGGCGGTTTTTCTGTTTGGGCGGACCGGAGTTTCGCCACTTGACTCAACCACCAACTCGCGCCATTAATTTAACGAATGTTCATTTCTTTCGGGAGGAGAGATGGCGCGGCAGGCGGGAGCGAATGGCGAGACGACGGCGCGGGCGATCCGCGAGGAGAGCCTGAAGCTCTTTGCGCGCCACAGTTACGATGCCGTTTCGATGCGCCAGATCGCATCCGCGGTTGGCGTGCAGGCCAGCGCGCTTTATCAATATTTTCCGACCAAGCAGCAGATCCTCGTGACGCTCATGAAGGAGCATATGGAGGAGCTGTTGGCCGCTTACGCTGAGGAACAGCTGGATGGCGAGACGCCGCGCGCCGCGCTGACGCGCTTTGCCCGCTTCCATATCCGCCACCACATTTCCCGCGCGGATGCCGTTTTCATTTCCTACATGGAGTTGCGCGCGCTTGAGCCGGAAGGCTTTGCGGCCGTTGAAGCGCTGCGCAAGGCTTACGAAGGCGAATTGAAATCGATCCTCGCCAAGGGGGCTGAGGCGGGCGAATTCCGGCTGGAGGAGCCGCATGTCGCCGCCATGGCCATTCTCGCCATGCTGACGGGCGTCAACACCTGGTATCGCACCGGCGGGCGGCTTAGTCGGGAAAAGATCGAGGATATCTATGAAGAGATGGTGCTGAAAAGCGTGACCTGAAACGGGATTTTCGCGTGTCGTCATCGTAGGCTTCGAGGAAGGCCAGGCGACACGGAGCAACGGGAGGAAGACATGTTCCATCATACGATGCGGTTCGGACTGAGCGAAGAGATCGAGGCCTTGCAGGCGGTGGCCCATCGCTGGGCGCAGGAGAAGCTGAAACCGCGTGCGGCGGAGATCGACCGCGCCAATGCCTTTCCGAACGAGCTCTGGCCGGAAATGGGCGCGCTCGGCTTCCTCGGCGTCACCGTGCCGGAAGAGTTTGGCGGCGTCGACATGGGCTATCTGGCGCATACGATCGTGGTGGAGGAAATCGCCCGTGCCTCAGCATCCGTCTCGCTCTCCTATGGCGCGCATTCCAATCTCTGCGTCAACCAGATCAAGCTGAACGGCAATGCCGAACAGAAGCGGAAGTACCTGCCGAAGCTTGTTTCCGGCGAGCATATTGGCGCGCTTGCGATGTCTGAAGCCAGCGCCGGCTCCGACGTGATCTCCATGAAGCTGCGCGCCGACAAGCGCAATGACCGCTACGTGCTCAACGGGTCGAAATACTGGATCACCAACGGGCCGGATGCCGATACGCTGGTGGTCTATGCCAAGACCGATCCGGATGGGGGCTCCAAGGGCGTGACGGCTTTCATTATCGAGAAGACGATGAAGGGTTTTTCGACTTCGACCCATTTCGACAAGCTCGGGATGCGCGGTTCCAATACCGGCGAACTCATTTTCGAGAATGTCGAAGTGCCGTTCGAGAACGTGCTCGGTGAAGAGGGCAGGGGCGCGCGGGTGCTGATGTCGGGGCTGGATTTCGAGCGTGTCGTGCTCTCCGGTATCGGTCTCGGCATCATGGCCGCCTGTTTGGATGAGATCATGCCCTACATGGTCGAGCGCAAGCAGTTCGGCCAGTCGATCGGCGATTTTCAGCTCATGCAGGGCAAGATTGCCGACATGTACGCGGCGATGAACTCCTCCCGAGCCTATGTCTATGCCGCAGCCTCTGCCTGCGATCGCGGCGAGATCACAAGGCAAGATGCGGCGGCCTGCGTGCTTTCTGCCTCGGAAAAGGCGATGGAGGTCGCGCATCAGGCCGTGCAGGCCATGGGCGGCGCAGGCTTCCTCAATGACAGCGCGGTGAGCCGCATCTTCCGTGACGCCAAGCTGATGGAAATCGGCGCCGGGACGTCCGAAATCCGGCGCATGCTGATCGGCCGCGAACTGATGAGCGCGATGCGCTGAGCTAAGGAGTGGAGCCATGACGATCATCGGAATGCCGCTTCCCCCGGAGGCCGAGACCAATCGCGCTGCGATGCTGTCCCAGCGCGGCGCCATCGAAGCCGAAGCCCGGCGGATCATGGCTGGCGGGCCGCAGGCGGCGCGGGACCGGCATGTGAAGCGCGGCAAACTCCTGCCGCGTGATCGGGTGACCGGGCTCCTCGACCCCGGCTCCCCCTTTCTGGAAATCGGGCTCTTTGCCGCGAGCGGCGTTTATGAGGATGACATCCCGTCGGCCGGCGTGATTGCCGGGATTGGCCAGATCATGGGCCGAGATTGCATGATTGTCTGCAACGATGCAACCGTGAAAGGCGGGACTTACTATCCGCTGACGGTGAGGAAGCATTTGCGGGCGCAGAAAATCGCCGCGGAAAACCGGTTGCCCTGCCTCTATCTGGTCGACTCCGGTGGAGCAAACCTGCCGAACCAGGACGAGGTGTTTCCCGACAAGGAGCATTTCGGCCGCATCTTCTATAATCAGGCACGCATGAGTGCCGCCGGCATCGCCCAGATCGCCGTCGTCATGGGCTCCTGCACCGCAGGCGGCGCCTATGTGCCGGCGATGTGCGACCAGACGATCATCGTGAAGAGCCAGGGCACCATCTTCCTCGCCGGTCCGCCGCTGGTGAAGGAGGCGACGGGCGAGGTGATCGATGCGGAAACGCTCGGTGGCGGCGATACGCATACGCGGCTTTCCGGCGTCGCCGATTATCTCGCCGACAATGACGACCACGCACTGGCTCTTGCCCGCCAGATCGTCAAGCATCTCGGCCCCGCGCCGCAGCCGAATATTGCCGTGTTGGCTGCCCGCACACCGCTCCATCCGGCCTCCGATATCATGGCCCTGGTGCCGGCGGATGCGAAGACGCCTTACGATGTGCGCGAGGTGATCGCCCGCATCGTCGATGGTTCCGATTTCGACGAGTTCAAGCCTCGCTATGGCACGACGCTGGTTACCGGCTTTGCCCATATCGATGGCGTGCCGGTAGGGATCATCGCCAATAATGGCGTGCTTTTTTCCGAAAGCTCGCAGAAGGGCGCGCATTTCATCGAGCTGTGCTGCCAGCGGAAAATCCCGCTTCTCTTCCTGCAAAACATCACCGGCTTCATGGTCGGCTCGAAATATGAGGCAGGCGGAATTGCCAAGGATGGGGCGAAGCTGGTGACGGCGGTTTCCACCGCCGCGGTGCCGAAAGTCACCGTCATCATCGGCGGCTCCTATGGTGCCGGCAATTACGGTATGTGCGGCCGTGCTTACGGACCGCGTTTCCTCTGGATGTGGCCCAATGCCCGCATCTCCGTCATGGGCGGTCCGCAGGCGGCGGGCGTTCTGGCAAGCGTGCGCCGCGCCGGCATCGAGGCCAAGGGTGGCACATGGTCGGCGGAGGACGAGGCGGAGTTCAAGCGTCCCACGCTGGAACAGTTCGAGCGGCAATCGGCCTCGCTCTACGCTTCGGCGCGCCTCTGGGACGACGGGATCATCGATCCGGAAAAGACCCGCGAGGTGGTGGCGCTGTCGCTGCGCGCGGCGCTCAACGCGCCCGTGGAAGAGACGAAATTCGGCCTGTTCAGGATGTGAGGAGAGAGCCCATGTTTTCCAGGATCCTGATTGCCAATCGCGGCGAGATCGCCTGCCGGATCATTCGTACTGCAAGGCGGCTCGGTATCCGGACCGTTGCGGTCTATTCGGACGCGGACGCCAATGCGCAGCATGTTCGCCAGGCCGATGAGGCCGTTCATATCGGTCCCGCACCTGTGAGAGAAAGTTACTTATTCGGCGAAAAAATTATCGCCGCAGCGCTGGCGACCGGCGCAGAGGCCATCCATCCGGGTTACGGTTTCCTATCGGAAAACCCCTATTTCGTCGAAGCTGTCGAGGCTGCCGGTGTGATCTTCATCGGCCCGTCTGCCTCCTCCATCCGGGCGATGGGGCTGAAAGATGCGGCGAAGCGCCTGATGGAGAGGGCGGGCGTACCCGTCGTTCCCGGCTATCACGGCGATAATCAGGATGCGGGCTTTCTGGCCGGTGAGGCTGACACGATCGGCTATCCGGTGCTGATCAAGGCGGCGGCAGGTGGCGGGGGCAAGGGGATGCGGCGCGTCGACCACCCCGCGGACTTCGCGGCGGCGCTGGAAAGCTGCCGGCGCGAGGCCAAGTCCTCGTTCGGCGACGACAAGGTGCTGATCGAGAAATACATTCTCTCGCCGCGCCATATCGAGGTGCAGGTCTTTGGCGACGCCCATGGCCATATCGTCCACCTCTTCGAGCGGGATTGCTCGCTGCAACGCCGGCATCAGAAAGTGATCGAGGAAGCGCCTGCGCCGGGGATGAGTGAGGCCGTGCGCGCGGCGATGACCGGGGCTGCCGTGAAGGCGGCGCAGGCGGTGAATTACAAGGGTGCGGGAACGATCGAGTTCATCGCAGACGGCTCCGCGGCGCTCCGTCCGGATGGCTTCTGGTTCATGGAAATGAACACGCGGCTTCAGGTCGAGCATCCGGTCACGGAAGCGATCACCAGCTTCGACCTCGTCGAATGGCAATTGCGCGTGGCGAGCGGCGAGGCCTTGCCGGTCACACAGGATGAGATCCGGATTCACGGCCACGCAGTCGAGGCGCGGCTTTATGCGGAAGACCCGGCGGGCGGCTTCCTGCCGCAGGCGGGACGGATCGATCATCTGGCTTTCGGGAGTGGCGAGGGCGTTCGCATTGACGGCGGCGTGGTCGGTGGCGATGCGGTCTCGCCCTTCTACGATCCGATGATTGCCAAGGTGATAGCGCATGGGGCGACGCGCGATGCGGCGCTGGACCGGCTGGGGGCGGCGCTCGGGCAGACGCATATTGCGGGTCTTGCGACGAACCGCGATTTCCTGCGGGCGCTTTCTGTGGACCAGAAGTTCCGCGCGGGACGTATGGATACGGGGCTGATCGAGCGAGATCTGGATGGGCTTTTGCGTAAGCCGAAGCTTTCCGAGGAGAGTGTTTTCGTGGCGGCGCTTGCGGCGCTTGAGATCAATCCCGCCGCGTCGCATGCCGGATTCCGGCTCTGGGGTGCGGCGTCTTATCGGGTGGTTCTTTTCCACGAAGGTGAGAAGCTGGAGCGGCGACTTAGCGCTGACACGGCTGGGTACCGGCTCGAAGGCGGCGCAGGGGAGGCAAGGTTCTCTGCGGTTCGTGTGGAATTCGCGGCACCCCCCTCTGTCGCTTCGCGACATCTCCCCCTCAAGGGGGGAGAGTGGGAGCGAGGGGCCGCCGCTCGGTCAATCTCCCCCCTTGAGGGGGAGATGCCCGGCAGGGCAGAGGGGGGTGCCACAAACGCCGCCCTCACCATCACCGCCCGTGCAGAAATCTCTACTGGTTCCGCCAATCTCTCCGCCCGCGTGGTCGTCACGCCAACCCGCGCCGGCAAGTCCATCTCTGTCCTCCTCGATGGCGAAACTTTCGTCTTCCTACTTCCCGATCCACTGTCGGGCGCGGATGCTGCGCATGGTTCCTCGGGCGATATCCTCGCCCCGATGACGGGCGTCGTGCGCCTTGTCGAGGTCGAGCCGGGTGACGTGGTAAAGGCGGGAGACCGGCTTCTCGTCATGGAGGCGATGAAAATGGAGCATACGCTGAAGGCGCCGCGCGACGGGGTCATCGAGGCCGTGTTTGCCAGCGAAGGCGGGCAGGCGGAGGGCGGGGCGGTGCTTGTCAAGCTCAAGGACGCCACCGATGGCTAAGTTCGTCACGATCTACGAAGTCGGCCCGCGCGACGGTCTGCAGAACGAGAAGGAGATCGTGCCCACAGCCGACAAGATCGCGCTGATCGATCTTCTGTCTGAAGCCGGATTCCGGAAAATTGAGGCAACCAGTTTTGTGTCACCGAAATGGGTGCCGCAGATGGCCGATGCGTTCGAGGTCATGGCGGGCATCAGGCGACGGCCAGGCGTGACCTATGGTGTGCTGACGCCAAACATGAAGGGTTTCGAGGCGGCGCTCGCTGCAGGCGCGGATGAGGTGGCGATCTTCGCCTCGGCGTCCGAGACTTTCAGCCAGAAGAACATCAATTGCTCCATCGAAGAAAGCTTCGCACGTTTCGCGCCGGTGCTTGAGGCGGCGCGGGCAGCGGGGCTGCCCGTCCGTGGCTACGTCTCCTGCGTGGTCGCCTGCCCCTATGAGGGGCCAATTGCGCCAGCGGCGGTGCAGGCGGTGACGGAGCGGTTGATCGCTGGCGGGTGCTATGAGGTTTCACTCGGCGACACGATCGGGGCGGGGACGCCTGATACTATCGGTGCAATGCTTGCGGAGGTGTTGAGAGCTGTTCCGGCGGCCCAACTCGCAGGCCACTATCACGATACTGGCAACCGGGCGCTCGCCAATGTCGAGGCCAGTCTTGCGCTCGGCTTGCGGACCTTCGACAGCGCGGTCGGTGGGCTGGGGGGGTGTCCCTATGCGCCGGGCGCGAAGGGCAATGTGGCCACGGGGGCGCTGGTCGATCTGTTGTCGAGCAAAGGCTTCGAGACGGGCATCCGCCGGGAGAAACTGGCAGTGGCCGAGGCTTTCATGATGGGTCGGATTGCGCGGTTGTCGGCGAAGTAGGTCTCGCACCTTTTTGGGCGCCGCTCCGCCTCTGCCTGCCGGCATCTCCCTACAAGGGGGGAGACGGCAAGACGCGCCGGCTCAGGCTTGTTTTGGCGCGAGGAGGCTGCCGCGGGTTAAGCCCTCCCCCTTGTGGGGAGGGTTGGGAGGGGCCTTTTCCTCGGCAAAAACGGAAGTGAAGGAATACCGCATCCCCCAAACAAAAAAGGCGCCCGCCGGAGCGGACGCCTTCCCAATTTCCGTCAGTCGTGACTTACTTGAAGTCGCGGATATCGACGAAGTGACCGGCAATCGCCGCGGCTGCGGCCATCGCGGGGGACACGAGGTGGGTGCGGCCCTTGAAGCCCTGGCGGCCTTCGAAGTTGCGGTTCGAGGTCGAGGCGCAGCGTTCACCCGGCTTCAGGCGGTCGTCGTTCATGGCAAGGCACATGGAGCAGCCCGGCTCGCGCCAGTCGAAGCCGGCTTCCTTGAAGATCTTGTCGAGGCCTTCGGCTTCGGCCTGTTCCTTCACGAGGCCGGAGCCCGGAACGATCATGGCGTTGACGGTGCCTGCGACCTTCTTGCCTTCGACGACCTTGGCAACAGCGCGCAGGTCTTCGATGCGGCCGTTGGTGCAGGAGCCGATGAAGACGCGGTCAATCGCGATATCGGTGATCTTCGTGCCCGGCTTCAGGCCCATATAGTCGAGCGCGCGCCACTTCGAGGTGCGCTTGTTTTCGTCATGGATGTCGTCCGGGTTCGGCACGATGCCTTCGACGGAAACAACGTCTTCCGGCGAGGAGCCCCAGGAGACGATCGGCGGCAGGGCGGCGGCGTCGAGGACGACCACCTTGTCGTAATGCGCGCCTTCGTCCGTGTGCAGCGTCTTCCAGTATTCGATGGCCTTTTCCAGCGCCTCGCCCTTCGGCGCGCGCGGCTTGCCCTTGATATATTCGAAGGTCTTTTCGTCAGGCGCGATGAGGCCGGCGCGGGCGCCGCCTTCGATGGTCATGTTGCAGACCGTCATGCGGCCTTCCATGGAGAGCGCGCGGATTGCTTCGCCGGCAAACTCGATGACGTGGCCGGTGCCGCCGGCGGTGCCGATTTCGCCGATTATGGCGAGCACGATATCCTTGGCAGTGACGCCTTCCGGCAGCTTGCCGTCCACGCGCACCAGCATGTTCTTGGCCTTCTTCTGGATCAGCGTCTGGGTCGCCAGAACGTGTTCCACTTCCGAGGTGCCGATGCCGTGCGCCAGCGCGCCGAAAGCGCCATGCGTCGAGGTGTGGCTGTCGCCGCAAACGATGGTCATGCCCGGCAGGGTGAAGCCCTGTTCGGGGCCGACGATGTGCACGATGCCCTGGCGCTTGTCGTTTTCGGAGTAGTATTCGACGTTGAAGTCGGCGGCGTTCTTGGCGAGCGCCTCGACCTGGATGCGGCTTTCCTCGTTCTTGATGCCGAGGTGGCGGTCCGGCGAGGTCGGCACGTTATGGTCGACGACGGCGAGAGTCTTTTCCGGCGCGTGAACCTTGCGGCCGGCCATGCGCAGGCCTTCGAAGGCCTGGGGGCTCGTCACTTCGTGAACGAGGTGGCGGTCGATGTAGAGGAGACAGGTGCCGTCGTCGGCCTGGCTGACCAGGTGATCGTCCCAGATCTTGTCATAGAGGGTACGCGGTGCGCTCATGATGTTTCATCCCGAAGATTGGAGAATTTTTGAATTGGCTGAGAGCCGGCCGCAGGGGCCGTGACCGATCACGATAGGCGGGTGTTCAGCGCGCCGGAGATCGCAGCAAAAAAGCGGGCAGGAAGACGCTTCCTGTCCTGGAGCACGAAGACATGCTCGAAAATGCCGCTTTTTGCCGTGGGTATCGTCATGGGCGCGTCATATCAATTTTCGGAAGGCTCGGCAATCTTCTTGATGTTCACCGCATCTGGTTGCGCCGAAGCCGCTTTTCAAGCCGCCTCAGCCCCAGCGAGAGGCCGACGGTGAGGATCAGATAGACATAGGCCACGATCGAATAGGTTTCGAAGAAGCGAAACGAGCCGGAGGCATAGACCTTGCCGAGCTGGGTGATGTCCTGCACGCCGAGCACGGAAACGAGCGAGGAGTCCTTCACCATCGCGACGAAGTCGTTGCCGAGCGGCGGCAGGATAGTGCGGATTGCCTGTGGCATGACGACGAGCCTGAAGCGCTGGAAGCGGGAGAGGCCCAGCGACTTTGCCGCTTCGATCTGGCCCTTGTCGACTGACATGATGCCGGCGCGGAAGACCTCGCCGATGAAGGCGGAATAGCCGATGGTGAGTGCCAGGATCGCCCGCCACATCAGCGAGATGTCGCGCACCAGCAGCGGTTCCATGACGCCGGTCTTGATCAGCGGCGTGGCGAGGAGGTTGATCGCTTCCGTCAGCGCCGGCGCGCCGACAAAGGCGATATAGAAGAGCAGGACGAGGATCGGAACGCCGCGGATGATCTCGGTGTAAAAACGCGCCGTCTGCTGCGCCCACTTCGAACCCGAAAGCGCCATCAATGCGATGCCGAGCCCAAGGGCGGATGCCAGCACGAAGGCCGTCAGCGTGACGCCGATCGTGACCCAAAGACCATGGATAACGGTCTCGAAAACCTGAGCATAGATGTTGTTGGTGGCAATGGCGATGCCGATTGCCACTGCGATAACAACGAGAGCGGCGAGCCACCAGGGAAACCCTTGCGCCTCGCCGTCCGAACTGTTTTGAGCCTGGAGGTTCATTGTGGCGTGAACGTCAGGATCAAGGCCTTTACTCGCCCATCTTGTAGTCGAGGAACCACTTCTTGTTCAGCGCATCGAGCGTGCCGTCGGCCTTCAGCGCGGCAATCGCAGCGTTGACCGGCTTCACGAGATCGGAGCCCTTCGGGAAGATGAAGCCGAAATCCTCGGAGCCGAGCGGGCCGCCAACGAGTTTCAGGCCGCCGTTGGAGGCATCCACATAGCCCTTGCCGGCGGTGCCGTCGGTGAGGACGGTGTCAACATCGCCGGCCTTGAGGGCCTGTACCGTCGCACCGAAGGTTTCGAAGAGTTTGATACGCGGGTTCTTCTCGTCACCATCGAGCACGCTGTAGACTGCGGTGTAGAAGGGCGTCGTGCCGGGCTGCGCGCCGATCAGCAGCTTCGTGTCGGCGGCGAAAGACTTCGCATCGGTGAAGCGCTTTTCATCGCCGCGCACCAGCATGAACTGTTCGGAACGCATATAGGGGTCGGAGAAATCGACCTTTTCCTTGCGCTCGTCCTTGATGGTGATGCCGGTCATACCGATGTCATATTGCTTGTCGGACACGGCCTGGATCATCGCATCCCAGCTGGTGTTCTGGTACTCGACCTTGAAGTTGAGGCGCTTGGCGATCTCGTTCATCGCGTCATATTCCCAGCCGATCTGCTTGCCAGACTTGGGATCGACAAACTGCAGCGGTGGGTAGGCATTTTCGGTGACGACGACGACCTTGCGGCCCTTGAGGTCCGGGAGGGCGTCTGCGGCTTGTGCTGCAAGCGGGGCTGCCGCAGCAAAGGCGGCGAGCGCGAGCACTGCGCGTCTGGAAATCATGGGAAGCTCCTGTCTTTTGTGGCGGGCCACACTGTCACAGAATGTTCAGGGATTGCAAGGATAAGGCCGTTGCCAAAGCGTCCCCGCGCGCATGCAGGCGGGCCGAGGCGTCTTCCTTCATCGGCATCCGGGAAGGTATTTCTGCCGACCCTCGGGCAGGCTGCAATTCTCGGAGGAATGGATGCCGCTTTTCCTGACATGCACCGAGGCAGTTTTCGTGGCGACAACGACGACGGGCGGCACGCGACGGCGGGTAGCAGGCCTGGCGGATCCGCGACGTTCAGACTGATGCATGCGCGTGGAGGCTCGGCCACCAGGCGCTGGAATGTCCTTGTCTCAGGCTGTGACCAGAACGCGGGACTCGCTGTGGAGCTTGCTGAAAAAGCCCTCGGTGAATGCCGAGGACGGCACCTGCCCCGTTGCCTGGAAATATTTCTCCAGCACGAGGATGGAGGTGATCTTCTCCATGCGCCGGTTGGAAAACATTGCGACGTGCCGGTTGGCGTTTGCGACGATCTCGCGGGCGCGCATGGGATCGGCTTCCAGCGCCTCGATCTTTTCTTCCAGATCGGAGAAGTCGTCACGCACCTCGACATAATGGTGGTCGGGCACCAGGCCGCCCTCCATGAACCATGTCTCGTAGCGCGGGCGGGGCATGATGCAGACGCTGTTGGACGCCATGACCCATTTCAGGTTCGTGGCGACATCGCAACCTTCCACCGAAATGATGTAGCGATAGGCAAATTGCTGAGCCGGCGTCAGCACGTTGCTTGCCGGAATACGGGTAAAATCGCGGCTGACATGGCCGACGTCGCAAAAGCTGCTGGTGGCATGGTTGGAAATGAGGGCTTCCCGCAGCGGGTTGTTCATGCTGCCACGCCAGACCGCCTTCGCCGCTTTCCGCGCAAAGGGCACGGGATCATAAAACAGCCGGAAATGCCGGAGCTTGTCGAGATTGAGCAGAACCGAGTTGGCATTGTCGCCTTCGATCGGGCGGCTCTTCAGCAGACTTGGTACGGGCGGCACATGGGTTATGTCGCCGAACAGCGTGTCGACCGTTAAATGCGCCGGAAAGAAGCGCAGATGCTCGGCGAGATCGATGAAGTAGCGGCTTCTCCTGCGGTCGACGGAATCGGTGCGGGTCGAGGGGCGCGAGCTGCCGCCGGGAACGAGGCCGTTGTAATAGTTCACGCGCTCCAGAACCGCAGGCAAGGCGCCGCTATCCTCGAGTTCGCTGAACGTCGCGTCATAATCGATGCGCGACAGCGAACGCGGCACAAGTTCGCGCACGACGCCCGCCGTGTAATAGCTCAGCCGCCGGTAGGCAGCGAAAACTTCTTCCGATATTCCACGCATCAGCCGCAGCTGTCCCCCAGAGCAATTTCCGAAAAACGTTTCCCCGTCTTTCATCCGCAATTGCATCAAAACTCAAGAGATGCACTCTCAGCCCATTCCGGCATCACCGGAAATTTTTCTGATGTTGCCTTGATTCCGCAACAAAGAAGGCCGCCGGATCATACCGGCGGCCTTCCCTAAAATGCAACAGGCGATGCGGCTTATTCAGCGGCAGCTTCAGCAGCGGCCTTTTCGGCGGCGGCCTTTTCAGCAGCTTCCGCAGCAGCCTTCTCGGCAGCCAGAGCCTGGGCAGCAGCGACCTTCTCGGCCTCGATGCGTGCCTTTTCTTCAGCCACAGCCTGACGCTCGGCGTCGTTCAGCTTGCGCGAACGCGTGCCGGTGTTCTCAACGATACGGGCAGCCTTGCCGCGCAGGTCGCGCAGGTAGTAAAGCTTGGCGCGACGGACCTTACCGCGGCGAACGACTTCAACGCCTTCAACCAGCGGGGAGTAAACCGGGAATACGCGCTCGACGCCTTCGCCGTAGGAGATCTTGCGAACCGTGAAGCTCTCGTTGAGGCCAGCGCCCTTGCGAGCGATGCAAACGCCTTCATAGGCCTGAACGCGGGTACGGTTGCCTTCGACAACGCGGACGTTGACGCGGACGGTGTCGCCCGGGGAGAATTCGGGAAGCGTGCGCTTGGCGGCGATCTTGGCGGCCTGTTCGGCCTCAAGCTGTTCGATGATGTTCATTGTCTTCAACCTTCTCTTCTTCTGAAACAGCCAGAGCGCTCACATCATCCCTTGGCATAAAGCCTTGTGAATGCGCCTCGGAAGAGACGGTAGCGGGTTCGCCAGTTCTTTATTGGTAACGGTTGGGGCCGAGACATGCGCTCAACCCATCAGTTCCGGGCGGGCGTATACACCAGCCAGGAGGCTTTGTCACCCCCTGCGGATGCTGTGATTTATTCCTCAGCGCGCCTTGCATTTCGTCAAAAAGAAGAATCAATTTGCATTTGCCTAAAATTTAGGCCGATTCCAGGGCTGCCGGGGCGGGCGGCCTTCTGCCAAGGGGGAGTATCATGTCTGTCAACAATCCGTCGCCCTCGCTTTACAACGAGGACCTGGCGCCTGCCGAAACGCGCAACTGGGGCGCATTTTCCATCTTCAACGTCTGGACGTCGGACGTTCACAGCCTCTGGGGCTATTATCTGGCCGCCAGCCTTTTCCTGCTTTGCGGCAGTTTCATCAATTTCGTGATCGCGATCGGCATCGGTTCGCTGGTCATCTTCGTGCTGATGAGCCTTGTTGGCAATGCGGGCGTCAAAACCGGCGTGCCATTCCCGGTTCTGGCGCGGGCCTCCTTCGGCACGTTCGGGGCCAACCTGCCGGCGCTGGTGCGCGCCATCGTCGCCTGCTTCTGGTATGGCGCGCAGACCTCGGCCGCCTCGGGCGCGATTGTCGCCCTGCTCATCCGCAACGAGAGCATGCTCGCCTTCCACCAGTCGAGCCACATGCTTGGGCATTCGACGCTGGAAGTGATCTGCTACGTCATCATCTGGGCGCTGCAGCTTCTCATCATCCAGCGCGGCATGGAAACGGTGCGCAAGTTCCAGGACTGGGCGGGGCCGGCGGTCTGGATCATGATGCTGCTTCTGGCGCTTTACCTCATCTACAAGGCGGGCACCTTCTCCTTCGGCGAGAATATCCCGCAGGACGTTCTGCTCGCCGCGACCAAGGATGCGGGCGTTTCCGGGGCTCCGGGTTCGTTCGGGGCGCTGGCTGCCGTGGCTGCGACCTGGATCACATATTTCGCAGCGCTTTACCTGAACTTCTGCGACTTCTCGCGCTTTGCTCCCGACCAGGCAACGCTGCGTCGCGGCAATCTCTGGGGCCTGCCGGTGAACCTGCTCGCCTTCTGCCTTGTCGCCGGCATCACCACGACGGCGGCCTATACGGTCTATGGCGAAGTGCTGCTGCATCCGGATGCGATCTCGGCCAAGTTCGACAGTTGGTTCTTAGCGGCCCTTGCGGCATTGACCTTCGCGGTCGCCACGCTCGGCATCAATGTCGTGGCCAACTTCGTCTCGCCGGCCTTCGACTTTGCGAACGTTTTCCCGCGCCAGATCAATTTCAAACGTGGCGGCTATATCGCGGCCTTCATCGCGCTTGTGCTCTATCCGTTTGCCCCTTGGGAAACGGGTGCGGCGCATTTCGTCAACTTCATCGGCTCAACGATGGGCCCGGTCTTCGGGATCATGATGGTGGACTACTATCTCATCCGGAAGGGCGTGGTGAATGTCGAGGCGCTCTACCACGAGAATGGTGAGTTCCGCTTCGAGGGGGGCTGGAACGTCAATGCGCTGATTGCCTTCGTCGCCGGTGCGATCTTCTCGTCGATCCTGCCGACCTTCACCACGGTGCTTCCGGCCTGGTGGGGAACCTATGGCTGGTTCTTCGGCGTGGCGGTCGGCGGCCTGAGCTACATGGCGCTCGCCGCCATGCGGCCGCAGGCGCGCACCGCGTGACGTGGCTTTGCAAGCTGGGGCATTCCATGCTAGCCCCCGGTAATGGGACCGGGGGATTAGCATGACAATATTGGCTGCAATTCTGCTTTTCGTCGCGGGGCTTCTGTCCGGCGCGATCAACGCCGTCGCTGGCGGCGGCACGTTTCTGACCTTCGGCGCGATGACGCTGTTTGGCGTGCCGCCCATTGCGGCCAATGCTACGTCGTCCATCGTGCAGTTTCCCGGCTACATCACCTCGGCGCTGGCCTATCGCAAGGAAATCGCGCGCGAGTGGAAGCCGATCCTGATCCTGTCGGCGATTTCGCTCATCGGGTCGCTCGGCGGTGCGCTGCTGCTGCTGTCGCTCGACAATCCGTCCTTCAAGAAGCTCGTGCCCTGGCTACTGCTCGCTGCGACTGCCCTTTTTGCCGCCGGGCCGAAGCTGCGGCCCAAGGTGGAAAAGGAGCATCCGCCAAGTTCGCCCGTCGGCATCGTTTCGCAGCTTGCCACTTCGATCTATGGCGGGTTTTTCGGTGCCGGCATGGGCATCATGATGCTGGCATCGCTCGGGCTTGCGACCGGCGGCGATTATCACCGGCTGAATGCGATCAAGAATTTCCTCTCGATCGTCATTGCCGCCGTCGCCATCGTCGTCTTTACTGCCGGCGGCGCGATCTCGTGGCTACATGCCATCATCATGCTGCCCGGGGCAGGGATTGGCGGCTATTATGGCGTGTGGCTCGCCAAGCGCGTGCCACAGAAATGGATGCGCTATGCGGTCATCGCGGTGGGCGTTTTCCTGGCGGGATATTATTTCTTCAAGGCCTGAAGGAGGTCGGGCCGGCGCTCGGCGGTCAGTTTCAGCGCCTGCTCATGCCGCCATTTCTCGATCTTCGCATGATTGCCCGAGGTTAGGACGTCGGGGATTTCGCGGCCTTCGAAGACGGGCGGGCGGGTATAGTGCGGATGCTCCAGCAGTCCGCTTTCGAAGCTTTCATGCACGCCCGACTGCTCGTTGCCCATGACGCCCGGCAAGACACGGATGACGGCGTCGAGCAGGATCATCGCGGCCGGTTCGCCGCCGGAGAGAATGTAATCGCCGATCGAGACTTCCTCGAGTTGGCGCGCATCGATGACCCTCTGGTCCACGCCCTCGAAGCGCCCGCAGACGATCACTGCGCCGGGACCTTCCGCGAGTTCGCGGACACGGGCCTGCGTGAGCGGCTTGCCGCGCGGACTCATGAGAAGGCGCGGGCGATCGTCGTCGCCAACGGAATCGATGGCTTTCGCGAGAATATCGGCCCGCAGCACCATGCCTGCCCCGCCGCCGGAGGGCGTATCATCGACCGAGCGGTGCTTGTCGGTGGCGAAATCGCGGATCTGCACCGGCTCGATCGCCCATGCGCCGCGCTCCAGCGCCTTGCCGGACAGCGATTGTCCGAGAAAGCCCGGAAACATTTCCGGGTAGAGCGTGAGGATGGTGGCGCGGAAGGTCACGTTTCCGCGTCTCCGTTGCCCTTGTTGCCGCCCTTGGACGGGCTGCGCTTGCGGCTGCCGGGGCCTTTTTCGCCTTCGCCATTGTCGCCGTCATCGATGAGACCAGCAGCGATCGGGTCGACCAGAATTCGGCCTTCTTCAAGGTCAATTTCCAGAACGGCCGCTTCGGAGAAGGGGATCAGCAGCGGGCGCTTGGCCGGGGCCTTCAGCTCCAGCAGATCGCCTGCGCCGAAATCGAAAATGCCGCTGACGATACCATAGCTCTTGCCCGTCGCGTCAAAGGCTTCCAGCCCTTCGAGATCGGCATAGAAGAACTCGTCGTCCTCCAGCAGATCGCTCGGCAGGTTGTCGCGCTCGATGAAGAGATCGAGCCCGCGCAGGGCTTCCGCCGCATTGCGGTCGTTGACGCCCTTGAAGCGGACGACGGCCATGTCCTTCATCTCGCGAATGTCGAGAATTTCAAACACCCGCCCGTCAGCGGCATGCAGGTTGCCGTAATCGCCGAGCGCCGTCGGCTCGGTCGTATAGGTCTTGGCGCGCACCTCGCCGCGCAGGCCTTGCGCAGCACCAATGGTCGCCATGAGAACGGGGTTCTTGAGGGCCATGAGCCACCTCCGGATATGAAAACGGGCGGCCCAGTGAAGCCGCCCGTCGGATCAAGGTCAAGTCGCTGGAAATTATTCCGCAGCAGCGGCTTCAGCGGCCTTGGCAGCCTTTTCCTTGGCGCGTTCGACGGCCTTCTTGCCCGGCTGTGCCTTTTCCGGGTTGTTGCGTGCTTCGCGCTTGGCAAGGCCGGCATCGTTCAGGAAGCGCAGGACGCGGTCGGTCGGCTGTGCGCCGTTGTCGAGCCAATGCTGGATACGCTCGTTGTTCAGAACGATGCGGCCTTCTGCGTTCTTGTCGAGCATCGGGTTCCAGGAACCGACCTTCTCGAGGAAGCGGCCATCGCGCGGCGAACGGGCGTCGGCAACAACGATCTGGTAGTACGGACGCTTCTTGGAGCCACCGCGGGCGAGACGAATCTTCAGTGCCATTTCATTTCTCCTTCAGGCATTGATGTGCCGCTTGCAGGCGGCGATTTCGTTAAATGTCTTCTGCAGCGGAATGCTGCGTATTCTCTGTTTTTGCCTTCACTTGCCGTTATGTTCGGCGGCGATGGCTTCATGATGCCGGATGACTTCCTTGATGATGAAGTTCAGGAACTTCTCGGCGAAATCCGGGTCCAGATTGGCCTCCTTCGCCAGACGGCGAAGACGTTCGATCTGGTATTCCTCGCGCGCCGGATCAGACGGCGGCAATTCATGCGTGGCCTTCAAGACGCCGACTTCCTTGGTGCAGCGGAAGCGCTCGGCGAGCATGTGGACAAGAGCTGCGTCGATATTGTCGATCGACTGGCGGTAGCCGGAAAGCTTGGCCTTGATTTCGGGATCGATCACGCGGTGCTCTCCTTACTTCTTCTTCGGCAGGCCGGGCAGGCCCGGAAGTCCGCCGAGACCCGGCAGTTTCGCGCCGCCCAGACCGGGAAGACCACCCGGCAAGCCACCGGGCATGCCGCCCATGCCCTTGGTGAGGCCCGCGGCCTCGGCCTGCTTGGCAAGCGCCTCGAGCTGCTTGGGGTCCATGCTGGACAGGTCGGGCATGCCGCCGCCCATCATGCCGCCTAGGCCCATCTTGTTGGCGAGGCCACCCATCATCTGCTTCATCATGCCGCCCTTCTTGCCGCCCATCATTTTCATCATGTCGGCCATCTGGCGGTGCATTTTCAAAAGCTTGTTGATGTCGGCGGCATCCGTGCCGGAGCCGGCAGCGATGCGCTTCTTGCGGGAATGCTTCAAGATATCGGGATTGGCGCGCTCGGCCTTGGTCATCGAGGAGATGATGGCGAGCTGGCGCTTGAAGATATTGTCGTTGAGGCCGGCTGCGGACATCTTGTCCTTCATGCCGGCCATTCCAGGCATCATGCCCATGATGCCGCCCATGCCGCCGAGCTTTTCCATCTGGCGGATCTGGTCGGCCATGTCGTTCAGGTCGAACTTGCCCTTGGCCATGCGGGCCGCCATGGCGGCAGCCTTTTCGGCATCAATGGATTCCGCTGCGCGTTCGACCAGCGAGACGATGTCGCCCATGCCGAGAATGCGGTCGGCGATGCGGCGGGGATGGAACTCGTCGAGTTCATCCATCTTTTCGCCGACGCCGATCAGCTTGACCGGCTTGCCGGTAACGGCGCGCATCGAAAGGGCGGCGCCACCACGGCCGTCGCCGTCCATGCGGGTGAGCACGAGGCCTGTGATGCCGACGCGTTCATCGAAATTGCGGGCGAGGTTGACGGCGTCCTGACCGGTCAGCGCATCGGCGACCAGCAGGATTTCATGCGGATTGGCCTTTTTCTTGATGTCGGCCATTTCCACCATCAACGGCTCGTCGATGTGGGTGCGGCCGGCGGTGTCGAGGATGACGACGTCATGGCCGCCGAGCTTGGCCGCCTGCACGGCGCGGGCCGCGATATCGACGGGCGACTGGCCTTCGATGATCGGCAGCGTGTCGACGCCGGTCTGGACGCCCAGCTGCCGCAGCTGTTCCTGGGCGGCCGGGCGGCGCGTATCGAGCGAGGCCATCAGGACCTTCTTGCGGTCCCGCGTCGTCAGCCGCTTGGCGATCTTGGCAGACGTCGTCGTCTTGCCCGAGCCCTGGAGACCGACCATCATGATGACGACCGGGGCGGCGGCGTTGAGGCTGATGCCCTCGCCATCCGTTCCGAGCATCTCGACCAGCTCGTCATGGACGATCTTGACGACCATCTGGCCCGGCTTGATCGACTTCAGGATTTCGGCGCCGACAGCCTTTTCGCGGACACGGTCGGTAAAGCCGCGGACGACTTCGAGCGCCACGTCGGCTTCGAGAAGCGCGCGACGCACCTCGCGCAGCGCCGCGGAAACGTCAGCTTCCGAAAGCGCGCCACGTCCGGTCAGCCCATTGAGAATGGAGCCAAGACGTTCCTGGAGGTTGTCAAACATCGTGTCGTCCTTTTCGTTTCGGGATGTCCGAAACGTCGGTATTGTCCATCGCAAATGCAAGCGCAATTCACATCAGCACAAAGCAGTGTGGCATCCGGGGGCGCATCGCGCTGCCGGATGTTGACCTCCGGGATCGAAGCCCCGGTCAGTGGCTCAAGCTTGCCTTGAGACGGATTTTGCGGGGCTTAAACAGGAAGATCGGCGGAAAGTCAAGGCTGGCCGGATACATCGACAATCGACACCGTGCTTTTCTCGTTCATCAGGCTCGCAGGTTGCGTTTTTCCGCGCGCGGGAATGGGCGGGCGTGCGTTCGCTCTACATCACCCCGCCGCCAGCAGGTCGCCCGGGCGTTCCGACACAAAAGTGTGCGGGATAAGACCATGCAGTGTTTCGACGTTTCTGTCGGCGATGGAATCCATGATACCGAAGCCGGCCAGGATTTCCGCAAGTGGCGCAGGACGACCCATGAGATAGCCTTGCATGGAGTCGCACCCCTCTTGGCGCAGGATTTCAAGCTGGCGTCTCGTTTCCACGCCTTCGGCAAGCACAGGAATGTCCAGGCTCTTACCGATGGCCAGGACGGCGCGGACAATGGCGCGCGCCTGCCTGCTGTTTTCGATCTCATTCATGAAGGACCGGTCCAGCTTGATCTTGTCGAACGGGAACGTGCGCAGTGTTTCCAGTGACGAATAGCCGGTTCCGAAATCATCGAGCGCGATGGTCACGCCCAGGGCCTTGATTTGCGAAAGTAGCGCGAGCGTGCGCTCGCGGTTCTCGATGATGGACGATTCCGTCAGTTCCAGTTCAAGGCGGTGCGCGGCGAGCCCGGTCTGGGCCAGCGTCCTGCAGACAAGGCCTGGCAGCTTGGGGTCGCTGAGCTGGATAGGGGACAGGTTGACCGCAATGCGCAGATCGTTCGGCCAGGCGGCGGCCTGCGTGCAGGCAGTCTGGAGAACCCAGCGGCCTATGTCGAGAATGAGCCCGCTTTCTTCAGCGATGGGAATGAACTCCATCGGCGAGATCATGCCGCGCGTGGGGTGGCGCCAGCGCAGCAAAACCTCGAATCCGGTCACCTCTTCCGTGTCGACAGAATTTTGTGGCTGGTAGAAGAGTTCAAGTTCTCCGTTGTTCACGGCGTTCTTCAGGTCTGCGGCGAGAGCCTTGCGCTGCCGGACAACCTCGTCCATTTCCGAATCATAAAAGCATATCGAAGTTATGGGACTTGCCTTGGCGCGATACATGGCAAAGTCGGCGCGGCTGACCAGTTCCTGCGCGTCTGGAGCGTCGGTCGGATAGAAGGCGGCTCCGAGGCTGACACCGATGCTGACCTCAGTCCCGTTGTCGAGCATGATCGGCTGCAGGAGTGAGGTCTTGATATGCATCATGTCCTCAAAGACAATCTTGTTGTGCTGGCTACGGCAGATCACGGCAAATTCATCGCCGCCCAGCCTTGCGGCGAACAAACGCTCCGATTTCAGCGCTCCCAGTCGCTCGCCGATTTCCGCGAGAACCGTGTCACCGGCCGAATGCCCCCAGATGTCGTTAATCTCCTTGAAGCGGTCGAGGTCCATGCCGATAAAGGCGAAGCCGTTGCCGCTTTCATCCGCTTCCCGAATACGGGCAAGAAGTTTTTCGGAGAAGTTCTGCCGGTTGGGCAAGCCCGTGAGCCCATCATAAAGCGCCATCTGATTCAGCTTCCGATCCGAATCGCTGCGAAGGCGCTGATCGATGAGGAAGGAGGTCAGCCCGGTTCCTGCAATTACAACGCAGGCCAGAGCGATCGCCAGCGCCATAACCGTGTAGGAGCCCTGATAGACTACTGTACCGCGAAGCACCAGGGGCGTCACTTTCAGAGCGGCCATGCCGGTGAAGTGGAGTCCGACAATCCCGAGCGCAAAGAGCCCGGCCGCCTTTTCCGGCCTTGCCCGAACGCCCTGTCGTTTCATGAGTTCGAATGCAATCGTCGCGGCGATCACAATCACCATGACCGAGGTCGCGATGCGGCTCCTGTCCCAATTGACCAGCCCATCTATGTGATAGGCGCTCATCCCGACATAGTGCATGGATGCAACGCCAAGGCCGGCGATCACGCCCCCCGTTGCGGTGCTCAATGAAAGGATGGGCAGGATCGAGACCGAAAGTCCGACAAAGACGCTGCCAATGACGATGAGCAGCGAGACAATTGTCAGCACCGGATCAAAGGTGACAGGTGCGCCGCTCTTGAAGGCCAGCATGGATATAAAATGGGTCGACCACACGGACGAGCCGGCCGTTGTTGCGGCGAGAAAATTCCAGCCGAAGCTGGTCAGACTCCTGTCCTGCAGGCCGCGGTCGAACAGACGGAAAGACAGCCAGCTTCCGAGAATGCAAATGATGGCTGCAAGCGCCACGAGTTTGAGGTCATGCTCTACGGTGATACAGGAAATAACGTCGAGCATATAAATTCTCGCGACAATGGATGAGCGTTCATTGCAGGTACAGCTTAAGATTCATCTAATTCCCTTATAAATTAGGGGTTTAATTGCCGGTTTTTCTGGTTAGGCAGGCTTGGCACTTTAAATGCAACCTGAAGGTTCCCAATTGCGTTAAGAGGGTTTGTTCCGAGGAATAGGCGAAGCTGTAGTATGGCATTCAAAGCGAGTGGAAATTCCTATTATAAGGGCCCTGTGACAGATCATTTTGACGGCAACCGATTTTACAACCCGGCCGGTGTCGAGCCCGGCGGATTGTCCAAGGTTCTGCAATGGCGGTTTCGCGAAAAGCCGCAGCCCTGGCCCCCCGCCGTCGACTCCCCGTTCCCCAAGGCGAAGCCCGAAATTCGTCTGGAAGGACACCGTCTGCGGCTCACCATGGTTGGCCATGCGTCGATGCTGATCCAGACTCATGGCTTTTCGATCCTCACCGATCCTGTCTGGTCGGAACGCGTGAGCCCCTTCACTTTTGCGGGGCCGAAGCGCGCCAACGAGCCAGGCATCCGGTTCGAAGATCTTCCCCCGATCGATGTCGTCATCGTCTCGCACAATCATTATGACCATCTGGATATTGCGACGCTGAAGCGGCTGGTGCGCGTCCATAATCCGTTGATCGTCACGCCGCTTGGCAACGACACGATTATTCGGCGTTCGATCGCCGATGCCCGCATCCGGACAATGGACTGGGGCGATCGGTTCGACTTCGGCCACGGCCTCGTCTTCCATTGCGAGCCCGCGCACCACTGGTCGGCGCGCGGTGTGAACGATCGTCGCTTTGCATTGTGGGCCGCCTTCGTCCTTGAGACGCCTGGCGGGCTGATCTACCATATCGGCGATACCGGCTTTCACGATGGCATCAACTATCGGGCGGCGGGCGAGAAATACGGCCGATTCAGGCTCGCCATCCTGCCCATCGGGGCCTATGAACCGCGCTGGTTCATGAAGGCCCAGCACCAGAATCCGGAAGAAGCGGTGGAGGGCATGAGGCTCTGCAACGCCGCCTATGCGGCGGGTCACCACTGGTTCACGTTTCAACTCACGAACGAGAATATCTATCATCCCGAGCGGGAGCTTCATGCCGCGCTTCATGCCGCCGGCATCTCGCGGGAGCGATTTCCGGCACTGCAGCCGGGCGCGGTTTTCGACGTGCCGCAGGTGTGATACCTTCTCCTCTGGAAATTACCGGGTTTTTCCGCCATATAAGCGGGAAATGCGGGCGCTGGCCCGAACGGTCGAGAAGAAAGCGAAATCATGTCTGAACGCGTCCCCTTTGCGAAGATGAACGGGCTTGGCAACAAGATCCTCGTCATCGACATGCGCGGCCGCAAGGACAGGGTGACGCCGGCGGCTGCGATCGCGCTCGACGGCGGCCCGGCGACCAAGTTCGATCAGATCATGGCGATCCACGATCCGAAGCTCGACGGCACGGATGCCTATATCGACATTCTCAACTGCGACGGCACCCGCGCGCAGGCCTGCGGCAACGGTACGCGCTGCGTGGTGCAGGCGCTGGCGGCCGAGACTGGCAAGCAGACCTTCACCTTCCAGACGATCGCCGGCATTCTCAATGCCAAGGAACATGAGAATGGGCTGATTTCGGTCGATATGGGCGAGCCCGTTTTCGACTGGGACCGCATTCCGTTGGCTGAAGAGTTTCACGACACAAGCCGGATCGAACTGCAGATCGGGCCGATCGACAATCCGGTCCTGCATTCGCCCTCCGTCATGTCGATGGGCAATCCGCATGCGGTGTTCTGGGTCGAGAACGATGTCTGGTCATACGATCTCGAAAAGTTTGGCCCTCTGCTTGAGAACCATCCGATCTTTCCCGAGCGCTGCAACATCACCATCGCGCAGGTGACCTCGCCGACGTCGATGACGACGCGCACCTGGGAGCGCGGCGCTGGCCTGACGCTGGCCTGTGGGTCCGCCGCCTGCTCGGCTGCAGTGAGCGGCGCGCGCACGGGCCGCACCGGCCGCAAGGTGACGATCAATGTCGCGAGCGCTATCCCGCCCGGTTCGCTGGAACTGGAGTGGCGGCTCGACAACCATGTCGTCATGACCGGCCCCGCCACGTGGGAATGGTCCGGCACGGTCGATCCGGTGACCGGTGAATGGCAGGCCGACGAGGCGGTTGCGGTTTGAGCAGCGTCGAGGTCATAACCTTCGGCTGCCGTCTCAATATCTACGAATCCGAAGTCATGAAGGCCGAGGCTGCCAAAGCCGGGCTGACGGATGCCATTCTCGTCAACACCTGCGCCGTGACGGCTGAGGCTGTCCGGCAGGCCCGGCAGGCAATCCGCCGTGCGCGGCGTGAGAACCCTTCCACCCGCATCGTCGTCACCGGCTGCGCCGCACAGGTGGCCGCGCATGATTTTGCCGCCATGCCGGAAGTCGATGCGGTGATCGGCAATGACGACAAGCTGAAAGCGGAGGCTTACCGAGCATTGCCCGATTTCGGCGTGTCGGCGCAGGAAAAGGCCCGCGTCAACGACATCATGAGCGTGACAGAGACTGCGCCGCAGATGGTGCGGCTGATCGACGGGCATGTGCGCGCCTTTGTGCAGGTCCAAAACGGCTGCGACCATCGCTGCACCTTCTGCATCATCCCCTATGGCCGCGGCAATTCGCGCTCGGTGCCGATGGGCGCGGTGGTCGATCAGGTGCGCGAGCTTGCGGCGTCCGGCTACCGGGAAGTGGTGCTGACCGGCGTGGATGCGACCTCCTACGGAAGCGACCTGCCGGGTGCGCCGACGCTGGGCCTGCTGGCAAAGACAATCCTGAAGCAGGTTCCGGAAATCCGGCGATTGCGGCTGTCCTCCATCGACTCCATCGAGGCGGACCGGCACCTGATGGACCTGATTGCCGACGAGCCGCGCTTCATGCCGCATCTGCATCTGTCCCTGCAGCATGGCGACGATCTGATCCTGAAGCGCATGAAGCGTCGGCACGCACGCGCCGATGCGCTGGCCTTCTGCGCCGATGTGCGCCGGCTGCGGCCGGACATGGCCTTTGGGGCCGATATCATCGCCGGCTTTCCGACGGAGACGGAAGAGGCTTTTGGCAATTCGCTCGCACTTGCGGAAGAGATCGGCATTGCGCACCTGCACGTCTTCCCCTTCAGCCCGCGCGAGGGAACGCCCGCCGCTCGGATGCCGCAGCTTGACCGGCGTCTTGTGAAGGAGCGGGCCGCGCGGCTGCGGGAACTCGGCGAACGGCTCGCTCAGGCGCATCTTGCCGCCATGGCCGGCACGCGCCAGATCGTGCTTGCCGAACGCGGCGGCTTGGCGCATACCGAAAACTTCACGAGCGTCAGGACGCCGGACATGGCACCGGGAACCTTTGCCGAGGTCACGATTTCCGGTCATGATGGCAAGCATCTGATTTACGCAAACGCCGCCCACGCGGCCTGAACCCAGACGGACGAGAAATGGCGCTCGGTTTCATCAAGAAAGTCTTCTCCTTCGGCAAGAAGGACGACGAGGCGGCCAGACCGTCCGAGGTTGTCGAGACGGCTGCTTCTCAGCCAATCTCCCCCCCTGAGGGGGAGATGCCCGGCAGGGCAGAGGGGGGTGCTCCAAGCGCTGATGTTCGCGTCGAAGCTGCTCGTGAAGCCGCCGCCGAAACCCACGACGTCGACCTCACCAAGGAAGAGGCCATCGAGCGCACCGAATGGGACGCCGATCTTCCTGACCCAGCGCCTGCACCGGGTATTTCGCAAGAAACGGCGGAAGAGTTCGCCGCCGAGCACGCGCCTGCCGAAGAACCCGTGCATGTCACCGATATTGATCACGAAGAGGCCGAAGCGCTGGCCGATTGGGATGCCGGCATGCCGGAACCCGAGCCGGAAGCCGCAACGCCTCTCTCCCCCCTTGAGGGGGAGATGTCGTTGCAGCCGACAGAGGCGGATGCTCCGGGTGTCGAAGCCGCTGCTGAAAAGCCTGCGGAGTCCGCGCCCGAATCCCTTGCTGAACCGTCGCCCCCTCATCCGGCCCTTCGGGCCACCTTCTCCCCTGGGGGAGAAGAGGGAGGTTCCACGCCTGCGCTCCCCAAGGGTTTCGCCTCCGCTGCCGATCGCAAGGCCGAGCCCGCGGCACCGGCTCCCGCGCCCAAACAATCCTGGTTCCAGCGCCTCAAGGCCGGCCTTTTCCGCACCTCGTCGCAACTGACGCAGCAGATTTCCTCGCTCTTCACCAAGCGCAAGCTGGATGACGATACGCTGGAGGAACTGGAAGAGCTGCTGATCCGCGCCGATCTCGGTGTCGAGACGGCGATGCGCGTGACCGGCGCGCTATCCGCCGAGCGTTACGGACGCGACGTGACCGGCGAGGATGTAAGCCGCATCATGGCCGGCGAAATCGAGAAGGTTCTGGCGCCTGTGGCCAAGCCGCTGGAACTCGATCTCAATCACAAGCCGCATGTCATCCTCGTCGTCGGTGTCAACGGCACGGGCAAGACCACGACCATCGGCAAGCTGGCCGCCAAGCTTTCCGGTGCGGGGCTCAAGGTCATGCTGGCCGCCGGCGACACGTTCCGCGCGGCCGCCATCGAGCAGCTGAAGATCTGGGCGGGGCGCACGGGCTCCGAATTCATCGGCACGCAACTGGGCGCCGATGCGGCCGGGCTTGCCTATGACGCCTATAAAAAAGCCATAGAAAAGAAGTCCGACGTGCTGATCATCGACACGGCCGGGCGTTTGCAGAACAAGGCCGAGCTGATGGCCGAGCTGGAAAAGATCGTTCGCGTTCTCGGCAAGCTCGATCCGGACGCGCCGCATACCGTGCTTCAGACGCTGGATGCTACGACCGGGCAGAACGCCCTGCAGCAGGTGGAAATCTTCCGCAATGTTGCGGGCGTGTCCGGTCTCGTCATGACCAAACTTGACGGCACGGCGCGCGGCGGCATCCTTGTGGCCATTGCTGCCAAGCACAAGCTGCCCGTCTATTTCATCGGCGTGGGCGAGGGGATCGACGATCTCGAACCCTTCGAGGCGAAGGACTTCGCCAGCGCCATCGCAGGCATTGCCTGATCGTTAGAGCATTTGGGTGTTTCGCTGATACGCCCAAATGCTCTATCTCTTTGTTTACGCAATTCCGGACGCGAAACCGGTTTCCACTTTCGCTGGAATTGCTCAAGATTTTGAAGGAAGCTCGTCAATGACTGACGAAAGCCTGAACCATAAGACTGCCGCCCTTGCCAAGCCGCGCGAGAATGCCGGGCTGAAGCTGGCACTGGAACTCGGGCCCATTCTGGTCTTCTTCTTTGCCAATCTGCGTGGCGAATGGCTGGTGAAGCATTTTCCGGTGCTGGAAAAGCTGGGTGGGCCGCTTTTCGTGGCGACCGCCTTCTTCATGGTGGCGACGGTTGTTTCGCTCATCGTCTCGAAGATCGTCGTCAAGCACCTGCCGCTCATGCCCTTCGTGTCCGGTGCCATCGTGCTCGTCTTCGGCGGCCTCGGCATCTATCTGCAGAACGAACTCTTCATCAAGATGAAGCCGACGATCATCAATACGCTCTTCGGCGTTGTGCTGCTCGGCGGTCTCTTCTTCGGCAAGTCCCTGCTCGGCTATGTCTTCAACGCCGCCTTCCGGCTGGACGACGAGGGCTGGCGCAAGCTCACCTTCCGCTGGGGCCTGTTCTTCCTGTTTCTCGCCGTGCTGAACGAAGTCGTCTGGCGCAATTTCTCCGACGATGCCTGGATCACCTTCAAGGTCTGGGGCACCATGCCGATCACCATCCTCTTCACCATGTCGCAAATGCCGCTGATCATGAAGCATTCGCTGGAGGAGGAGGGGGACAAGGAGAGCCAGCCGTGACGGCTGCGATCGGTCAGCGGCCTGATGCCTTGCGGTCTTCCGCGATCTGGCTGGGCGTTGCTCTGGCTATCCTGGCCATCCAGATCGTCACCGAGCATTTCATGGGCCGGCTCTGGATCTGCTCCTGCGGTGACATCAAGCTCTTCGAACCCTCGGTGCATTCTTCAGGCAATTCCCAGCACATTTCAGACTGGTACACCCCGTCCCATATCATTCACGGTTTCATCTTCTACGGCATCGGGTTTCTTCTGCTCCGGCGCTATCCGGTGGCATTGCGCCTCGCATTTGCGACCCTGATCGAAGCCGGGTGGGAGATTCTGGAAAACTCGCCCATCATCATCGAGCGGTATCGTTCGGTGACGGTCTCTTACGGCTATGAAGGGGACAGTATCCTGAATTCGGCGATGGACACCGTGGCCATGGCGGTCGGCTTTTTCTTCGCGGCGAGGGCACCCGTCTGGCTGACGATTGTCATCGCCGTCTGCTTCGAGATCGCCACCGCCATCATCATCCGCGACAACCTTGCGCTCAACATCATCATGCTGATCTGGCCGATCGATGCGATCCGGCAATGGCAATCGGCGCTTTAGGCCCGCGTCAGGACTTGCCCGCCAGCGCCTTCTCCACCGCGGGCATCAGCTCCTTCTCGATGCTTGCCGGATCAAACGGGCCGACCTTCTTGTAGACGATCTTGCCGGTCTGATCGACGAGATAGCTTTCCGGGATGCCGTAGACGCCCCAGTCTATGGCGGCGGCGCCGTTCGGGTCGGTGCCGATGGCGGCGAAGGGGTTGCCGAAATCGCCGAGGAAGGCGAGCGCGTTGTCGGTCTTGTCCTTGTAGTTGATGCCGACGACATTGATGCGCGGGTCCTTGGAAATCGCCATGATTTCCGGCGCTTCGTCGCGGCAGGGAATGCACCACGAGGCCCAGACATTGACGAGTGTCAGCTTGCCCTTGACCTGCGCGTCAATGAGGGCGGGGCGGTTGGAACCTTCCAGCGCGTTGAGATTCAACGAGGGGGCTTGTCGGCCGATGAGCGCCGAGGGCAGCGTTGCCGGATTGCCGCCGCTGGTCAGCTGTTTCCAGAAAATGCCGGCCAGCGCCAGAAAAGTGACGATGGGCAGGAAGGCGATGATGACGCCGACGCGCGAAAGCTTCGGGCGGATGGGCTCTTCCGTGGGCTGATCTGTCATGCGTCGATTGTCTTTTCTGTTGCGGGCTCGCCGGTGGTCGCCTGGCGGGCCGAACGGCGGCGGATGCCGGTCTCTTCCAGGCGCTTCAGTTCGCGCTGGCGGCCACGGCTGTCGAGCAGCACCCAGCCGATGATGACGATCATCGCGACGAGCGTGATGGCATAGGAGGCGAGCACATAGCCTTCGTTATGGGCGAGTTCCATTCTCTCAACCCTCCTGGCCGCGGGCGGCCGAACGGGCGGCGATGCGGCGCATGGCGGCGACGCGGCGACGCCAGATTTCGGTGCGCATGGCCATCATGTGCAGCGTGAAGAAGAGCATGGTGAAGGCAATCGCCATGATGAGAAGCGGCCGCAGGAATTCCGGGTCCACCGCGGGCCCGCCCATGCGCACGACGGAGGCCGGCTGGTGCAGCGTGTTGAACCAGTCGACCGAGAACTTGATGATCGGGATATTGACGAAGCCGATCAGGATCATGACGGCCGAAACGCGCGCCGCGCGCGACGGGTCGTCCATGGCGCGGTTGAAGGCGATGAGGCCGAGATACATGAGGAAGAGGATGAAGACGGAGGTCAGTCGCGCATCCCAGACCCACCACGTTCCCCACATCGGCTTGCCCCAGAGCGAGCCGGTGACGAGGGCCACGAAGGTGAAGGCCGCGCCCAGCGGGGCCGCGACGCGCGCGGACACATCGGCCAGCGGATGGCGCCAGACCAGCGTGCCGACGGCGGACGCCGCCATGATCGTGTAGCACATCATCGAAAGCCAGGCGGCCGGCACGTGGATATACATGATGCGGACGGTCTCGCCCTGCTGGTAATCGCCGTCGGTGGTGAAACAGAGCCAGAGGCCGACCGCGAAAAGCACCGCCGTCATGCCAGCCATCCACGGAATGAGCTTGCCCGCCAGGGCAATGAACTTGGCCGGGTTGGCGAGGTCTGAAAAGCTTCTGATCGCAAGGCTCGTGTCTGTCATGGCGCCCTTTTACCGTCTGGCCCGGCAAGCTGCAATTGATCTTGGTCAACTCAAGAAGTTTTGATCAGTCCGAGGAGGCCCGAAGCGCCAGCGCCGCGGCCAGTGGGCCGATGACGGCGAAGACGAGGGTGAGCGCGATGAGATAGAGAAAAGGCTGCAGGAAGGGCGAGGGGTCCTGTGTCGCCGCATAGGCCGCGCCTGCGCCAAAGATCAGCACGGGGATGGTCAGCGGCAGGACGAGGATCGAGACCAGCAGCCCGCCGCGCGGTAGCGAGACGGCCACCGCCGCACCCGCCGCGCCGATGAAGGTGATGGCGGGCGTCCCGACCAACAGCGTCAACGCGGTCGCCCCCACCGACAGTGCGTCCATGTTCATGAAGAGCGCGAGCAGCGGCGAGGCGATGACGAGCGGCAGGCTGTGCGACAGCCAATGCGCCAGGCATTTCACGAAGACAGTCAGAACCAGCGGCGTCTCCTGCATCAGCATCAAATCCAGCGACCCGTCCTCGCGGTCGGCCTGGAACAGCCGGTCGAGGCCGAGCAGCGAGGCGAGCAGCGCGCCGATCCAGAGGATGGGCGGGCCGATGCGGGACAAGAGGTTCAGATCCGGCCCGACGCCAAAGGGAATGACGGCCACGACCGCCATGAAGAAGAGTACCCCGATGAGCGCACCGCCTCCGGCGCGGATGGAGAGACGAAGATCGCGGAGGAGGAGGGCGGTCATGGGTGGGGGCTCCTCGGGTTTCCGGCTGCGCACCCCCCTCTGCCCTGCCGGGCATCTCCCCCGCAAGGGGGGAGATTGGATGTGTCGCGCGCCTGCCACCCTCTCCAGCCGTCATCCTCGGGCTTGTCCCGAGGATCTGCTGTGCGGGCAGCGTGTTTCGGCGGTGCTGAATGTTTGGCGACGTGGTCAGATCCTCGGGACAGGCCCGAGGATGACGGCCTCATCTGGAGCTCACTCCCCATACTCAAACCCCTTCATCACCAGCGTCTTCACATCCTCAATCCCCAGCGGCTGATGCGTCGCGGCCACAAGCATGCCGCCCTTCGCCAGATGCGCCTGACACAGCCCCGCAAACATTGCGTCCGCCTTCACGTCCAGCGCCGCCGTCGGCTCGTCCAATATCCAGACCGGGCGCTTTGCCACCAGCAGCTTGGCCATGGCCATGCGGCGCTGCTGGCCGGCGGAGAGGTAGCCGAAGGGGAGGTGGGTGATGCCGGCGAGGCCGACCGCTTCGGCGGCTTCGTCGATGTCGAGGCCGGGTGCGGCGCCCTCCTTGGCCATGAACTGGGCCCAGAAGGTGAGGTTTTCTTCCACCGTCAGTTCCCGCTTCATGGCGTTGCGGTGGCCGAGATAGTGGCAGGCTTCGCGGGCGGGGCGGTCTTCACCACCGTCCACGAATCGCACCGTGCCCGCTTCCTGCGGCAGGAGACCGGCGAGCACGCGCAGCAGCGTCGACTTGCCCGACCCGTTCGGCCCGGTCACGACCAGCGCCTCGCCATCCGAAAGCGTGAAGGAAATGTCGCGGAAGAGGAGGTCTTCGCCCCGCCTTGCCGATAGCGCTTGCGCCTCGAACCGCATGTCCCACCGCCTCAACCGCAAGTGCTTCACCGCACTGCAAAAAAATTACACACTTGGACCTTCGCAGGTCTGGAACCTTCTTTAGAAAACATCTATAACGCCCGCAACACGCCAGCGGCCGGCGTGATCATTATCCTTGCGCCGAACGTGAATTCTTGAGGAAGACTTCTCGTGCGGACAGCGGAAATGGCCGTACCCGCATCCCATTTGCGCGAATTTCAAGCGCTCGGGCGTCCGCACGTCAAATTTGGCGAACAGACGAAACGGGGTTCTATCCGTGGCTACATCTCTTGACAGTTTCAAATGCCGCTCGACGCTGACCGTCAACGGCAAGGACTATGTCTACTACAGCCTTCCCACCGCCGAGAAGAACGGTCTCGCCGGCATTTCCAAGCTGCCCTATTCGATGAAGGTCGTGCTGGAAAACCTGCTGCGCAACGAAGACGGCCGCTCCGTCACCAAGGCCGATATCGAAGCCTGCGCCGCATGGCTCGTCAACAAGGGCAAGGAAGAGGCTGAAATCGCCTATCGCCCGGCCCGCGTTCTCATGCAGGACTTCACCGGCGTTCCCGCCGTCGTCGACCTGGCCGCCATGCGTGACGGCATCAAGGCGCTCGGTGGCGATCCGGAAAAGATCAACCCGCTGGTTCCCGTCGATCTCGTCATCGACCACTCGGTCATCGTCGACGAATTCGGCACGCCGCGCGCTTTCGCCCGCAACGTCGAGCTCGAATATGAGCGCAACGAAGAGCGCTACAAGTTCCTCAAGTGGGGCCAGCAGGCGTTCAAGAACTTCCGCGTGGTTCCGCCCGGCACCGGCATCTGTCATCAGGTGAACCTGGAATATCTGGGCCAGACCGTCTGGACCAAGGAAGAAGGCGGCGAAACGATCGCCTATCCCGACACCTGCGTCGGCACCGACTCGCATACCACCATGATCAACGGTCTCGGCGTTCTCGGCTGGGGCGTGGGCGGTATCGAAGCTGAAGCCGCCATGCTCGGCCAGCCGGTTTCCATGCTGCTGCCGGAAGTCATCGGCTTCAAGCTGACCGGCAAGCTCAAGGAAGGCGTCACCGCGACCGACCTCGTTCTCACCGTCGTGCAGATGCTGCGCAAGAAGGGCGTTGTTTCCAAGTTCGTCGAATTCTTCGGCCCCGGCCTCGACGCCATGTCGCTCGCCGACCGTGCGACGATCGGCAACATGGGCCCGGAATATGGCGCGACCTGCGGCTTCTTCCCGGTTGACGGCGAAACCATCAACTACCTGACCATGTCCGGCCGCGAAACCGACCGCATCGCGCTCGTTGAAGCCTATTCGAAGGCTCAAGACATGTGGCGCAATGGCGACGGTTCCGACCTCGTCTTCACCGACACGCTGGAACTCGATCTCGGCGACGTCGTCCCCTCCATGGCAGGCCCGAAGCGTCCGGAAGGCCGCCTGCCGCTCGAAACGATCGCGCCGAACTTCGCTGCCGCGCTCGAAAACGACTACAAGAAGCCCGGCCAGCTTTCCAACCGTTACGCGGTTGAAGGCACGGATTACGATCTCGGCCATGGCGACGTGGCGATTGCCGCCATCACGTCCTGCACCAACACGTCCAACCCGTCCGTGCTGATTGCCGCCGGCCTGCTCGCCCGCAACGCGGTCGCCAAGGGCCTGAAGACGAAGCCGTGGGTGAAGACGTCGCTTGCCCCCGGATCGCAGGTGGTTGCCGAGTATCTGAACAATTCGGGTCTCCAGAAGGATCTCGATGCGCTGGGCTTCAACCTTGTCGGCTTCGGCTGCACGACCTGCATCGGCAACTCGGGTCCGCTGCCGGCCCCGATCTCCAAGACGATCAACGACAAGGGCCTGATTGCCGCCGGCGTTCTCTCCGGCAACCGCAACTTCGAAGGCCGCGTGTCGCCCGACGTCCAGGCGAACTACCTCGCCTCGCCGCCGCTCGTCGTCGCCTACGCTCTGGCCGGTTCGGTCCAGAAGGACCTGACGACGGAGCCGATCGGCGAAGGCAAGGATGGCCCGGTTTACCTGAAGGACATCTGGCCCTCGACCAAGGAGATCCAGGAATACATCATGAAATACGTCACCCGCGAAATCTACGCGGCGAAGTATGCCGATGTGTTCAAGGGCGACGCCAACTGGCAGGCCGTTCAGGCCCCGACCGGTCAGACCTATGCCTGGGACGACAATTCGACCTATGTCCAGAACCCGCCTTACTTCGTCGGCATGGGCATGAAGCTGTCGGGCATTTCCGACATCAAGGGCGCCCGCGTGCTCGGTCTCTTCGGCGACAAGATCACCACCGACCATATCTCCCCGGCCGGCTCCATCAAGGCGGCTTCGCCGGCCGGCGCCTACCTGACGGGCCATGGCGTGGCGGTTGCCGACTTCAACCAGTACGGCACGCGCCGCGGCAACCATGAAGTCATGATGCGCGGCACGTTCGCCAATATCCGCATCCGCAACCACATGCTCGGACCGAACGGCAAGGAAGGTGGCTACACCATCCACTATCCGTCCAAGGAAGAGATGTCGATCTATGATGCGGCCATGCAGTACAAGGCAGAGGGCGTTCCGCTCGTCATCTTCGCCGGCGTCGAATATGGCAACGGCTCGTCGCGTGACTGGGCTGCCAAGGGCACCAACCTGCTCGGCGTCAAGGCTGTGATCGCCCAGTCGTTCGAGCGCATCCACCGCTCCAACCTCGTCGGCATGGGCATCGTGCCCTTCGTCTTCGAGGACGGCACGAGCTGGGAGAGCCTCGGCCTCAAGGGCGACGAACTCGTCACGATCGAAGGCCTCGCCGACGTCAAGCCGCGCGAGAAGAAGATCGCCAAGGTCACCTATGGCGACGGCACGGTGAAGGACATCCCGATCATCTGCCGCATCGATACGCTCGACGAAGTCACCTACATGAACAACGGCGGCATCCTTCAGACGGTGCTGCGCCAGTTGGCTGCGTGAGGTTTGTCCTCTCCCGCTTTAAGGGAGAGGAAGCGATTTCAACATCTTAGCTAAAGGCTAAGTGTTAGAAATCGCAGGTGAGGGGGCTATAAGGCTCCAAGAGTTTGAGCCGCCGGATGAGAGATCGTCCGGCGGTTTTTTTGTTGGCTTGCGCTTACGTTTCTCTTCGGCGTGCGGAGATTTGGGAACGTATTGCTACCCTCTCCGCCGTCATCCTCGGGCCTGTCCCGAGGATCTGCAACGGAGGAAATTCTGCTGCACCGTCAATTGCTTGGCTTCGTCAGCAGATGGTCGGGACAGGCCCGACCATGACGCAAAGTGTGGTTGCGCCGAGGTGCCCAACCCCCTCTCTTGCGATTTCTGATGTTTAGCCTTCGGCTAATCCATCGAAATCGCTTTCTCCCCCACAAGGGGGGAGATTGGAGGATGACGCGGCCGCTTGCTCCCATCTCCCCCTTGGTGGGGGAGAACGGAATTTCAGCATCTTAGCGGAACGCTAAGTGCTAGAAATTCCAAGAGAGGGGGTCTCTCCGGTGAAATTTCATCCCCCAATTTCCCCGCTCCGCAAACCTCCTTCATACTTGCCTCGTCCCATCACGGATACACCGCAGGGCGCTGCGGCGAGGTGGGGCCGGTTCCGGGTTCGAGGGTCAGACGCAAGCCTTCGGATATGCGCCCCCGCAAGGGCGGTGGATGAGCGTTCGGTTGTGAGATCGGACACTTGCCGGCGCGTGACGAGAGACGGTGACCCGGAGGGCAAGCGGAGGCAGGCCGCACCCGAAGCGCTGGCCTGGCCAGCATAAGCAATCGCGGTCCACTGCCAGTAGCCTCGCATTCCGGGATGGTTTGCGAAGGACGGACCGGGCGTTGAGATCCAAGTTCGTCACGTGAAAAGGACTGAAACGGGGCGTCTGGGACGCCATATTACTTATTTACTTACGAGGTGTTGCAGACGCCCCGGCCGGTTACTCGCGAAGAGTAATCATGAGAATGTCGCATAACCCGGAGGCCATGGCCTGCCGGGGTTTTGGTGCGCGCGGCAAAGGCCCCCTTTGCCACAAGGGTGAGACGGATAGAGGCGAGCACGCTGCCTCGTCTGGATGAAGCGGGTGCCGCGAATGTAGCAGTGATTGAGGCGATGCGGGAGCGGCCGGGTTAGCTCTCCCCCTTGTGTGAGGGTTGGGAGGATCTTTTCGGAAGGGCTGCGTTGATTTGTCCGCGCAAACCATCCTCCCCGCCGTTTGCAACCATCACCCCATTCATGACATATGAAATCGAGGCAAAGCGTGTGACCCGACCGGAAATCGAGAAACTTCATTCAGTTGATGGCGAAGGTGCTGGGGTCGCGTGCGCCTGGATGATCTCTGAGCAGCCTGTTCTTGCTCGGGACCGAGATTGCGACAGATCGTGTCGAGCCGCAGAAAGAAAAGTCTAAAATCATGGATTTGGTTCCCTTGTCGTTGATGGCTTTCAAGGTCATCGTTTTGGTCGGTGGAATGTTGTATTCCATCAAGTGGCATTACGATAAAGATAAGTCGTCGCAGCCTGTGAATGTATCCCGGCTTATTCTGGAATTTTCTTTATATGCTGCGGCCATGGTTGCCGTTCTCGCTTCGATGTATTTTATTTTCCATTATCTGCATTTGCTTCCTGTTGGCACGGATTTTATCTGATACGGGAGTAGATGCGCTGAACCAACGGCCTGCAGGGCCCCGTCCATCGTCTCCCCGCTGACGCGGACCTTCGGCGGTCTCCTCTCCTGCCTTTGGGGGGGGAAGAGGAGACCCGCACAATCCCCCGAAATGTCTGATCGAAACCCGGCCCCGCTGTTTGCAAGTGCCACCCCATCCACTACATACGAAGCCATGGCAAAGCGTGTAACCGGACCGGAAATCGAGAAACTCATTCAGTTGCTGGCGAAGGTGCCGGGGCTGGGGCCGCGCTCGGCGCGCCGCGCGGCACTGCATCTCGTCAAGAAGAAGGACCAGTTGATGGCGCCGCTGGCGCATGCCATGGGCGAGGCGGTGGTCAAGGTCGGCGTCTGCTCGCGTTGTGGCAATGTCGATACGTCCGACCCCTGCACCGTCTGCACCGACCCGACGCGCGACCACTCCGTCATTATCGTGGTGGAAGACGTCGCCGATCTCTGGGCGCTGGAGCGGGCGGGCGCGATGAATGCGGCCTATCATGTGCTCGGCGGAACGCTCTCGCCGCTCGATGGCGTCGGGCCGGACGATCTCAACATCCGTGCGCTGGTCGACCGTGTGGCCGAGGGCGGCGTGCGCGAGGTGATCATCGCCGTCAACGCCACCGTCGAGGGCCAGACCACGGCGCATTACATCACCGATCGTTTGGCCGGGCTTGAGGTCAAGATCAGCCGACTGGCCCATGGCGTGCCGGTGGGCGGCGAACTCGACTATCTCGACGAGGGCACGCTGACGGCAGCGCTCCGGGCGCGGACGGCGATTTGAGGGAAAGAGGGAGATGAGCCTGATGATGAGCGTTTTCATTCGTGGCAAGAACCCCTCCCCAACCCTCCCCACAAGGGGGAGGGAGAGCGACGGCGGTGCCACGGGTCGTCTCCCCCCTTGTGGGGGAGATGGCCGGCAGGCCAGAGGGGGACTTTTCTCCCGCACACTCATCGTCTTAGGAATCCTTTCCTCCCTCTTCCTCGCCCAACCCGCGCTTGCCCTCGACAAGCCCGCCGTCGAATCCCAATTCCGCGCCTGGCTGGAAAAAACCGTTTGGCCGGAGGCGGAGAAAAACAAGGTGCCGCGCGAGACGTTCGAGGCGGCCTTCAAGGGCGTGACGCTCAACTGGTCGCTGCCCGATCTCGTGCCGCCCGGCGAAAAGCCGCCGCCGGAGCAGAAGCAGAGCCAGGCGGAATTTTCGACGCCGGCGCCCTATTTCGACGACAAGAAGATGGCGGCGCTGGCGTTGAAGGGCCAGCAGATCAAGGCGCAGCGGATGAGCCTGCTGGCGCGACTGGAGAAGACCTATGGCGTGCCGGGCGACATCGTGCTGGCGCTCTGGGGTCGTGAGACGGCCTTCGGCGTGGGCTCGTCGCCCTATCCGGCCATGCAGGTTCTGGCCACCAAGGCCTTCATGTCCACCCGCAAGGACCTGTTTCTGAAGGAGCTGATCGCGGCGCTGCAGATTTCGGCGGTCGACAAGATCGATCCGAAAACGATGAAAAGCTCCTGGGCGGGCGCGATGGGCCAGCCGCAATTCATGCCCTCCAGCTTCCTGCAATATGCCGTGGATTTCGATGGCGACAAGAAGGTCGATATCTGGAATTCCGTGCCCGATGCGCTCGCCTCGATTGCCAATTACATGGCGCAGAAGGGCTGGCAGCGCGGGCGCGGCTGGGGCGTCGAGGTCGTGGTTCCCGACAGCGTGTCATGCGCCCAGGAAGGGCCGGACATGGCGAAGCCCATTTCCAAATGGGTGGCCGAGGGGATCAAACGGGTCGATGGCAAGCCGTTTTCAGCCGTCGAGCTCAAGGCCGACGGCCTGATGATGATGCCGGCCGGACGCTTCGGCCCCGCCTTCATCGTCACGCCGAATTTCTACGTGCTGAAGGAATATAACAATTCCGACCTTTACGCGCTTTACGTCGGCAATCTCGCCGACCGCATCGCCAATCCCCGCGTCGGCGCCTTTGCCGGCAAATGGGGCGATGTCGGCAAGATGTTGCGCTCGGACGTGCAGGCCATGCAGGAGGCATTGGTGAAAAAGGGGTACGATGTCGGCAAGGTGGACGGGCTGCCCGGCTACAAGACGCGGCGTTCCATCGGCGATTTCGAGGCGAAGAACGGGCTGAAGCAGACCTGCTATCCCGATGCCGACCTGAAGGCGAAGATCAAATAGTTCTATAGAAAATTAGCTCGTCCGCAGCTCGTCGGCGCGGTCTTCGATCGCCTGCATGTCGTCATCCGACAGGCCGAAATGATGGCCGATTTCGTGGATCAGCACATGGGTGATGATGTCGCCCAGCGTCTCCTCGTTCTCGGCCCAGTAGTCGAGGATCGGGCGGCGATAGAGCAGGATCTTGTTCGGCATGTCGCCGCTTTCGACCGAGAATCGCTCCGTCAGACCACGGCCCTCGAAGAGACCCAGCAGGTCGAAGGGCGTTTCCAGCGCCATGTCCTCGAAGACGTCGTCGTCGGGAAACTCGGCCAGCTCGATGATCAGGTTGCCGGTGAGCATGCGGAATTCCTCCGGCAGATGGCTGAACGCCTCCTGAGCGAGTGATTCCATTGCTTCCATGGAGGGCGAGTAGCGATCACGCCAGTCGTCCGACCTGTCGATATTGGCCATGAGTTCCCTTTCTTCGTCCCATATAGAGATTCGTGACACGTATTTCGAGGTGTTTCTCGCGTCAGGGTTAAATCAGGAATAAATTCTTAGAAGTCACCCGTTGACTCTTGCGTGAAGCTCTGGAATCCATAGGAACATAACAGGAACAATTTGGAGTGAACGCCATGGCCAATGCCGCTTTGGCGAAAGCGAACCTGCATGCCTTGCGTCAGGTCGTCGCCGCGATTGAAGAAGGGCGCCAGCATACCGGCAAGCTGGAAGAGATGTCTCCCCGCGACGAGGCGGCGGGGCGGCTGGCGCTGGGGGTCGAGGCCTTCGATTCCCGGCTGGAAGGCGGTCTGCCGGTCTCCGGGCTTTGTGAATTGCGCGCGGCGCTGACGATGGATGCGGGTGCTGCCACCGGCTTTGCGCTGGCGCTCTCCTCGCTTGTGCAGGAGCGCTTGCGGCCTGAGCGGCCGATCCTCTGGATTTCCGAGCGGGAGGCGGGCCGAGAGGCGGGGCTTGCCCATGCCGCCGGGCTCGTCAGCTTCGGCATTGCGCCTTCGCGCCTCATCACCGCCCATCCGCGCCGCATCGAGGAGGCGTTGTGGGTGGCGGAATCCGCGCTGCAGACGGAAGCCTTTTCGGCGGTCGTGCTGGAAGTGCGCGGCAACCCGGCGAAGTTCGGGCTGACCGAAAGCCGGCGGCTGCATCTGAAGGCGCGGGAGGCGCGCCTGCCGCTCCTGCTGCTGCGCCAGGCAGGGGAGGAGGAGGCGAGCTCCGCCCAGCTTCGCTTTCTCGTGGAAGCCGCCCCCGCGGGCCTTCGCCGCATCGGCCGCTATTCGGCCCCCGGTACGATCGGCCACCCCGCCTTTCGCATCACCGTCGAAAAGAGCCGTAATCCCGCACCCTTTGCCTTCGTCATGGAGTGGAACGCCGATGACCGTCAATTTTACGAAGCCGGACAAGACGCTGTTCACGCATCTGGGTCAGCGCATCCTCACCGTTCTCCTGCCGCGCCTGCCAACGGATCGGATCGCGCGGATCAGATGGGGCGCATCCTGGCGTTTAATGGGGCGTTCAGCCGGGCGTCCTGAGCATCCGCCCGTCGTCATCTCGGCGCGCATCCGCAACGCCATGCGGATCGCAGCGCTCGATGAACCGGCCGAGCGCGTCGGCTTGCGCGTCGGCCAGGGCATCGCCGAGGCGCGGGCCTGCCTGCCGGATCTCGATGTCATCGAGGCGGAGCCGGCAGCGGATGCGCGGCTGCTCGCCAGCCTTGCCGACTGGTGCGGGCGCTATACGCCGCTGGTCGCGCTCCACGGCGACAACGCGCTCTTTCTCGACGTGACCGGCTGCTGTCATCTCTTCGGCGGCGAGCGGGCGCTGTTCGACGATCTGGCCGCAAGGCTCTTCCACATGGGTTTCGAAGCGCGACTTGCGTTATCGGCGACGCCCGGTCTCTCCTATGCCATGGCGCTCGCCGGCCGCCAGCAGATTTTGCCGACAGGCGAGGAGGCCGCCATGCTGCGCGGGTTGCCGCTTTCGTCACTGCGACTTGAAGCCGTCACGCTCGATGGTCTCGCGCAGGCCGGGCTGAGACAGGCGGGCGATATCATGGATCTGCCGCGTGCCCCTCTTGCCCGCCGTTTCGGGCCGGATGTTCTGACCCGGCTCGATCAGGCGCTGGGGCGTGAGGGGGAGCCTGTGTCGCCGCGCCTGCCGGTCGCCGCCCTTTCCGCCGAGCGGCAACTGGCCGAGCCGGTGACGGGCGAGGAGGATATCCTGACGCTGGCCCAGCATCTCGGCGGCAATCTGGAAGAGACGCTGGCGCAGCGCGGTCTGGGCGGCCTCAGTTTCGCGCTGACGCTCTACCGGGTGGATGGCAAGGTCTTGTCGATTGCCGTCCGTGCGCCGGCGCCGTTGAAGGCCGCCGCGCGCATTGCCGGGCTCTTCCGCGAGCGCCTCGCCGCCATTCACGACGATTTCGATGCCGGCTACGGGTTCGAGACGGTGCGGCTCTCGGTTCTGGCAACCGGCCCGCTTGATCCGGTGCAGCCGGATTTCGCCAGTGCCGGACGCTCCGACCTGTCGCTCGATGATTTCGTCGGCAAGGTCGAGGCGCGGCTTGGCAGCGGCGTGGTCCGCGTCCCGGTTCTCCATGAGAGCCACGTTCCGGAACGCGCCTCGGCGCTTGCCCCTTTCAGCTGCGATCTGATGAATGGCCCGCAGGAGAAAAATTGGCCCGCGCGATTGCGCCCCATGCGGCTCTTTGCCCATCCCGAGCCGGTGGAGGCCATCGCCGAAGTGCCGGAAGGGCCGCCGATCACCTTTCGTTGGCGGCGCACCTTCCACCGTGTCAGCCGCGCCGAAGGGCCGGAGCGGATCGAGGCGGAATGGTGGATCGACGGCGAGGCGGCAAGCCCGCGCGACTATTTCCGCATCGAGGATCAGGGCGGCCGGCGCTTCTGGCTCTATCGCGAAGGGCTTTATGGGGTGGGAGCATTGCCGCCGCGCTGGTTCATGCATGGGGTCTTCGCATGAGCGAGGTTTTCATCTTCCCCGAGCTTGGCGCGCGCAGCAATTTCTCCTTTCTGGAAGGCGCGTCCCATCCGGAGGAGATGGTGGATGCCGCGAAGGCAGCAGGTCTGTCGGGCCTTGGCCTTGCCGACCGCAACACGGTGGCGGGTGTCGTCAGGGCGCATCTGACCGCCAAGGAACGCGGTTTTCCCTACAAGCCCGGCGCGCGGCTCGTCTTCAGCGACGCAACGCCGGATATTCTCGCCTATCCGGTCGATCGCGCCGCCTGGGGCCGGCTGTGCCGGATGCTGAGTGCGGGAAACATGCGGGCCGAAAAGGGAACTTGCCAGCTTTTCGAAGCCGATCTTATGGAATGGGGCGATGGGCTGCTTCTGATCGCCCTGCCGCCGGTTGATCAGGAGAGCGATCCGCTGGCAGCCCTTCTTGAGCGTCTCAAAACTCGTTTCGGCGATGCCGTCCATCTTGGCCTCTCGGCGCGCTATGACGGAAATGACCGGCTGACTTTCGGCTGGCTGTCTGCGCTGGCTGAAAGCTGTGGCATCGCCCCCATTGCACTCAACGAGCCATTCTATCATGACGTGGTCCGTCGCCCGCTCGCCGATATCGTGGCGGCGATCCGTCATCGGGTGAAGGTGGCGGATGCCGGGTTCCTGCTGGCGGCCAATGCCGAGCGGCACCTGAAGGGGCCGGCGGAGATGACGCGTATCTTCCGCGACTATCCTCAAGCCATCGAGAATGCGCACATGTTCTTCGCGCGTCTCCGCTTCTCGTTGGACGAGCTGCAATATCAATATCCGGACGAATCCTTCCCCGGCGAAACACCGGCCGAGACGCTGCGACGGCTGGCCTGGGAGGGGGCGGCTGACCGATACCCCGAGGGCGTGCCGGAAAAGGTCGCGGGGCAGATTGAGCACGAACTGGCGGTCATTTCAGAGCTTCGGTACGAGCCCTATTTTCTCACCGTGCGTAATCTGGTGACTTTTGCGCGCTCGAAGAAAATCCTCTGCCAGGGGCGCGGCTCGGCGGCCAATTCCACCGTCTGTTTCTGCATCGGCATCACCGAGGTCAATCCCAACCTGACGGACCTTCTCTTCGAGCGCTTCATCTCGCCGGAGCGGCGCGAGCCGCCGGATATTGATGTCGATTTCGAACATGCGCGGCGCAATGAGGTGATCGAATATATCTATGAGCGCTATGGCCGCGATCATGCTGGGCTGGCAGCGGCCGTGACGACCTATCGGGCGCGTTCGGCGGGGCGGGAGACGGCGAAGGTGCTGGGTCTGTCCGAGGATGTGCAGTCGGCGCTGTCGGGTGCGATCTGGGGCTGGTCGACAAAGGAGCTGAGCGAGCGTGAGGCGCGCGCCGCCGGTCTCGACATCCGCGATCCTCTGACGCGGCGGGTGCTGGATCACGCCTCGACGCTGATGGGTTTCCCGCGCCATCTGACGCAGCATTCCGGCGGCTTCGTCATTACCCGCGACCGGCTCGACGAGGTGGTGCCGATCATGCCGACCGCGATGGACGCGCGCACCATGGTCGAATGGGACAAGGACGATCTCGACGCGCTGGGCATTCTCAAGATCGACGTGCTGGCGCTGGGCATGCTCACCTGCATCGCCAAGGCCTTCAAGCTGCTGGAAGACCATTACCAACGACCGATGACGCTTGCCTCCATGCCGAAGGAAGAGGACTTTGTCTATGACATGGCATGCCGTGCCGACACGATCGGCGTCTTCCAGATCGAGAGCCGGGCTCAGATGTCGATGTTGCCGCGGCTGAGGCCAAGGGAATTCTATGATCTTGTGATCGAAGTGGCCATCGTGCGGCCCGGTCCCATCCAGGGCGGCATGGTGCATCCCTATCTCAAGCGCCGGCAGGGGCTGGAGAAAGTCACCTATCCGAAGGAGGAGCTGCGCGCAGTTCTGGGGCGGACGAAGGGCGTGCCGCTTTTCCAGGAGCAGGCGATGAAGATCGCCATTGTCGCGGCCGGTTTCACGCCTGCCGAGGCCGACAAGCTACGTCGCGCGATGGCGACATTTCGGAGGCTCGGCACGATCCACGAGTTCCGTGACAAGATGGTGGCCGGCATGGTGGCGAATGGCTACGAGGCGGAGTTCGCGCTGCGCTGCTTCCAGCAGATCGAGGGGTTCGGGGATTACGGTTTTCCGGAAAGCCATGCGGCGTCCTTCGCGCTGCTCGTCTATGCGTCCTGCTGGCTGAAGGCGAAATATCCGGATGTATTCTGTGCCGCCCTTCTCAATTCCCAGCCTATGGGCTTTTACGCGCCGGGCCAGCTTGTCCGCGATGCGCGCGAACATGGCGTCGAGGTGCGTCCGGTCGATGTGAACCTGTCCGACTGGGATTCGACGCTGGAAGAGACGGTTTTCGATCCGCGCCGGATCGCCGGGCCGCACCGGTCCATGGTGGGTGTCATCGAGACGAAACGGGCGGTCCGGCTCGGTTTCCATCAGGTCAAGGGTTTAGGCGAAGACGATATGAAGAAGCTCGTGGCCATGCGCGGGTCGGGCTATCCGTCGATCCGGGCATTGTGGCTGCGCTCTGGTCTTACCCGAAGTGTCATCGAGCGGCTGGCGGATGCAGATTGCTTCCGTTCCATGGGGCTCGACCGGCGGCAGGCGCTGTGGGAAGCCCGCGCGCTCGATCAGAAATCGGCGGCGGAGGCCATGCCGCTTTTCGAGGCGGCGAAGCGGAAGGCCGATGCCTTGTCCGTGACCATGCCCATGTCCGAGACAGTCTCCGACCCCATGGATGGCATTCAGGCCGAGCCGCAGGTTCTGCTCCCGAAGATGCGCGACAGCGAACATGTCGTACAGGATTATCGCTATCTGACGCTTTCCCTGAAAGCGCATCCCCTTTCCTTCCTGCGCGATCAGCTTTCCGCCATGGGGATAGGCACTTCCGAGCGGATCAAGACTTCGCCGAATGGACGTCGCCTGACGGGGGCCGGTCTCGTGCTCGTGCGCCAGCGGCCGGGGACCGCCAAGGGGGTGATCTTCATGACGCTGGAGGATGAGACCGGGGTGCTGAACGTCATCGTCTGGCCGAAGGTGTTCGAGCGGTTCCGTCCGGTCGTCATGGGCGCGCGGCTTGTCAATGTGCGTGGTCAATTACAGAGTGCGGAGGGCGTGACGCATCTCGTGGCCGAACATATCGAGGATATATCGCCCATGCTCGGTCTCCTGGAGGTGCAGGGAGCTGATCTGGAGAGCCTGGCGCGTGCGGATGAGGTGCGCCGTCCGGGTGTTGATCAGCGTGAAAAGCGGAGCGAGGATTATTGGCGACGTGGCGGTTCGGCGGATTCTGTGCTTGCCGTGGGGCCGGGATCTGGATCTCCCATGCCGCCTGCATTGGTGCCGCGCCACATTCCGGCAGCGGAGGTCATGCCGAAGGGGCGGAATTTTCATTGAACGCGGCTTGTGGCGAAAGGCGAACTGTGATTTCCCTTCGATACGCAAATTCAAAATGTTAGAGCACCTTGGTGTATCCGCAAGGATTTTGAGGCGCTCGAGATGCCAATGGAGAGTGGCATGAGCGGCAAGGCGTTGATCGTCATCGACGTGCAAAACGATTTCTGCCCGGGCGGCAAGCTCGCCGTGGCAGATGGGGACGCGATCTTGCCGGCGGTCAACCGGCTGATCGGTGAATTCGACCATGTCGTGCTGACACAGGACTGGCATCCGGCCGGACATTCCAGCTTTGCCTCGACGCATCCCGGCAAGGCGCCGTTCGAAGATATCGACATGCCTTATGGGCGGCAGACGCTCTGGCCCGACCATTGTGTGCAGGGGACGGAGGGCGCAGCATTTCACCCGGCGCTTGTCTGGACCAAGGCTCAGCTTGTGATCCGTAAAGGCTTCCGGGTCGGTATCGACAGCTATTCGGCCTTTTTCGAAAACGATCACAAGACGCCAACGGGTCTTGGCGGCTATCTGAAGGAGCGCGGCATCGATACAGTGACGCTGTGCGGACTGGCGACAGACTATTGTGTGGCCTATTCTGCGCTTGATGCCGTCTCGCTCGGCTTCAAGGCGGATGTCCGGCTGGAGGCCTGCCGGGGTATCGATCTTGGCGGCTCGGTCGCCACGATGATCAGCCGCATGCGCGAGGCCGGCGTCACCATCGCCTGATTGCGGCCGGGGAGGCCATCATGACCAAGACCGACCTGGCGCGCCGCGTCTATAACCACGCCTGGAAGCTGGACCCGATCATCCGCAGTCTGCTCGACACGGATTTCTACAAGCTGCTGATGCAGCAGATGATCTGGCAACAATATGCGGACGTGAATGTCGAGTTTTCGCTGATCAACCGGACGAAGACGGTGCGGCTTGCCGACGTGATCGACGAGGGTGAATTGCGCGAGCAGCTCGACCATGCCCGCACGTTGCGTTTCTCCAAGAAGGAAATGATCTGGCTGGCGGGTAACACGTTTTATGGCCGCAAGCAGATTTTTTCACCGGATTTCCTGCAATGGCTGACGGATTTCCGCCTGCCGGACTATCAGCTGGAAAAGCGCGATGGTCAGTATGAACTTACGTTCTCCGGTCCGTGGGCCGAAACAACCATGTGGGAAATTCCGGCTCTCGCCATCATCAACGAGCTGCGCTCCCGCGCGGCGTTGAAGGGCTTTGGCCGCTTCGAACTCGACGTGCTCTATGCCCGCGCCAAGGCGCGGATGTGGACGAAGGTCGAGGCGCTGAAGCAATATCCGGCGCTGCGCATTTCCGATTTCGGCACGCGGCGGCGGCATTCATTCCTGTGGCAGCGCTGGTGCGTCGAAGCGCTGAAGGAAGGAATCGGAGCAGGCTTTTCGGGCACGTCCAATGTGCTGCTTGCCATGGACACCGATCTTGAGGCGCTGGGGACGAATGCGCATGAATTGCCGATGGTCGCGGCGGCGCTTTCGCAGACGGATGCGGAGCTCACCTATGCGCCCTACAAGGTTCTGGAGGACTGGCGCCAGCTTTATGGCGGCAACCTCCTGATCGTGCTGCCGGATGCTTTCGGCACCGCCTCCTTCCTGCGCAATGCGCCGGACTGGGTTGCCGACTGGACCGGCTTTCGCCCTGATAGCGCGCCACCGATCGAGGGTGGTGAAAAGATCATCGAATGGTGGGAGAAGAAGGGGCGGGATCCGCGCGGCAAGCTGCTGGTCTTTTCCGACGGACTCGATGTCGAGACCATCATCAAGACCTATCGGCATTTCGAGGGCCGCGTTCGGATGAGCTTTGGCTGGGGCACCAATCTGACGAATGATTTCGCCGATTGCGCCCCGCGGGACACGCCCGGCCTTTTGCCGATCTCCATTGTCTGCAAGGTGTCGCATGCGAATGGTCGTCCGGCCGTGAAGCTCTCCGACAATCCGCGCAAGGCGACGGGGGAGCCGGCGGAGGTGGAGCGCTACAAGCGGTTTTTCGGCACCGAAGATTTCGCAGAGCTTGAACTCAAGGTCTAGCCCTCAATGGGCCCGTTTCCTGCTTTCACCTCGCCGAACGCAGCGTTTACAAAAGGTCGCAGATTCGGCGCTTGATCTATCTTGACAACCAGTCTCCGGTTTTGATTAAAGTGGAGCCTGGAAGATAGGTTTAGAGAACGGTCGCCATGCTGGTCTGTAGCTGCAATTTTATCACCGACGCCGAGATCCGTGAGGTCATCAACGGTTTTCTCGAAGAGGACTGCTGGCAGCTCATCGTTCCGGGCAAGGTCTATCACGCCATGCAGAAGCGCGGGCGATGCTGCGGCTGTTTCCCGAACGTCGTCGATATCATCGTCTCCGCGACCGAAGAGTTTCATCGCAAGCGCAATTTCACGGATGAGAAGGTCGTCGATTTCATGGAGCGGCTTCGCCGTTTCGAAGAAGAGCAGAAGACTGCACTGCGCGAGCGCCGCAATCCGCGTGTGGCCTGATTTTCTGCCGCAAGATTTCCTCAAATAACTTGATAATCATCGAGCTGGCCGCTTAAGTGGGGTCGGGGCGGAAATATCTTTAAATCTTAAGGAGATGCTTATGAAGGGCGACAAGAAAGTGATCGAACGGCTGAACGAGGCGCTGTTCCTCGAGCTCGGCGCAGTCAACCAATACTGGCTGCATTATCGCCTTCTGGAGGACTGGGGTTACCAGAAGCTCGCCAAGAAGGAACGCGCGGAATCGATCGAAGAGATGCAGCATGCCGACAAGATCGTCGCGCGCATCATCTTCCTCGAAGGTCATCCGAACCTTCAGACCGTCGCGCCGCTGCGTATCGGCCAGAACGTGAAGGAAGTGCTCAAGGCCGATCTCGCCGGCGAATATGACGCCCGCACGTCCTACAAGAAGTCTCGCGAAATCTGTTATGAAGCCGGTGACTATGTCACGATGCAGCTTTTCGAGGGCCTTCTCAGCGACGAGGAAGGTCATATCGACTTCCTCGAAACGCAGCTTGAGCTTCTCGATAAGATTGGCGAAGAGCGTTATGGCCTCTTGAATGCCGCTTCCGCCGACGAAGCGGAATAAGCGTCGCACCTTCGATGATTGGGAGCCTCTTCATGCGCGCATGGGGAGGCTTTTTCGTGGCCACCTTTACACGCCAAGATGGCGGAATGCCTCAACGACCTTCAGGTAGACGTTGCGCTTGAAGGGGACGATGAGCTCGGGCAGCTCTTCCATCCTCTTCCATTCCCAGGCGTCGAATTCCGCGGCGTGACCGCCCGGCGGCGGATTGATGGCGATCTCGTCTTCGGAGCCTTCGAAACGGAAGGCGAACCAGCGCTGGGTCTGGCCGCGATACTTGCCCTTCAACCCGATGCCGATCAGTTGCGCAGGCAGGTCGTAATTGATCCAGTCCGGCGCTTCGGCCAGAAGGCTTGCCGTCTTTATGCCGGTTTCCTCGTAGAGCTCGCGCCAGGCCGCTTCCAGCGGTTCCTCGCCCTTGTCGATGCCGCCTTGCGGCATCTGCCAGAGCTGCGGCGAGCCGTCATATTCGGAATTCTCTTCCGGAATCCGGCGTCCGGCCCAGACGAGGCCGTCACCATTGATCACCATGACGCCCACGCAGGGGCGATAGGGCAGGTCTTCCGCCCGGACAATCTTGTGCTCTTTCATGGGGCTGGCTCAGTTCTTCGCAGGGGTGTCGGCAAGCGCGGATACGCCGACAATTTCTATCCCGCGGCCCTGCGCTGCGTCTACCCATTTCTTGATGGCTGCGATGCTTTCATCAAAGCCGGCGGCAACGCCGATCGCATAGCCGTTTCGATCAGCCATCCGCTCCAAATCGTCCAGCTTCTTCAAGATGGCCGTCTGATTGACATCGGTGTCGAGGGTGAGGCTGGCGAAGGCATGCGGCATGGACAATGCGCCGGCAAGCTGGCCGCTGAGCGACTGCGCCGTCGAGCCGTCGTCCAGAAACATCAGCCCGCGTCCTGCAATGTCGCGCATGACCGGCTCCAGAGCGTCCGGATCGGCCAGGAACTTGCCGCCCAAATAGTTCATGACGCCCGTGTAGCTGTCCATCCGCGCCATATCCTGATGCAGGTTGGCGAGATTGGCCGCCGCACCCTTGGAGGTAACCAGCGTTCCCGGCCCGGGATTGTTGTCCGGATAGTCGAAGGGCTCCATCGGCACCTGCAACAGCACTTCGTGTCCATTGCGGCGTGCCTCCGGTACCCAGCGCGAAAGGCTGTTGCCGTTGGCGGCAAATGCCAGCGTCACTTCCTCCGGAAGATCGCGCACCGCGCGCATCGTTCCCGTCTGGCTGATGCCAAGCCCCGAAACGACAATGGCAATGCGGGTTCCGCGGGCGCCGGACCAGGGGCGCGCATAGTAGTCGAAGGGACGCAGGCCATCGGGTCCGATCTTGGGCAGCTTGCCCTCCGGCGTATCCTCGATCAGATCAAGATTGGGAAGACCTGCGAGCCGTCTGTCCTGCGTTTTGCCGGCGCTGATCATGACGGGACCGGAGCCGTCGCGCGGCTTCGGCGAATAGGTTGTGACGACGGACCCGTCTTCCATCGTTTGCCTGACGACATTGGCGCCGTCCTGGCCGCTGCCCTTGGACAGGCCGCTGACATTGGCGCCGGGATTGCCGCCTGGATTGGCCGGCTTTGCTGCCGCCTCCTTGGGTGGGGCGGGCATGTGGGCTGCCGTCAGCTTGTCGCCATAGACCGTGGGCCAGACGGAAATCCCGCCGATGACGACGAGGCCGGCAAGCCAGGTCGCGCCGGTCAGAATGGCGCGAAAGGGGATACCGCCCTTCGGCGTCCCCTTTCGATTCTGTCCAAGCGGCGCATGAAGGTCGCTATTCACGGAAAATCTTGCCTGGCTGAAAGCTTGGCCCGGATGCACCGCAATCACAGCGCATCCGGGCCAGGCACATTACTTGGCCATCGTGACCTTGGTCGGGTCCGGCGGGAAGGCTGGGTCTGTCTTCACGCCGCGCAGCAGGTCGAGCGCGTAGTGCAGCTGAACGTCGTCCTTCGGATCCGGCGGCACATAGGCGATGGAGCCGGAGCCTTCCTTGGTCTCGCTCTGGCCCTTGATGTGGCCGGAGAGGCTCGATTCGCCCTCGACCTCGACCTTGCCCTTCAGGTCATCCGGAACGGGTTCCTCGACCTTGATGTCCGGGGTGATGCCCGTGCCCTGGATGGAGCGGCCAGACGGCGTGTAGTAGAGCGCCGTCGTCAGGCGCAGCGCACCGCTGTCGCCGAGCTGGATGATCGTCTGGACCGAACCCTTGCCGAACGAACGCGTGCCGAGAATGGTCGCGCGCTTCAGATCCTGCAGGGCGCCGGACACGATTTCCGAGGCCGAGGCCGTGCCACCGTTGATGAGAACGATGATCGGCTTGCCATGGGACAGGTCGCCTTCGGTGGCGTCGAAGCGGCGGGTTTCGCTCGGATCACGGCCACGAGTGGAGACGATCTCGCCCTTGTTCAGGAAGGCGTCCGACACATCGATGGCCTGGTCGAGCAGACCGCCGGGGTTCAGGCGAAGGTCAAGCACATAGCCCTTCAACTTGTCGTCCGGCACCTGCGCCTGGATCTTGTCGATCGCCTTCTTCAGGTCATCGAAGGTCTTCTCGGTGAAGGAGATGATGCGCAGATAACCGACATCCCCCTCGACGCGATACTTGACTGCCTGGACGGCGATGATGTCGCGCTTGACGGTGAATTCCAGCGGCTTGTCGGCGCCCTGGCGGATGACTTCGAGCTTGATCGGTTCGCCGACCTTGCCGCGCATCTTCTCGACCGCCTGGTTGAGCGTCAGACCACGAACGTCGGTGCCGTCGATCTTGGAAATGTAGTCGCCGGAGAGAATGCCGGCCTTGGCGGCGGGCGTATCCTCGATCGGGGTGACGACCTTGACGAGGTCCTTGTCCATCGTCACTTCGATGCCGAGACCGCCGAATTCGCCCTTGGTCTGGGTGCGCATGTCGGCCGCCTGCTCGGCGTTCATGTAGCTCGAATGCGGATCAAGCGAGGAGAGCATGCCGTTGATGGCCGCTTCGATCAGCTTCTTCTCATCCGGCGGCGTTACATATTGCGCCCGAACCCGTTCGAACACGTCGCCGAAAACCGACAGTTCCTTATAGGTGGAGTTGCCGGCGGCCGAGGCGGGAACGCCTGCCGCGTAGATGACACTCATCGCCGTCGCGCCGAGAAGCGCACCCGCGACAAGAAGTGAAGCCTTACGTATCATTGCGAGCCTTTCCAATCTGAGGAGCGGTCCACCAGGGACGGGAATCAACCGGTTTGCCGTTCTGTCTGAATTCAATGTAAATGCTTGGCCTGTCCGTGACCAGCGCCAATGCAGCAGCACTGGCCACTCTTTTTTCACCCATGACCGCCAGGGGCTCGCCTGCCACCACGAACTGTCCCGGCCGGACGGAAACACGCCCCATGCCCGACATCACGACGTGATAGCCGTCGCCGGGATTGAGGATGACCATCTGGCCGTAGCTGCGGAAGGGCCCGGCATAAACAACCCAGCCATCCGCCGGCGCGGTGACGACGGCGCCCGGAGCGGTTGCCAGCGTCATGCCCAATGCGACGTGTCCGGTTCCGTCCGGATCGCCGAAATTGCGCACCACGTCGCCCGCCGCCGGAAGCACCAGTTTGCCGGTCAACTTGGCAAAGGCATATGCGGGCGCAATGCGGTTTTTATCGGGCGGAAGCTGGCCTGGGGCCGCGCCCGCATTGGCCTGCGCCTTGGCGGCCTGCGCCGCATCCCGCACCGAGCCGATTTGGTCTTCCAGCGAGCCGATGAGATCCTGCAGGCTGGCCGCCTTCTTTGCGAGTTCTTCCGATTTCGCCCGCTCCTGTGCCAATTGCTGTTCGGTCTGCGCGGCGTTCTTGTCGTTCTCGGCGATCAGCAGGTTCATGCGCCGCTCTTCCTCAAGGTTCGAGGTCATGAGAGAGGTCAGCGATGCTCGCTCGTCATCGATCTTCTTGCGGGTATCGGCAAGCCTCGAGAGATCTGCGACCAGCTTGTCGGTCTCGTGGCGGATGCCGGGAACGACGGCGCCCAGAAGAATGGCGCTGCGCACGGAGGACAAGGCATCCTCCGGCGTGACGAGAAGCGCGGGCGGCGGGTTGCGACCCATGCGCTGCAATGCGGCGAGAACTTCCGCCAGCAATCCGCGCCGGTCGTGCAAGGAGGCCTTGGTCTCCGTTTCTTCGGCACGAAGATCGGTCAGCGATTTCTCGCCTTCGGCAATCTTTGCCTCCAGTTCCTTGCGGCGCGTGGCTGAAACGACAAGGGCGTCGCGAATGTCGGCCGTGTTCTGCTTCAGATCGGCGATGCCCTTTTTCAACGTCTCGACGCGTTCGTCCGACAGGTTGATCGTCTTGGACAGCGTCTCGAGCTCCTGGCGCGTCGCCTCCCGGCGTGCGGCAAGGTCTGCGGTCGGGTCGGCCGGCGTCGCGCCCGCCGGATTGTCGGCGGCCGCGCGGTCCTGCTTCGGCGCGGTCGTTGCGTCCTGCGCACCGGATGTGTGGATGTCGACGGGTGCGAGAACCAGAGCCGGGAGGAGGACAAGCGGCCATGCGGCGCGGCGCGCCGACCTTTCGCTTCCTCGTACCAGTTTCAACGTCATGCGGGCTTCTGTGCTCCGGCGGCTCTCATCCTGAAGCTGCGTAGCTTAAAGAACCAACCCTTCGGCAAGCTTGTGCGGGGAGATTGTGACAGAAGTCGGTCACGCCCGGTGATAGGGATGTCCGGAAAGAATGGTGACGGCGCGATAGAGCTGTTCGGCGGCCATGATGCGCACCAGCTGGTGCGGCCAGGTCATCTTACCGAAGCAGATCTGCGCGTCGGCCCGCGCCACCAAATCGGGATCGAGCCCGTCCGCGCCGCCGATGGCAATCATCATGTCGCGCTTGCCGTCGTCGCGATAGCGGCCGATGAGGCTGGCGAAATCCTCCGAGCCCAGCGCCTTGCCGCGCTCGTCGAGCAGAATGAGGACAGCGCCGTCCGGCAATGCCTTGTCGAGCATGCCGGCTTCTTCGCGCTTGCGGCCTTCCGGCTGCGGCAGGCGGCTTTCCTGGACTTCGACTACGCGGGAGAATTCAAGGCCGATGGCTGGTCCGGCCTTTGCGAAACGGTCGAGATAACGCGCCGCAAGATCCTTCTCCGGTCCGGCTTTCAGCCGTCCCACAGCGAAAAGTCCAACCCGCATGCGCTCACCTCACGTCATCGTCGCACGACTACCCATAAGTGAGCGCGATCCGCGCCGACCTAGTGCAGCCTGCCGTCTTCCATATCCGGAGCCTGCCACATCTTTTCGATGTTGTAGAACTCGCGGATTTCCGGACGGAACACATGCACGATAATGTCGCCCGTGTCGATCAGGACCCAATCGCCCGTCTCGAGACCTTCGACCCGGGGAGACCCGAAGCCTTCGTCCTTGAGATCGGTGATGAGGTGATCGGCGATGGCGCTGACATGGCGGTTCGATCGCCCGGAGACGACTACCATGTAGTCTCCCAGCGCCGATTTCCCGGCAATGTCGATGGTGACGATATCTTCAGCCTTGGAGTCTTCGAGACTGCCAAGCACCAGTTGAAGAGCGCGGGCCGCGGCTTCGACGCCAGTGTCCTTGCTCCGTGGGAGGCTGCGGGGGGCAGATCCCTTGATATGTACTGTTGTCAGAGGTTTGCCTTTCTATCCAAAAACACAGCACGTCACGTTGCGATTCACGATCGCAACAGGATGATACGCACCAAATTGCGAAGCTTTCAAGAAGTCAGTTCTGCGGATACAGAACTTGGCCTGTGCCGTTTTTGTTCCTTGGGCTCTCAATTAAGCCTGGGACTGAGCTTTTCAAGGGAAATCCGCCGTGTGACGCCGATCCTGTTCAGAAATTCCGCGTCATGGCTGACGGCGAGGAAGGCGCCTCGATAGGCCTTCAACGCATCCTCCACCGCCTCGACCGATTCGATGTCGAGATGGTTGACCGGCTCGTCCAGCAGAAGCAGACCGGCGGCGTCTTCGCCGCCAATGGCGCAGGCCAGTGCTGCGCGCAGCCGCTCGCCGCCGGAGAGCGTCGCGGGCGTCAGCTTCGCCGCCTCGTTGCGGAAGTGGAAGCGGGCCAGCGCCGCATAGGCTGCGTTGTCTGTTGCACTGGGATTGAGGCGGCGGAAATTCTCGATGAGGCTCCTGCCGAAATCCAGAATCGCCGCCCGCTGGTCAAGATAGGCGAGGCGGACCGGGCAGCGGATGAGTCCTGATGCCGGCTGAAGCTGGCCGGCGATGAGGCGCAGCAGCGTCGTCTTGCCGGCGCCGTTCGGGCCCTCCAAGGCGATGCGTTCGGCACCTGTGACGGTGAGCGAGAGGCCTTCGATGACCCGAGGATTTTGCGGCGGGCCGCCGGTCAGATCTTCGATGGTGAGCACGATCTTGCCCGCGGGAAGCTCTGTTCCGCTGACATGAAAGTCGAGCTTGCGGGCGCGCTCGACGGCCTCTTTGGCCGATGTCAGACGATCCTCAGCCTCGGCCTGCTGGCGCAGTGTCAGGCGGCCCAGCCCACCGGCGGAGCCTTCGGCGCGTTCCTTGGCGGCATCCAGCAGGATTTTCGGCTGGCCGGCGCTGGAGCGGTTCTTCTTGCCGGCGGCATCGCGCTTTTCCTTGCGCTGGCGGGCGGCTTCGATGTCGCGGGCGGTGCGGTCGGCATGCTGGCGGGCTGAGGCGAGTTCGCTCATCGCGCGTTCTGTCAGGCGGGCCTTCTCAGCGCGGTAGAAACTGTAATTGCCGCCCCAGACGGTGAAGCCGAGCGTGGTGATTTCGACGATGCGGTCCATGCGTTCCAGGAGTTCCCGGTCATGGCTGACGATGAGGAGGCCGCCTTTGAAACCCTGCACGATATCGGCGATAAAGGCGCGGCCGGCGCGGTCGAGATGGTTGGTCGGCTCGTCCATCAGAAGGAAGTCCGGCTTTTGAACGAGAAGGCCAGCGAGCCGGGCGCGGGTCTGCTCGCCACCGCTTAACGCGCCGAACGGGCGATCCGGGTCAAGGCCGGCGAGGCCGAGGCGGGCTAGGGCTGCCTCCATATCGGCCTCTATGGCCCAGTCGATCTTTTCCAGTTCGTCTGGCAGGGCTTCTCCCGAGAGACCCCTGCGAAAGAGGGTGAGCCGGTCGGCAAGGCCGATGGCTTGCGCGATGGTGGCGTTTTTCGGAATGTCGGGCCATTGGCGCAGATAGCCGATCGTGCCGCGTCGCTGGATGGCCCCGGTGAGCGGTTCGCGAAGGCCGGCGATCAGTTCCAGCAGCGTTGTCTTGCCAGTGCCGTTGCGGCCCACAAGGCCGGTGCGTTCCGGGCCAAAGCTGAGATCGAGGTTGTTGAAGAGGGTGCGGCCGTCAGGCGCGGCGGCGGAAAGGCTGGTGAGCGTGATGGCCGGGGAGCGTGTAGACATGATGAACCTGCGAGGATGCTGCAAAGACGGGCGAAAGCGGGGTCTTCAGCATCGTGTTCATCGGTCTGGCTCCTGTTTTGGACAGTGGTAAGATAGGGGGTGAATTGGGGTGGGGCAAGGGTGGGGAGTCTTGCGGGTGGGGCGAAGACCCCCTCTGGCTGCCGCCATCTCCCCCACAAGGGGGGAGATGGATGTGGCGCTGTTGCCGGGCTTCCATGGCCTCTGCAGCGGCCTCTGTCTCTCTGATTGGATCAGGTGAGACGGATGGGCGGCGGGTCGCAGCGGTCACTCTCCCTCCCCCTTGTGGGGAGGGTTGGGGAGGGGTCTTTGCCATATCCGCGATGGGGCAGAAAAGAGCGCCTTACTTCCCGTTCTTCGCCCGGATCGACGTCGAGCTTAGCGTCGACCGCGGCCCATGGATAAACGTCCAGGCGGGGGCCTTGCGGAAGGGCAGCGCGCGGGCTTCCTGCTCGTCCACGCGGGCATAGTCGAAGGTCTTGGCCATCTTGGAGGAGAGATAGGCGAGCGTCGAGCCAGGGCGATCGATGACGGCGATGGGGTAGGTGGCGGCGATCTCCTGCCATTTCTGCCAGCGGTGGAAATTCTTCAGATTGTCCGCACCCATGATCCAGACGAAATGGCAATCCGGGTTGCGCGCCTTCACGGCGGCAAGCGTCTCGGCCGTGTAGCTGTTGTTCATCCGCTTCTCAAAAGCGGTGACCTGAATGCGCGGGTCGCTCGCCATGGCCTCGCAAGCGGCGATGCGCTCGGCAAGCGGCGCAAGGCCGCTATGGCTTTTCAGCGGGTTTCCGGGCGTCACCATCCACCAGAGCCGGTCTAGCCTCAAGCGTTTCAGCGCGATTTCGGCGACGAGCTTGTGGCCCTCATGCGGCGGATTGAAAGACCCGCCGAACAGGCCGATGACCATGCCGCGCTCGGTGTGCGGCATGGTGAGATAGCGATCGGAGAGAGCCGCTTCCGTCTCCACGCGTCAGCCGGGCCTTACCTGGCCGTTGCCGCGCACCCGGTATTTGAACGAGGTGAGCTGCTCGACGCCGACCGGGCCGCGGGCATGCATCTTGCCGGTGGCGATGCCGATTTCCGCCCCCATGCCGAATTCGCCGCCATCGGCGAACTGCGTCGAGGCATTGTGGAGCAGAATAGCGCTGTCGATCTCGTTGAAGAAACGTTCGACGGCGCCTGCATCTTCCGCGACGATGGCTTCCGTGTGGTTCGACGAATAGCGGGCGATGTGGTCGATGGCGCCACCGATGCCGTCCACGAGGGCGACCGAGATGATCGCATCGAGGTATTCGGTCGACCAGTCTTCTTCCGTCGCGGCTTTCAGGTTCGGCACGAGCGCCATGACCTCTTGCGAGGCACGGATTTCGCAGCCCTTGGCGGCCAGCGCCTCCAGGATCGGCTTCAGGTGTGTCGCGGCGCAGGCGCGGTCGACGAGCAGCGTTTCTGCGGCTCCGCAAATGCCGGTGCGGCGCATCTTGGCATTAACGGCAATCTCGACCGCCATGTCGAGCTTGGCCGACTTGTCGATATAGAGATGGCAGATGCCTTCCAGATGCGCGAAGACCGGCACGCGGGCTTCCGACTGGACGCGCGCCACGAGGCTCTTGCCGCCACGCGGCACGATGACATCGAGATTGCCGCCGAGACCGGCCAGCATTGCGCCGACGGCGGCGCGGTCTGTGGTCGGCACCATCTGGATTGCCGCTTCCGGCAGGCCTGCATCTTTCAATCCGCGCACGAGGCAGGCATGGATGGCTTGCGAAGAGTTGATCGAATCCGACCCGCCGCGGAGAATCACGGCATTGCCGGCCGCAAGGCAGAGCGCGCCGGCGTCTGCCGTCACGTTCGGGCGGCTTTCATAGATCACGCCGATGACGCCGAGCGGCGTGCGGACGCGCTCGATGTGGAGGCCGTTCGGCCGATCCCATTCGGCGATGACTTCGCCGACGGGGTCCTTCAGGTCGGCAATGGCGCGGATGCCGTTCGCCATGTCGCGGATGCGGGTTTCGCTCAGCGTCAGGCGGTCGACCATGGAGGCGGCCATTTGTGCTTCGCGCGCATTTTCCAGATCCAGCGCGTTGGCAGCGAGAATCTTGTCCATGTCCGCAACGATATAGGTCGCCATGGCGACAAGAGCGGCATGTTTGCGCTCGGCGGAAGCGATGCTCAACGGTCGGGCGGCGGCACGGGCTTTGCGCCCGATTTCGAGCATCAGCGTCTCGACAGCGGCCTTGTCCTTCGTTCCGTCCAACATCGTCTCATCCTTTCGCTTGAAGATGTCGTCTCAAGCCTTTTCCCGCGCTGCGGTCATCACGAGATCGTCGCGATGGACCATGGCAGAGCGGCCTGCATAGCCGAGAATCTCGGCGATTTCACTGCTTTTCTTGCCGAGGATCTGGCGTGCCTCGTCCGCGTCATAGGCAGACAGACCGCGCGCGATCTCGGTTCCGGAAAGGGTTACGATCGCCACCGTGTCGCCACGGCTGAAATCGCCTTCCAGTGCCTTGACGCCGGCGGGAAGCAGGCTCTTGCCGGAGAAGAGCGCCTTTTCGGCGCCCTCGTCCACCCGAATCCTGCCGGCGGGTTGCAGCTTGCCGGCAATCCAGGTCTTGCGCGCCGTGGACGGGTTGCCAGACGCGGTGAACCAGGAATGACGCCCGCCGGCCTCGATGAGGGCGAGCGGATGGTCGGGTTTGCCGGAAGCAATGATCATGGCGCAGCCGGCGGAGGTCGCGATCTTGCCGGCATCGATCTTGGTGCGCATTCCGCCACGCGACAGTTCAGACGCCGGACCACCCGCCATGGCGTCGATCTCGGGTGTGATCGCCGGGATTTCCTCGATCAGCTTTGCGTCCGGGTCGAGATGCGGCGGGGCGGTGTAGAGACCATCGATATCCGAGAGCAGGATCAGCAGGTCGGCGCCGACCATGGTGGCGACGCGGGCGGCGAGGCGGTCGTTGTCGCCATAGCGGATTTCGGTCGTCGCGACCGTGTCGTTCTCGTTGATGATCGGGACGGCGCCAAGCTTGAGCAGCTGGTTCATCGTCTCGCGGCCGTTCAAGTAGCGGCGGCGCTCTTCCGTATCGCCCAACGTCAGCAGGATCTGGCCGGCGACGATGGAATGAAAGGAGAGGCTTTCGCTCCAGGCACGCGCCAACGCGATCTGGCCGACGGCAGCGGCGGCCTGGCTTTCCTCGAGCTTCAGGATGCCGGAGGGCAGGTCGAGCACCGTGCGGCCCATGGCAATCGCGCCCGAGGAGACGACGAGAACCTCGACGCCGGCCTTGCGGAGCGCCGCGATATCCTCGCAGACCGTGTCAAGCCAGGCTTTCTTAAGTCCCGACTTACGATCTACCAGCAGCGCCGAGCCGATCTTGATGACGATGCGTTTGCAGGCGGAGGGTTTCTTGCGCTTTACGGGCATGGCTCAATCGTCCCAGTCTTCGCCATCATCGTCTTCGTCATAGATCGGTTCCTGCTTCGGCTTGCGGCCGGAATGGCCGTGCGCGGCAGTGGCCGCCTGAACGCCCGGATCGGCGCGGCGGGCCTCGTCGATGATGCGGGCGAGTTCGCGTTGCACCTCGCGCATGCCAACGCCTGTGATGGCGGAAATGGCCAGCGGTGTCTGGCCCGAGGCGCGTTTCAGCGAGGCGAGCTTCTTCTTCAACTCCGCCGGATCAACCACGTCGATCTGGGAGAGGGCGACGATTTCGGCCTTGTCGGTCAGCCCGCCGCCATAGGCGTCGAGCTCCTTCTTGACCGTCTTGTAGGCCTTGCCCGCATTCTCTTCCATCGCGGAGACGAGATGGAGGATCACGCGGGTGCGCTCGATGTGACCGAGGAAGCGGTCGCCGAGGCCCGTGCCTTCATGCGCGCCTTCGATCAGGCCCGGAATGTCGGCGATGATGAATTCGCGGCCATCCACGGTCGCAACGCCGAGATTCGGATGCAGCGTCGTGAAGGGGTAGTTGGCGATCTTCGGCCGGGCGCGCGTGACGACCGACAGGAACGTGGACTTGCCGGCATTGGGCAGGCCGACGAGGCCAGCGTCTGCGATCAGTTTCAGCCGCAGCCAGAGCGTCTTTTCCTCGCCCGGAAGGCCGGGATTGGCCCATTGTGGGGCCTGGTTGGTCGGCGACTTGAAATGCGTGTTGCCGAAGCCGCCATTGCCGCCGGCAGCAAGCCGGAAACGCTGGCCTTCGCTCACCATGTCGACGATCAGCGTCTCGCCGTCTTCCTCGAAGATCTGCGTGCCGACCGGAACCTTCAACGTCACTTCCGCGCCCTTGGCGCCGGTGCGGTTGCGGCCCATGCCATGGGTGCCGGTGCCAGCCTTGAAGTGCTGCTGATAGCGAAAATCGATGAGCGTATTCAGGCCGTTGGCGGCCTCCACCCACACGTCGCCGCCGCGTCCGCCGTCACCGCCGTCGGGACCGCCGAATTCGACAAATTTTTCGCGGCGGAAAGACACCGCGCCTGCGCCGCCGTCACCCGATCGGATGTAAACCTTGGCTTCGTCCAGAAATTTCATAACATACGTCTCAAAATGAGGGCCGGCGCTCGGCATAGCAGCAACAAGCGCGCTCGATTGAGCCTTGCAATACAGGGGCTTGCCCGGAAGGTCAAAGGCAATCGTCAGGGATGTCGCGGCCGCCGGCGCCAGCTTGCCTGGTGATGGCCAAATTTTGTCCAACCGGAAAATTTCGAAATGGGACGAGTTGCTTTCACGGCGCAAATACGCTTTCCTTGCGGCAAGCCCGAGGCAACGGGCGAAACCAAAAATATAACTGGGAAAAAATCGCCATGAAAAAATTGGCTCTTCTGCTGGCCGCTTCGGCGCTGGCCTCCGCCTTTGCAACCTCCGCCTGGTCCAAGACGCTGGTCTATTGTTCCGAAGGTTCGCCTGAAGGGTTCGATCCGGGGCTTAGTGAGTCGGGAACGACCTTCGATGCGTCCTCCAAGCCCGTCTACAACAGGCTTGTCGAGTTCAAGCGCGGCACTACCGATGTGGTTCCGGGGCTTGCTGAAAGCTGGACGATTTCGCCCGATGGGCTCGTTTACACATTCAAGCTGCGCAAGGGCGTCAAATTCCAGACGACGGATTACTTCACGCCAACGCGCGACTTCAATGCCGATGACGTGATCTTCACGTTCGACCGCATGAGCAACAAGGACAATCCCTACCACGCCTATGTCAATGGCGGCGACTATACCTATTATGCGGACATGTCCCTGCCCAAGCTCATCAAGTCCTGGGAGAAGGTTGACGACAACACGGTCAAGCTGACGCTGACCACGCCGAATTCGCCCATGCTTGCGGATCTGGCCATGGATTTCGCCTCGATCATGTCGAAGGAATATGCCGACAAACTGATCGCCGACAAAAACCAGATCCAGCTCAACCAGAAGCCGCTCGGTACCGGACCCTTCAGTTTTGTCGCCTATCAGCAGGACGCGGTCATCCGCTACAAGGCCAATCCCGATTATTGGGGCGGGAAGCAGAAGATCGACGATCTCGTCTTTGCGATCACGCCGGATGCGGCCGTGCGCATGCAGCGTCTGAAGGCAGGCGAATGCCAGGTGGCCAATGCCCCGTCTCCGGCCGACATCCCCGGTCTCAAGGCCGACAAGTCCTTGACGGTCATGGAACAGCCGGGTTTGAACATCGGCTATCTTGCCTACAATACGACGCAGCCGCCGTTCGACAAGGCCGAGGTCCGCAAGGCGCTGAACATGGCCATCAACAAGAAGGCCATTCTCGAAGCGGTTTATCCGGGCATTGGCGAGGTCGCCAAAAACCCCATTCCGCCGACCATGTGGTCCTATGACAGCAAGACGGAGGACGACAAGTACGATCCCGCCGCCGCCAAGGCGATGCTGGAAAAGGCTGGCGTCAAGGATCTGAAGATGAAGATCTGGGCCATGCCCGTTGCCCGGCCTTACAATCCGAATGCGCGTCGCATGGCGGAACTGATCCAGGCCGACTTCGCCAAGGTTGGCGTCGGCGTCGAGATCGTGACCTACGACTGGACGCAATATCTGAAACTGGCCGCCGACCCCAAGCATGACGGTGCCGTTCTTGCCGGCTGGACGGGCGACAACGGCGATCCGGACAACTTCATGACGCCGCTGCTGAGCTGCGATGCCGTGGGTTCTGGCAACAAGGCCGCCTGGTGTGACAAGGAGTTCAGCGACGTCGTCAAGAAGGCCGCGGAGATTTCCGACAAGGCCGAGCGTACGAAGCTTTACGAACAGGCACAGGCGATGTTCAAGGCACAGGCTCCGTGGGCAACCATTGCCCATTCGCTGGTTGTCCTGCCGATGTCCAGCAAGGTGAAAGGATACCTTCAGGATCCGCTCGGCTCGCACCGCTTCGACGATGTCGATATCGAAAACTGATTTGTAGACCCGTTTCCGAGCGAAGCACCGCTGCGTTTATTCGTGGCGGTGCTTCAGACGGTTGCTGTTTGCAGTCACTCGACGGGGTTTCTCATGTTCGGCTTTTTCCTAAGACGGCTCGGCCTTCTGATCCCGACCTTCATCGGCGTCACATTCGTTTCGTTTCTCTTCATCCGGCTGCTTCCGGGCGACCCGATCATCGCGATGGCCGGGGAACGTGGCGTTACGGCGGCACGGTATCAGGAGCTTGTCCACCAGTTCGGCTTTGATAAGCCGATGCTGCTGCAATATCTCGATTATCTGCGCGGCGTGCTTCACGGCGATCTCGGCACGTCGATCACCACCAAGAGGCCGGTCCTCACGGAGTTTCGCAATCTCTTTCCGGCCACGCTGGAATTGTCCATCTGTGCGATCATCCTTGCCGTTGCTCTGGGTATTCCCGCCGGTGTGGTGGCTGCTGTCAGGCGCGGTTCGTGGATCGACCAGACACTGATGGGAACGGCACTCGTTGGCTATTCGATGCCGATTTTCTGGTGGGGGTTGCTGCTCATCATCTTTTTCTCCGGCTATCTCGGCTGGACACCCGTTTCAGGCCGCATTTCCCTGATGTATTTCTTCCCGCCGGTGACGGGCTTCATGCTGATCGACAGCCTCCTTTCCGGACAGCAAGGGGCGTTTTCATCCGCGGTGAGCCACCTGATCCTCCCCTCCATCGTTCTGGCGACGATTCCGCTGGCGGTGATTGCGCGTCAGACGCGCTCGGCCATGCTTGAAGTCCTCGGCGAGGATTATGTGCGTACGGCACGTTCCAAGGGCCTCGGACCCTTCAGGGTCATCGGCATTCATGCGCTTCGAAACGCGTTGATCCCGGTCGTCACGACGATCGGTCTGCAGATTGGCGTTCTGATGGCGGGTGCCATCCTGACGGAAACGATCTTTTCCTGGCCCGGTGTGGGGAAATGGATGGTGGATGCGGTGTTCAAGCGCGACTATCCTGTTGTTCAAGGTGGGCTGCTGCTGATTGCGGGCATTATCATGATCGTCAACCTTCTGGTCGACGTGGCTTACGGGTTCATCAATCCGCGCGTGCGGAAGTAGGAGGGGCGGATGACCGATGCAGCCGACATCACTCTCAAGCGCCAGTCCGCAATGGCGGAATTCTGGTACTATTTCACGCGTTCGAAAGGGGCCGTGATCGGGCTTCTTGTTTTCGCGCTGGTCGTTTTCACGGCCATTTTCGCACCGCTGATCTCGCCTCATCTGCCTGACGTGCAGAATCAGTCGATGATCTTGCTGCCGCCGGCCTGGATGAGCGGGGGAACCAGCTCCTTCCTGCTGGGGACTGACGCGGTCGGACGAGACATCCTCTCCCGTCTCATTTACGGATCGCGTTACTCGCTGTTCATCGGCATTGTCGTCGTATCGATTGCCGTCGTATCCGGCGTGCTCGTCGGGCTGATCGCCGGCTATCTGGGTGGTTGGGTCGACTCTGCGATCATGCGAGTCATGGATGTCATCCTGGCCTTTCCTTCGCTTCTCCTGGCGTTGGTGCTCGTGGCGATCCTCGGCCCCGGCCTCATGAATGCGATGATCGCCATTGCACTTGTCGATCTGCCGCATTTCGTTCGGTTGACGCGCGCGGCGGTGATGACGGAAAAAAACAAGGATTATGTCGTCGGCTCCCGCGTGGCCGGTGCCGGGTGGCTGCGCCTGATGTTCATCACCATCCTGCCGAACTGTCTCGCCCCGCTCATTGTGCAGGCGACGCTCGCCTTTTCGGCCGCGATCCTTGATGCGGCAGCGCTTGGCTTTCTTGGCATGGGCGCGCAGCCACCGACGCCGGAATGGGGGACGATGCTGGCGGAAGCCCGCGAGTTCATCCAGCGCGCCTGGTGGGTCGTCACCTTTCCGGGTCTTGCGATCCTCATCACGGTGCTGGCGATCAACCTCATGGGGGACGGCCTGCGCGATGCGCTCGATCCCAAGCTGAAGAGGTCGTGACATGGTAGGTCGTGATAAGGCGCTTCTTGAAATCTCCAACCTCACGGTGGAATTCCAGACGGCAAGCGGGGTGTTCCGCGCGGTCGACGGCGTTTCGCTGACCTGCGACAAGGGCGAGATCCTCGCCATTGTCGGCGAATCCGGTTCGGGCAAGTCGGTCGCGATGCTGGCCGTCATGGGTTTGCTCCCCTGGACGGCAAAGATCACCGCCGACCGCATGGCCTTCGACGGCAAGGACCTGGCGAGGATGAGCGCCCGCGAGCGCCGCAAGATCATCGGCAAGGACATTGCCATGATCTTCCAGGAGCCGATGTCGAGCCTCAATCCGTGCTTCACGGTGGGCTATCAGCTGGGCGAGACGCTCAGGCTCCACATGGGCCTCAACCGGACCGAACGCCGGGCGCGGTCGATCGAGCTTCTGAAGCTCGTCGGCATTCCCGCGCCCGAAGACCGGCTCTCCAACTTCCCTCACCAGATGTCGGGTGGCATGAGCCAGCGCGTCATGATCGCCATGGCGCTCGCCTGCAATCCCAAGCTCTTGATCGCCGACGAGCCGACGACGGCGCTGGACGTGACGATCCAGGCGCAGATCCTCGAACTGCTGGTGCGCCTGCAGCGCGAGAACGGCATGGCCCTGGTGTTGATCACCCATGACATGGGTGTGGTGGCCGAAACCGCTGAGCGCGTTCAGGTGCAATATGCGGGGCAGAAGGTGGAGGAGCAGCCGGTGAAGGCGCTGTTTGCCGATCCGCATCACCCCTATACCGCGGGCCTGCTGGCCTCGCTGCCGGAGCGCGCCATCGACGGGCAGCGACTGCCGTCGATCCCGGGCGTTGTCCCCGGCCAGTTCGACCGGCCGCCGGGCTGTCTCTTCGCGCCGCGCTGCAGCTTTGCGGATGCGGCCTGTCAGACGAAACCGCCGCGGCAGGGCCCGGCATTGGGCAATGCGCTCTGTTTCTATCCGCTGTTGAATGGCGAGCCGCAACGTCTGGGAGGTGCGGCATGAGCGATGTCGTGATGGAAGGCCGCGACCTCAAGCGGTATTACGAAGCGGGCCGCAAGCTCTTCAAGCCGGCCGCGACCGTCAAGGCACTGAACGGCGTAAGCTTCAAGCTCGAACGCGGCAAGACGCTGGCCGTGGTCGGAGAATCGGGCTGCGGGAAATCGACACTCGCTCGTCTCGCCACCATGATCGAGACGCCCTCGGACGGAGAACTTACCATTGGCGGCAAGCCGGCGCTGGTGGGCGATGCGTCTCTGCGCTCCCGCGTGCAGATCGTGTTCCAGAACCCTTATGGCTCGCTCAATCCGCGCCAGAAGGTCGGCGACATTCTCGAAGAGCCGCTGAAGATCAACTCGAAGCTTTCCGCGGCTGAACGCCGCGCGAAGGTCGAGGACATGATGAAGCGCGTGGGCCTTCGC